>JAUQYZ010000080.1 GCA_030587475.1 Candidatus Sigynarchaeum calidifontis
GGCGCGTCGAACATGTGGCACATCACCTTTAGCGCGTTGATCTCTTCCGTCGCTTGTTGCTTCCGTTCGGTCATCTCCCGGCTAAGTTTGCGGAGTTGAAACTGTTCGGGGGTACACAACACGGAAGGCTTCAACCTGCCGTCCCGAAAGGCAATGGCTATGCGCTTCGCGTCGCGCAAGTCGGTCTTCTGGCCTTGGGTTTCCTTGGTCTGTTTCGGGTTCGCCACGAGCACGTGGATCCCTTGCGCGTGCATGAACCAGTAGATCTTGAGCCAATACTCGGCAGTCGATTCCATCGCAACACAAGTCACCCCGTGCTCCCGTAGCACGCGTGCAAGGTGCATCATGCCGTTTTGCTCGTTCCCCACGAAATCCGCGGTCACGATGCCGCCCGGATTAGCAATGGCATACGTGAGATTATCCACGTGCACGTCGATGCCACCAACGGGCACATCAATCCTTTTTCCCGTCCCAGGCTTGAACTTCTCGTACATCTCGTGGTGTTCGCGGATGAAGTCCGGTACATCCACGTGGAGGGCATTCGTGACCGGCGGCATCGTGGCATGCTTGGGAACTTCTATTCCCAACGCTAACAGGTCGCCAGCAGTCACCATCCCCGTCAATGCCTTTGCCCGAGCGTCAACCTTGCGGATCTTAGCGCGGCCGGGAACCTTTTTTTGCTGAAGTAGCTTGTATAACATTGCCGTGCTGAGCTGGCTTAGCAAGGCAGGCCCGATGATTGCGTCCTTGTCTACCTCTTCCAAGGGATCAGGGAGAGCAATAACGGGCTTTTCTTCTCCATCCTCAGTGGTGAATTCCTCTTCGTCTTTAATGTCTTTAACTTTATTGTTACTTCGCTTCATGTTTCATCATCCATTCCTATCACGAACATGTATGTCGTGTCCCTATTCCCGTAGCCTGTCGCAAGCGACGTGCTTTCCAAACGGGACACGAACGACGAGCGTGCCGGTGCCGGACTCTTGGTTTCCTATGCGGGTGGGCCCAGTGGGACAAGTCATTTGGCTCCAGCCTCCCATTTTCATTTGCGGGTACCGCACGTGGCGGACCATGTAGTTTCCGGGAGTGTGCTCGGATGAGGGAATCGCGAGCAACGATAAAAAAAAGCTTGTTAAGGGACGGCTGGCGCTAGCCAGCTGGAATTTTCATTTTATTATCACGTGTTCGCTATTAATAGCGCGGGTTTTTGAGAAACGGTCGAGCCGCGCATGTAAAACTTCTTACTTTGGATATGAAAACGCAATCTTTTTACCAATTCAGAACTAGTCACTCTTGCTTCATCGTTATCGGTGACGAGAGTGAATAACGACCTAGACGAAGTGGATCTCAAGATCCTCGATTTGCTCAAGGAGGACTCGCGGCGCAGCTTTCAAGACATTGCTAAGGTGATCGAGATGACCGACGTCACGGTTCGACGCCGGGTGAAAGACCTCGTGCAGAAGGGCATCATAAAGAAATTCACCATCGAGACGGATTCGCAAAAGCTCGGCCGCGGGCTTCAAGGGCTCATTCGCATCGAGATGAAGGTGTCTGAACAAAAGAAGATAATGAACGAGATCGTGAAGTTCGATGAGGTGGACGAGGCCTTCTACCTCGCGGGGAAATGTGGTCTTTGGATCAAGGTCGACCTCGAAGGTATGGAAAAACTCGAGGATTTCATCAAGGGAAAGCTCAGCATGATAGACGGGATCACGAACATAGACACGTGCATCGTGCTCAAGACGCTCAAGTAAGCGGCCATCTCCCTGGTTCCCCACTCGTTTTGCGTGGCATTGGCCGCGTCAGTATTTATGATCAACGGCTGTTCTAGAGACAAGGACCGTCGAAAAACTGGCGGGTGACCGACTTGAGACCAAAAATCTTGCTGATGGGATTCGGTTTCATGGGAAAGATCCACGGGAAAAACATCAAGAACCACTCCGGCGCCGACCTCGTCGCCGTGTTCTCGTCGAACGAGACCGACAAGGCCGAAATCGAGAAGTTAGGCGCGAAATACTATTCCGATTGGCGAAAAATGCTGGAGAGCGAGGCGGCCGACGCGGCGGTCGTGGCGACACCCACGTTCACGCACGGGGAGGTCACCCTCGCAGCGTTCGACCGCGGCATGCACGTGTTCCTCGAAAAACCCATGGAACGGGCTGTCGCCAAGTGCCAGGCCATCAACAAGGCCGCGAGGAGCAAGGGGCTCCAGCTCGGACTTGGCCACGTCTTGCGGTTCGATGACGAGTACCTGGCCATCAAGGAACAGGTCACGTCGGGTGAAATAAAGGCAAAAATGGCACGGTGCACGCGCCGCGGGCCGCCGCCTGGTTGGGCATCCTGGTTCCTCGACGAGGAAAAATCGGGAACGGTCATCCTCGACCTGTCCATTCACGACGTCGATTTTATGTGCTGGCTCGCGGGCAAGGCGCCGGCCCGGGTCTCCGCGGTGGCTTCCCCGATCCCTACCAGCGGGAAACCATTCTTCGGGATCTCCCATGTCGTGTTGGACTTCGGGCCCGGGGAAGGGCTCGAGCTAGGCTTTGCCGAGGCATCTTGGGCAGCATCATCGACCTACCCGTTCTCGACCAGCATAGAGATATCTGGAAAGAATGGCTTGCTTGCGTGTTCGATACCGGGCAAGCACCCGATCGAGACATACACGGCCTCGGGCCGCGCGGCCATGAACGCGTACGCGCGGGATGGCTATTACAACGAGATCGACGATTTCATCACGTCGATCACCCGCGGGAAGCCCCCGAAGGTGAGCGGCGACGACGGGCTGCTCGCGGTGCGGACGTGCCTCGCCGCGCTGGAATCGGCGAGGCGCCACCAGACCATCGAGCTGGAGGGATTCGCGTGAAGAAAATCAAGATAGGCATCGCCAGCTTTGCGCACATGCACGCCTTTAGCTATGCGCGAGTCTTGAAGCAGATGGACAACGTCGAGATCGCCGGCTTTTGCGACCTCGACGATGCGCGTGCAAGGCGCGTCGTGAACGAGTTCAAGTTGCCGCGCCTCCCCACGTACGAGAAACTCGCTGCGCTGGATGGCCTGGACGCGGTTCTCGTGACGACCGAGACTGCAAACCACGTCGATGCAGCGCTGGCGGCCATGGAGCGCGGGAAACACGTTATCGTCGAGAAGCCGATTGCCACGCGCCTGGACGACGCGAAGCGCATGATCGACGCGGCCTCCAGGCACGGCGTGAAACTGTTTCAGTGCTATCCCTGCCGGTACCACCCGTCAGCACAAGAGGCAAAGAAAGCGATCGCGAGCGGGGAGGCCGGCGATATCCTCGGCATCACGTCGACGAACCACGGCTGCATGCCCGACGCACGGGACCCGGCGACCGCGTGGTTCTCCAGCAAGCAGCTGGCTGGCGGAGGCGCGGTGATGGACCACACGACACATGCGGCCGACCTCCTGTTCTGGTTCACGGGCTGGACGCCAAAGCACGTTTTCGGCATCGCCAAGCGGCTCTTCCACGATGGCATCGATTGCGACGATGCCGGCATGGTCCTCCTCTCGTTCGAGAACGGCGCGGCCGCGAGCATCGATCCCAGCTGGAGCCGCCCCGAGGCATATCCCACGTGGGGCGACCTCACGATGGTGGTGTACGGGTCGAAGATGACGATCGTGATCGACATGTTCAACCAGAACATCGATGTTTTCTTCAACGATCGTGAAAAAAGCGCGGAATGGCACCCGTTCGGTCCAGACGCCAACTCTACCATGCTCGATCACTATATCAAGGCTATTGACGAGGACTTGCCGCCGCCCGTTTCCGGCGAGGACGGTCGGCGCGCGCTGAAGGTGGCGCTCCTGGCCTACGAGTCGAACGACAAGGGCACGCACGTGGACTGGTAGGTGCTCGGGTGCCCCGGGTCACCGCGGCGGGGCGATCTCCATATTCCCTAGGGATTGGTGTGGAGATCCCTCCTTTTTTCGGGATTTTTCCGGGGAACCATTAAAAATCGCTTCCCATTTCACACATCGCGGAGTTCGAAGTCGAATGCTCAGGAGCAAGAAAATATTCTTCTTGGACCGGGACGGCACCCTGGCACTTGGCAAGCGAGTGATACCAGGGGCAAATCGCTTTCTAGAAGCACTTTCCTCTTCTGGAAAGATTTTTTACGTGCTAACGAATAACTCGTCAAGAACACCCGTTCAACATCATGAACGGTTGATCTCGCTCGGGTTAAATATCGCGCTGGACAATGTCCTCGTTTCCATCCAAGCAGCCATGTCATTCCTTCGGGACAACGGGTACCAGAAAATATTCTGGATTGCTAACAAGCCCGTTGACCAGTACTTGCGTGAAAATGGCTTCGCGTTCGAACAACAACGTCCTGAATGCATCCTGCTGACCTACGACACGGAGCTGACCTACGAGAAGCTCGTCCAGTTGACAACACTGGTAAGGCAAGGCATCCCGTACTTCACGACGCACGATGACATCGTGTGCCCGACGGAAACCGGATCCGTTCCCGATGTCGGGACATTCATCAAGGCGATTGAGATGACCACGGGCATCAGGCCCTCCAAGTCCTTCGGTAAGCCGAATTCCGCCTTTATCGATCCCATCCTTGCCAAGCACGGTTACACGAGCAAGGATGCAGTGATCGTTGGTGACAGGTTATACACGGATATCAAGATGGCCATCAATACCGGCATCACATCCGTTCTCGTGTTGACCGGTGAATCAAATCGGGAGGATCACGAAGCATCTAGCTATAAAGCATCGCTGGTCGTGAACTCGGTGGTCGACATCATCCCTTTGCTCTAAAGGGATGAGGTATCCCTTGTATCCCTCCATGAATATTCACGTTCTATACTTTAAGTTTTAAAAAAGGGCCTTGCCAGATCTGCTCATCCAATGCTTTACCTTAGCTGAAATCTCGACAGACGGACTTGATTGAACCCATGGCAAAAGTGTACAAGTTTATCGCGGTTGGCCTCGGCCACATAAGCGATCACTGGTTGCCCTTGTTCTCTCCAGAAGGACAATCGAAGCTATTCAACGGCACGAAGCGGGTCGAGATGACCGCGCTCGTGGATCCCGACAAGACCACTTGGAAGAAAGGAAAACAATACGGGCTCGGCGACGCGCCTTGCTTCGTCCAGCTCGAAGACGCCTACAAGGAGGTAGAGGCAGACACAGTGCTGATCCTCACCCCGCCGCAGTACCACGCACGATACGTGTGGGAAGCCGTCCAGAACCTGAATAACGTGCTCACGGAGAAGCCGTTCGTTACCGAAACCAACGACTTGAAGCATATGATGGGCCTGTTCAAGACAATAGAGGCGGAGAACCTGCTCTGCGTCGTAAACCAGCAATACCGCTGGGCGCCGAGGATCCAGGCCGTTCGCAAGGCGATCGACGACGGTAAGATCGGCCAGGTCGGCTTCGTCGTGAGCTATTTCAACGAAGCCGACTACCACTTCAACCTCTGGTGGCGCCAGCTCCACGGCGACATCTCCGCGTTCAACTGGTTCGTCCACCATTACGATACAATGCGATATATCCTCAAAAATCGCAAGCCTGTGGAGGTATACGCGAAACTGATCCGCGTGCCCTACTCGAAAATCGTTGGAGAATCGACCGTGTTCCTCAACGTCACGTTCGAGGACGGGATCGAGTGGACCTACAACGGCAGCCAGGAGGGCCGCGGCTGGACCACGCCCGGGCAGTCGATGTTCACGATCCATGGCTCGGACGGCATGATCGAGAACCCCCGGGATGGCCCCCCGATGCTTTACATGGGCAAGGACGAGAAGGGCGAGGCCTTGCTGCCCGATCCAGGCGATGCACACGCCCCGTATCCTGATTACTGGCACGTGACGCTCAAGAAGTTCGTGGAATCGCTCGATGCCAAGAAACCCATAGATGAAGATCTCACGACGTTCGAAAATAACGTCTGGACCATCGTGATCCCCCTCGCCGCGCGGGAATCCCATCGCCAGAGAAGGCGCGTGAATGTAAAGGAGTTTTTACAATCACTCTAAGAAAACATTCATGTAAATTCTTCGTTATCTCACCTTTTTTTGCACGGCATCACCTTTTTAACAAGCTTGGCACTTCACGGTCTTGTTAGACACGCAAGATGAGCGCCGGCTGGTTCGAGGCGTTCTGTCCACGTGGGTTTTTGCATGAAATACGACGATTGTGTGAAATGTGGCTTCAAGTGCAGCCATATCTGCACGGTCACGAGGGCCACCCGGAAACACGACCTCCACGAGTTCCTGGAGCGCTACTTGGGGAACGGCGAGGCGGTGGCCTGGCCTTGCACGGGATGTCGTGCATGCGACGCGATCTGCCCAGGGGAATTCAAGCCCTTCCAGCTGGTCCAGGAGGCCATGCGCGACTATTTGACGGATCATGAGAATTCCTTGTCCGATTATCATGTTGAGTTCGTGGAGCGCGGCCGGATCGGCGCAACGAATGTGTTTCTCGATGACCTGGCCATACCGGCTCGTTCAATTGGCACGCAATCCTCCTTGCAAGTATTTGACAAGATCATCGTGTTTCCCGGCTGTCTCGTCTCGGCGAGTTACCCGCGGCTCGTCCACCGGACTTATCAGCTGCTCGTGCTGCTCGGCGTTGACACGAAACGCATCATTGTCGAGGACGAGTCTTGTTGCGGTTCTTTTCTCCAATCGATTGACGATGGCGAGTTCATGGACAACGGCAAGCGGCTTTTCAAGGTATTCACGAAAAAGGCAGAAAAAACATTAATCCTCACCTCGTGCGGCTCGTGCACGAGCACGTTGCGGGACCTGCAAAAGCGCTTGTCCTCCACGGGCGCGACACAGATGATAACCGGTTCCCCGTGCGCTGCGACAATCAAGCATTACGCCGAGCTTCTCGCCGATCCAGAAAGCATTGAGATACTGCGCCCCGTTATCGAGAAAATGGCCGCCGAAAAGGCAAGGAACGGGAAAAAGAGGGCATATATACAGTTCCCGTGCCAGGCGATCACGGAAGCCGCGGCACGCACAAAGGCCATCGAGGGTATGGAGCGCCTGTTGGCGGCGGCCGGGTACGAGGCGACCCACGTGTCCCAGGATCTCCGATGTTGCGGAGCGGGGTTGCTGGAAACACATCCCGACCTCGCGATCGAATACGGGGTACGACGAATGGAAAACTTGACGAACGATCCCGAGACCACGCCGGGGACGATCGCTATTGCTTGCGGGAATTGCCACCGATCTCTCGTCGATTTCAAGCCGGCAATGGACGTTGAAAGCGAACGGGTCGAGGAATTGGACGTAAAAGTCCGTTTCTTTTTGGAAATGCTCATGGAACTGCTCTTTCCTATGAATACGTGATTGCGGGAATACCGCTCTTGATCGTGGGGAAGGTGGGGAGTTTTATTATGGCGTTTTTAATTACCACCGGTTCATTTAATTCGACATAGAGATCAGATGGCAAATAAATCCCCACGTGGCGAGTTCGCCGGCCGAAAGCTTAAGAAGAAGCGACAATCGCTTCGATGGAGCGACTACAATTACATCCAAAAGAAGTTGGGCCTGAAATATATCGCAGACCCCCTAGGAGGCTCGGCCATGGCATCCGGCATCGTTCTCGAAAAGGTGGGACGGGAAGAACGCAAGCCCAACTCCGGCATCCGAAAGTGCGTCCGTGTCCAGTTGAAGAAAAACGGGAAGACGATCACCGCATTTCTCCCTGGCGATGGCACCTTGAACTTCGTTCAAGAGCACGACAATGTCTACGTATCCGGGATCGGCGGGCCACGCGGTCGTGCGAGGGGTGACATCGCCGGCGTGCGCTGGCAAGTCATCAAGATCAACAACGTGTCGGTGCTGGCGCTGTTATCCGGCAAGAAGGAGAAGGCAACGAGGTAGGCAAGATATGGCCAAGAAGAAAGCTAAGAAGGAGGAAGTAGGCCAAGAGGCGCCCGAGGCATCTGCTATGGCAGCCCCGAAGGAAGAAGCACCCGTGGCCGAAGCACCCGTGGCCGAAGCACCCAAGATCGAACCCACCCAGGACGAGGAGGCCCCCGTCATCGAAGATTTCGAGACCGTGACTAATACCAACATCTTGCTTTTCGGCCGTTGGCCAACAAACGTTACGACACGCGATAAAGGCCTCCAGCGCTACATGAACTTGCGGGACATCGGCGTCCCGCATATGTCCGGCTTGTACCAGAAAAAACGCTTCTGGAAACACAAGCAGAGCATCGTGGAACGCCTTGCCACGCGCATGATGACTCCTGGCACCATCAGGGCGAGGATCAAGGGCAAGCGGACATCGTGCCGGGCGGGAAAGAAGCAGAAGGTATTGAACATCATCCGCCGGTCCTTTGAACTCATCAATTTAAAGACCGGGGAAAACCCCGTGCAGGTGCTCGTGAATGCTATCGAGCACGCCTCGCTGCGGGAAGACACGACTCGCATCAGCATGGGTGGCATCTCCTACCAGAGTTCCGTGGACGTTGCACCTGCACGCCGCGTCGACATAGCCATCCACCTCATTGCCCTCGGCGCGAGCCGGCGATCGCACAACAGCCCGGTCACGATCGAGGAATGCCTCACCGACGAGATCCTCGCGGCCGCGAAGGGCGACTCGGCATCGTTCGCGGTCGCACGGAAGGAAGAGAAGGAACGCATCGCCTTTTCCGCACGTTAAACGTGCCGTTTTTCCTATTCCTCCGTTTTTTACGTACTGTTCTATTTCTTCTATAAAATTGCCCGAGAAAGCTCCCGACTTCTTTAATCGGGGGTCACGCTCAAGATCGACGACGGCGCAGAGGAATCTGCTAACCGTTTCTTCAAGCTTAGCCGAAGCGGCGGCCTGACCTGCCACCGGGGGCGTGCATCGTGCCTTGATGCGTTCCGGGATACCACAGAATTAGGCCGTGGGTAGTTCACGACAAGCGTTCTAGCCCAAGCCCTGTTTAAGAAATGCATATGTTAAAAAATAGTATCATCCTGCAAACGTCGATCCGGCTGATTAATATTACTCGTACGTGCCATATTGGCCCCATTTCTTTACGATGTTTATGAGCACGTTCATTACAACAACGATTTGCTTCTTCCAGTGGATTAATTGGATGTCCAGTCTTCTCGGTTTGGTATTCATCGCGATCGGTATAATACACTTGCTCTTCGCCCGCATGTATACCCAACGCATTTATATCGCCCGTCTTGACGAGCGGCATGGGCATAAAACCTGTACAAGCAAGCGCGTGTGGCTATAACATCGGCACGTGAACGATCTCTAGCCGAGAATGGCAATAGCGACAAGAAAACGGCCAGCAGCACCGTTCTACATCTTGGTGAGGATGACCTCATCGATGTTGAAGTGGCGTTGGAGTAATTTCCGGCAGCGGTCGATCTTGGAACCGCCCTTTCCAATCGCCATTCCACGCTGGCTCGCGTCGATCTTTACCATGGCACGGCCCTCGGAGATCGTGATTTCCTGGATTTCGGCGGGTGCAAGGGCGTTCTTGATGAATTCTTGCGCGGTATCACCGTTCTCGATGATCTCGATTTCCTTCTTGAGATCGCGCATGGCCTTCTTGATGTTGGCGCCCTTTTTTCCGATGGCGAGGCCGGCCTGGCCTTTTTTCACGATGAAGATGATGCGGGCGTCCTCGGAGATGCAATCATCGACTTGGGCACCCGAAATATTCTCGAAATAGCTAATAAATCCCATACTCTTTTGATCAAGACTGTAACTCATGTTCGTTATCTCTGTATGGTGTTACTATTCGTGTTAAGAAAACTCTTTTACTACATCGATGATCTTACTGTCACCTGCTTGCTCGACGCCGATTGACGCCACTGAATGGGGTCTTCCTGCTTGATTCCCTAAATCAATCGACGAGCCTGGGTACGTGAACACTTCGATCTTGCGAGTTTGAAGGGACACGTGATGGAGCAACTCGTTTTTATATGGCACTGGCAAGTTATCTGCAATTATTAGCAATTTCATCTGGCCGGTCCTCAATTGTTTCAGCACGTTTTTCTCGCCCATTACGATCTTTCCTGTTTTCACCAGAATTCGCAAGTTCCGATTGAGGAGGGCCATCTTGCTCTTTGATTCAGACATGGAACCACGTCCTTGAGATGGGTTTTTGAATGACCCGTCGCATTAAAAAACCATCTAAAACGCATCGTCTTCACAAGAGTGTATGCGTTGCGGGCGGAATATAGCACCGGTGCCTTGAAAGAAGGTTGGAGATCGTGTTGTTGCTCGTGCCAGACAAGGCCTTCCAACCCATTAGCGCAAAAAAAAATGGCTCAGCAAAATAATCCTTTTTCGATCAACATCATGAATTTCGTGCACCTATAACCTTTTTCTTCGAAAAATTATATCCTCCGGTATCGTCCAATATAATCCAGGAATATATAGAACGAGGTGAGAAGCATGGTTGAAAAACTGTCGATCATCATTCCCGTCATTCCCGCCGACATGAAGAGGAAGATCGATGAGATAAGGGCCCGGTCCCTCGAGGACCAGTCCTCGCTGGTGCGGCGCTTGCTGCGCAAGAGCATCGCCGGGGAGAAACTCGACATCGCCGTCAAGGATTACGTTGATGACAAGATCTCGCTTGGAGCGGCGGCCGCGTTCGCTGGCATCTCCATCTGGGAAACGATCGATGAACTCAAGCGTCGCAACATCGGTTTGAGGTATAAGATTCTCGACGCGCAAGAGGAGATCGAGCAGCTTTTACTGCGGCATCAGGTGAAATGACGAGTTAGAGCTGTAATGGGGCCAGAAACCAAAGCGCGTGGCACGCCACGGAACTTGACACCGGATAGGTTCATTCCGAGCAAGATTGTGTTGCGATCCTCTCACAGACCGAAATAAACAATGAGGTCGTCGGTAGTGGTGGAATAAATCAGATGCGCTTATTCAGCATGATCTAAATCGAAAAGTATAATAAGTAGAATGTTCTACTTGACATCATGGCAAACGTGAAGCTGAACCGTAAGGCCTTGCTCGATAAATTCCAAGCAGAAATTCTCATCGATCGCGGGGAGAAAATAACACAACAAGATTTGCTTGATAAATGTATCGAATTCTGCCACGAGCATTTTGACAGCTTCATTTCGAGCAAGATAAGCCAACCTAAGTTGACGAAAGCAACCGTGAATCGCATCCTGGAGAATGCGGTCGATTGTGAGTTGCACGCCCTGGATAAAACTGACGATGAACTCATCTACGGGCTGTGAGAGTATGGCAGGGATATTACTCGATACGGGCTTTTTGTATGCCCTCCGATTAAAGAAGGACGAGCACCATGCCTTGGCAACAGAAATTTTAAAAGGTTTCGATTGGACCGTCCACGTGTCCATTCTCGTTCCCTCAACGGTCGTGGCGGAGGTCTACACGCTGACCAACTTCAGGACCAATGGAAACCGGCAAGCGATAGCGAGCCTTGATTTGCTGTTTTGGGGGGATGACCGGTTCTTCACGATTGTTCCCCTGCCGCAAGAGGAGTTACGCCCGATAGCCCAGGTGCTGAGTAAGCTCATTGAACCGGGTCGGATCTTGAGCTTCACGGATGCCTCTTTGATCTTCATTGGGCGAAAGTACGGCGTGAAGGATATTGTCACGTTCGATTCACATTTCAATGGCTTACTCACGATCCATGCAAAGACGTGAATTCACAGCGCGCGTCGGACAAAATGCTCGCGCCCCGAGTGCAGCAAGAAGCTCGCGTGAGCACTTATTCTATCTTCTTACTTAGTCTGACTTTTCCAATTTCGAGAGATTCCCGATTGTGTTTGGGACGGTCGTCAAGTAATTCATCCCGATGAGGAGCTGTATTACCATGGAGGCAAGACTTAATAGCAAGGGTCAGGTCGTTATCCCGAAGGAATTGAGGGACGAGCTTGGATTATCTATTCGAAACCAGCTCAAGGGTTTTCCTGGCACGGATGGACAGCAGCCACCCGAATAACAAGAAGGCCAAGCTCAAGCTTAGACCAAGCTCAACCCATATAAAATTCATATAACGCGTCTCTCCAACATATAGACAAGCAATTATTTGATGCAATTGCTCATCCGCACGATCAAGTGAACGACCTTCGTGCGACGACGAGCCAGGTTATCCTGAAGGTCGGGATGGCGACCGCGATCACTTGCAAGAACACGTTAGCCGGGCTCGTAACCAGGTAAAACAAGTTCGCGGCAAGGAAAATGTTAATGCGAGTGTATGCACGATTTTCGCAAGGGAAAAAGTCTTAACCTAATCAGGTATCGCAATCGGATACTTGCCATATTTCTGCGTCGTCTCCCTCATGGCAAGGAAGTTCTCGAGTTTCACTTCCGGGTTGATGCTATGCCCCGAGGCGATGATGAAGCCGCCACCGGGCGCGCATTCCTTGATCAACCGTTTCGTGTAGTTGATGATGTAATCCTTGCCCTTCGACGCCAGGTCTTGCGGGCTCACGTTCCCGTTCAGCGTGATCTTGTCGCCGTATCGCTGCTTGAGCTTGAAGATGTCGTAATCGGCATCCGCCGCCGTCGGTTCTATCGGGTTGAAGGCGTCGATGCCGCAATCGATCAAAGGCTCGAAAATCTTGCCAATGTTCCCGCAAGAATGCAGCAACACCTTCGCGCCGTGGTTGTGGGCATGGGTGCATATCTGGCGCAGCCACGGGAAGATATACTTTTCGAAGCTTGACGGGTGCATGAAGAGGCGGGTCTTGAAGCCGTAATCGTCGAAAAGGAGCATGAACCTCGCTCCCGCCTCGATCGCGAGCTTGGCTTGCTCCAGGGCAAATTTCCCCCGGTCATCGAACACCTTCTTGATCTCCTTTTGTTTTGCCATCATCCGGGAGAAATTCTCGATCCCGAAGCCTTCCCACGTGGCTTCCAGCAATGCGGGAAAGCCGGGAATCATGTAGATGTCCCCTCCAAATTCATCGTTGATCTCCCCGATGATTTTCATGGAAGTTGCACGGATCCCGTCATCGATGGACGGGTGGTGCTCGAACGATTCGTAGTCCTCGTAGCTGTTGAAGTACCCGCCATCGTAGAACGCCACGTCCATCCCGTCCGCGTGCCTGGTCACCCGGAATTTTCTACCGAACTCGTCGACGTATCCCCACGGGAAAAACTTCACGGGAAACAACGAGAGCGGCCCGACCGCCATGTCGATGCCGATTGCCCGGTACAGCCTCGCGTTCTTCGACAAACCGCCCTTCAACGTCGATTTCCACGAGAAGAACTTCCGGATGGCGCGGTCCTTGAAGGGGATCACGCGGGTCGCTATTCCCAGCATGGTCTTAATCCCCTTGAACACGTACTTTCCCCCGTAATGCTCCACGATCTTCAGGTTGTCGATCGTGCCCTCGCTCACGGGGACGCGATCGGGTTCCTCGTGATCCAGCGCCTTGTGAATGCGTTCCTTGGCATCCATGGAAGATTTCACCGCGTGCTTTTCCCGAAAGGTAATCTCAATTCAATCCGAGGGCATATAATGATGATAGCTCAGGATCCATGAATGGACATCGCGAAACACGTTATAATCCAGACCGCAAGTCTGCCCGTCCCTCCATGCGCGCCGCTTTAAGCAAGGATATCATCCGGATAACGTGCCATTCCATCATTCGTGCTTGTAATTGGCGATCCATCTTTTTTTTCCGAGAAAGCGGCCTTCCAACGCCTTGTAATAATCCTCGGCATTCATGCGCTCCTCGAACTTGTGTCATCAACAGCCCGGGTCGGTCGAGATCCAGATCGCCGTGCCGCCGGGCACTGGCGCCAAGGGTTCAGCTCTCAAGGGAACCCAGTTTCGTGAAGCATCACGGCCCTCCACGCCGATGTCCTCGAAAAACGTCCCGTCGCGCGCGTTCCACGTGAGCTGCAATATGGATGGAATTGAGATCTGCCCGCGTTTCGCCTTGATCGATCCTTTCATGTATTCTTCATCGATTCGGGCGAGCACGTCGAGGAAATCCGCGCCATCATCGACTTCATACGGTGTTTCATCCTTGATGACTTGTCTTAAATCCCGATCGATGAAAGACACCTTCACGGTCTTCATCATGTCATCCTCCAACTCGATTCGTCCGATCTCGCGGGGTTTTTCGGCGCATTAAGGTTTTCCCGCGTTGTCAAGAAGCAATCTCGTCTTGTCTCGGGCCTTGTACCCGTCCACGCCCTTGATTATGCGGGCCGCTGTTTGCTCGTCCATCATGCGTTCAATGATGCGCTTGACGACGGGGGAGATGCCGTCCTTGAAATCAACGAGCAAAAACGTCCGGCGCACTTTTATTTTATCACCTGTCGCCCGCGAGCACGCGTCGCAGTAAAAACACTTGTGCTCGTCAACCACGAGGCCATTCCCGGCCTGTACGAGCGCCCCAGTAGGGCAAGCAGCGACGGCGTTTTTCACGGTGGCCTCGTCCAGGTCAGCCGGCACGTGCAATGAACCGCGCAGGTACTTCTTGATAGGGGCGCCCGTTTTTTTATGCGCGAGGGTCTCGCCCGTGAAGTCGGGCAAGGAGTGCCGTTCGATCTGGTCCGCGGCCTCCTTCAGCTCGATGCGTTCCTCGCCGTTGATGAATAGTTTCAAGGCCCCGGCCGGGCAAAAATAGGCACAAACACCGCAATGGACGCATTTTCCCACGTCCACGAGGATGCGCTCGACCGGCGTGGTGCCCCACGAGATCACCTTGCCGTCCATGGGGCATGCATGGATGCACAGCCCGCAGCCGACGCACGCCTCGCTGTTGTATGCCAGATCCCTCTGGTGATTGAGCACCTTGATCGTGTATGTCCAGGTCGCTGGCGGCCTGAAATCCTTCGTTCGTGCAGGGAATGCCATCCGTCCACACCGTTTCCTCTAACGGATCCGTAATCCGTCTTTTTATTCTATGGGAAGGATAGTGTCATGGTATTTTTCGATCATCTTTTGGAAAATTGTTTTGCTTTCGTGCGAACAAGACGCGTTCGTTTTTCGATTGTAATAAGTTTAAAGTACCCTATTAACATAATTGATCAATAATGAAGCATGAATAGCGGCCTTCGGTCGTTCTCATTGCCTGGCCGCACCCCTCTCCGTTATCGGAGCGCGTGCCAGCCGGCGAATTGATCATGAAGCACTTCATCAAACCGCTATCGACATACTCGAATAAATCAAGCCCGTGAACCAGATGTCGGTTAAATATCAGCAATTATTGGTTGTCGACCCTGTAAAGTGTACCGGTTGCGAGGTCTGCGAAGCAGCGTGTTCATTTGCACATGAAGGAAAGTTCATGGCTCTGAATTCCAGGATCCAGAGGATCAGGATCGAGCCCGTCATCAACTATGCCATGAGCTGCCAGTTCTGTACAGACCCGCCTTGCGTCGCGGTGTGCCCGCAGAAGTGCATGGAAAAGGACGCGAAGACCGGGGTGATCCACGTCAACGAGGACAAGTGCGACGGTTGCTCATTCTGCATCCGCGTGTGCCCGTTCGGGGCCATTTCCCTCCACACAACGCGCAAGAAGGCGATCTTGTGCGATCTCTGCGAGTCTACCGAGGAAAAAGAACCGCAGTGCGTCAAGTATTGCCCGAAAGAAGCAATTTCGATCAAGCCGGTCAACGCCATGTCCCAGGAGGCACGCAAGGAGCAGGTCCTCGCGCTCATCAAGGGGATCGAGAAAGAAGCCAAGGAAACCCAGAAGGAGGCAAGCGCCGCGAAGGCGTGAAGATGAACGATCATGGTGAAAGGATACATCGGGAAAGTTGCGAAGATCAATTTAACGAAGGACAAGATAGAAGTCGGTAATCTCCCGGAGGAGTATTTGCGTGATTACATCGGGGGTTACGGCTTCGCAGCGAAAACATTATGGGACGAGCTCAAGCCCGGCATCGACCCGCTCTCGCCCGATAACATCCTCATCGTCAACATCGGGCCGTTCCCGGGCACCTACCTCCCAACGAGCAGCAAGTACGGCGTGTTTGCCAAGTCGCCGCTGACGGGCATCTTCGGCATGGCCATCTCCAGCGGCTCCGTCGGCCAGCAAATGCGGCAATCAGGCTTGCAGCAAATACAATTTTATGGAAAGGCTTCGAAACCCGTATACTTGTTCGTTGACGACGGCGACATACAGATCCACGACGCCAAGGACATGTGGGGCAAGCTTGACTCTTGGCAGACCGAGGACAAGATCCGCGAGGAATTCCACGACGAGCGAATCGGCGTTGCCGCCATCGGGAAGGCTGGCGAGCGCTTGTCGCGCATTGCTTGCATCACGAACGACCGGAACCGACAAGCGGGCCGCACCGGCATGGGTGCGGTCATGGGTTCCAAGAATTTGAAGGCATTAGCATTCAGGGGAACACATGAAATAGAGGTCGCCAAGCCGAAGGAATGGAAATCGATTGCCCTCGATCTCATCAAGCGAGCGAATGGACCAGCCACGCTCAAGTATCGCGATCTCGGCACGCCCATCAACACGCTTAATTTCCAGAAGCTCGGCTGCCTGCCCGTGGACAACTTCCGCGAAGGCACGTCCGACCGGGCGATCGAGATCTCGGGCGAGGTGATGGCAGAAAAATGGGTCGTCAAGAAGGCCGCGTGTTCCTGTTGCCCCATCGCGTGCGACCACCTCTGCCTCGCCAAGGAGGGCCCCTACAAGGGCTCCATCTCATCGGTCGATTTCGAGTCGCTTTTCGCCCTCGGCTGCTGCAGCGGCGTCTACGACATGAACGCGATCATCAAGGCGATCGAGATGTGCGACCGGGATGGCATCGACACGATCAGCGGGGGGATCTGCGTCTCGTTCGCCATGGAGGCATTCGAGAAGGGATACCTCACGAGGGAGGACTGTGGCGGGGTGGAACTCAAGTTCGGGAACGGCGACGGGATGGTCAGCTTCGTCGACCAGATGTGCTCGCGAAACACGAAGGCGGGCGACCTTCTCTCGAACGGGACACGATTCGCCGCCCAGAAGATCGGCAAGGATGCCATGCACTTCGCCATGCAATCGAAAGGCCTGGAGCTGCCTGGCTACCACCTGAGCGCCCTCAAGACCGCTGCGGTCGGCTTCGCGGTCTCCATCCGGGGTGGCTGCCACTTGCGCAACGGCGCGTATTCCCCGGACCAGAAGGGCACGTTTGACAGGTTCAAGGAAGACAGGCCCGACGAAAGGGCCAAGGAGATCAAGAAAGTCGAGGACAACTACGCGATCATCGACTCTTACATCATCTGCAAGTTCACCCGCGGCATTTACAAGAACGACGACGAGATGGCACAGGTCTACGAGCTCGTCACGGGATTTCCCTTGAATGGCAAGCAGATGAGCAAGGTCGGCGAGCGCATCGTGAACCTCTCCAAGTGCTTCAACATCCGCGAGGGCTGGAAGCGCGATGACGACACGCTGCCCGAGCGGTTCTTCTCGGAACCGCAAACAAGAGGGCCTGCAAAGGGGATCACCATCGATCGCAAGGGTTTCGAAGCGATGAAGTCGGCATACTACGCTGCACGTGGCTGGGACGAGAACGGGATCCCGACGAAAGAAAAGCTCAAGGAACTCGGCCTTGATTTCGTGATCGGCAAGTTGAAATGAACGAACGACGTTCTAGATGATAAAGACACGAGGTGAAGATGAAATGACTCTCGGAGACATGTTCCTATGCCCGAATTGCGAGAAGCGCGGTCCCCACACCCATGCGTGCCAGGAGCCAGTGAAACATAAGAAAATGACCATCGATGCTGTGCAGAAGTTGAACTTTTATTGCATCAACTGCGGCCGCGTCGGGGAAACGGAGGACACGTTGTGCCAGCCAGCCAGGCTGACTGACAAGGGCAAGGCGCTGTTCTTGCAAGCTGCGCTCAAGTCTGGTGAAGCCCATGTCTGCCAGGTGTGCGGGCAGCCCGTGGCGGAACCCGGCCACATCTGCGATTTGAAGGGATTGCCGCACACGTGCGAGTACTGCGGCAAGCAAGTCGCAAACATGTTCCACGTTTGCAAGGGGATTATCGACAACGCGAAATACGTCTGCAGGGATTGCGGGCGCATCGCCGTGAAGAAAGAATCCTTGTGCTCCCCAGAAAGAATACGTTAGGAGTCTTGATGCTAGCTGAACCGGAGGAGGTAATGCACCAGAATTGTAACCATCGGATTCCGATTCACGATTCATCGGCTATCGTGAAAGGAGAGAAAATAATGCCTGAAAATAATCAACAACGTCCAAAGGTAGGCGTTTTCGTCTGCCGCTGTGGCATCAACATCGCATCCGTGATCGATTGCAAGGATCTAGTCGAATACGCGAGATCTGTCGAGGGGGTCGCGTGTGCCGAGGATTACCTGTCGTATTGCACGGAAGGTGGCGCGCGCGACATCAAGGCAGCCATCGAAAAGTATCACCTCGATCGTGTCGTCATTGCTGCTTGCACCCCGAAGACTCACCAGCCGGTATTCCAGGCGGTGCTCCGGGATGCAAGTATCAATGAACGAATGCTCGAATTCGTCAATATCCGCGAGCACGCTGCGTTCGTTCATATGCATGACAAGCAACTCGCTACATTAAAGGCACACCAGCTTGTCAGGGCCGCCATAGCACGCGCCATGGAACTCGAGGAGGTGCCGACGGAGATCGTCGACGTCGATCCAAATGTCCTGGTCGTCGGTGGCGGCGTCGCGGGCTTGTCGGCTGCGATAGACCTTGCAAACCAGCCGAACGTGAAGCAAGTCATCATCGTCGAGCGGAAAAATACTATTGGCGGCAGGATGGCCCAGATGGATCGCACCTTCCCGACCGACGACTGCTCGATCTGAATACTGGGGCCGAAGATGCTCGAGGCCAATCGGGAGCAGAAGATCAAGATCCACACGCTCGCCGAGGTGGACTCCGTGACCGGTTTCATCGGGAACTTCAACGTGCGCGTGAAACAACACCCGCGGTACATCAACCCGAAGCTGTGCAACGGCTGCGGGCTGTGCGCCAAGGTATGTCCCGTCGTCGTCCCGAACCCGTTCGACGAGAATTTCTCGGCCCGGAAGGTCGCGGACCGGTCATTCGCGCAGGCAGTGCCCACGACGTTCGACATCGTCTTGGATTCTTGCATCCATTGCTATGAATGCGTCGCTGCTTGTGACCAATTCGCTATCGACTTCGGCCAGAAAGACGAGCTGATAGATTACAAGGTCGGCACGATGATCCTCGCGACCGGCTGGGACCTCTACAAGCCCATAAACAGCAAGTATGGCTACGGCAAGTACCCCAACGTGATCGACCAGCTCGAACTGGAGCGCATCATCGCCCCCAATGGCCCGACCCTTGGCCACATCGTGCGCCCGAGCGACCACAAGACGCCCCGTCGCATCGTCATGATCCAATGCGTCGGCTCGCGCGGCGAGGTCAACGCGCATTGCAGCCAGGTTTGCTGCTTGTTGGCCGCCAAGAACGCGAAGCTCATCAAGTCTGAGATCCCGGACGCGGAGATCATCATCTCGTACATCGACATGCGTTGCGCGGGGAAGGATTACGAGGAGTACTACAAGCGGTCGCGCGAGGCTGGAGTGATATTCGTCGGCGGGAAGGTCGCAGACGTGAAAGAAGATCCCGTGACGAAAAATGTCATCGTGACCATGGAGGACAAGAACTCGGGCGAGATCCTCGAGGTGACAGCAGATCTCGTCGTGTTATCATCGGCCTCGATGGCATCGACCGGCACGACGCAGATCGCCAAGGTGCTCAAGATGGAACAGAGTCCCGAGGGCTTTCTCAAGGAATTCCACTCGCGCCTTAACCCGGTCGCGACGAAGGTGCCGGGGATATTCATTGCGGGATCGTGCCAGGGCCAGAAGAGCATCGGCTCCTCCGTCTCGCAAGCCAAGGGAGCTGCATCCGCCGCCTCGTTGCTGGTCAACAACGGAAAGTACGAGATCGAGCTCATCCGGGCAGTCATAGAGAAGCAAGAAACGTGCTCGAAATGTTATCGCTGCGTGGAAGCTTGCCCCTACAGCGCGATCTCCATCGATGCCAGCGAAAATATCAACGTGGATGTCGTCGCGTGCCATGGCTGTGGAGCATGCTCGAATGTATGCCGCTCGCAAACGATCCAACTCAGGTACTTCCGGGACATGCAATACGAGGCCTATATCGATGCCATTTTCGAGGAAATGCCTGCCAAATAAGCGGTTCACTGGCGAACCGCTCGCTCATCGAACGGATGACGTTTCCACTAAAAACGACGATGTGGAAATTGACAGCCCGCGAGGCCCTTCGATGAAAACAATTTCTTGCATGAAGATATGGAACCGTTCATTATGGAAATGCCGAGGCACGGGATCATTCCCGTGCCGCGATTCACATGGATCATCGCTCGCGAAGATCCAAGACAAATTGAATGAAAGTAGTGACATCACGTGCCGACGATCAAGGTGAATTTCCTTTCACATCTGGCGAAATTCATCGGCACCCGCGTGGCCAGCGTGAACCTGGATGAACCGCCCACGGTAGCCAAACTTATCGAAGCACTTCAGGCCAAATATGGTAACAAGTTTACCGGCCACTTTATGAAGGATGGTGGGCTTGCTCAAGAGATGGTCGTGCTGCTCATCAACGGTCTCAACCTGAAACAATGTGCAAAAGACGGACAAGACCCGCACGATGTCCAACTCAAGGACACCGACGATGTTACATTCATCGTGCAATTCGGTGGGGGATAGATCGAGTGTCGCATCAATTGACAAGCTGCATACATTTATAGGAGCCTTTTTTGATTATTTCTCACAGCGTAAATGATCTCAAGAAAACCGATGCCCGAAGGATCCGTCGAGGAAACACGCCGAAGGGGTTCCTCGCGTAAGCGACGGGATGCCGCCTTGGTGCGGCATGGCGCGATCACCGCCCTCGTGGACATGCTGAATCATAGATGCGAGCACGACGCGTCCCCGGATCCTGGTAATACGCAACAGGCTTCCACGCCGGATCGCGTGCCCGCCGTTACCTCGTTGCCGCTGTCGCTCCTGCATCGGCCTTTACCACCTGCACCGGCAGAAACGGGATTTCTATCCCTCCGCCAAGAAATGTGTGAAGAGCTCAACCGGTTGAAGCGCGCATTGCGACGGGAGTTCGACACCCATCGTGATGGCGTTGTTCACGCGGCGCCTCCACGCCCGGAAATAACAGGATCCCAACGCCAAGATGATGCCGAACACGACGATGCAAACCAGCCGTATGGATTCTGGTCGCTCCGGCAAGAAATGCTCGTGGAATTGCGGCGCTTGAAGCGTCTCTTCGGCATGGCCCCGGAAGAGGATCCCGTGGCGAAATTGTCCCCCGGCGAGCGCGCGACTTACGACAAGTTCATGCGGTTTTTCGCGCGATGCCCCGCATGCGGCAGGCCAAATCACGACTTGTACTTGCAAGACTTTTACTTCACGCCAGGGCCCGACAAGGCTGCATTGCGGGATAGCCTGGTCCGCTTGATCGAGAAAACCACGGATTTCGACCACGTGTATGGGAACATCAAGCTCACGATCGGGATCCCTTGCTGCAATTGTTTCAAGATCGTCTTCTCCAAGAGCATCATCAAGATGTTCTTGATGCTCCAGCACGGGGTACCAAATAACGTTTGTTTCCGGCATCCGTTCAACAATACCAACCCGTTCATCGCCCATTTCGCCGAGACATACGCCAGGGGGCAGTATTACATGCTATCGAGCGATCGCCGGTCGAACGGCGCCGTGCAAAGGGTCGACTCCAACGATTACCACTTCTTCATGCTCGGAACCAAGCGGGCGTTCTACGTGATCATGGTGGAGGGCACGATCCCGCCGCAAGAAGCCGTGAAAATCGAGCGGCTGCTTGTGCTCGCCAAGCAGCATGTCGAGGAAAACTTCGGGACCTTGCTCAGCCAGCCGATCGTGAACGAAACGCTGCTCCAGCCCGTACACGATGCGATGCCAGGACTGGTTCAAGCCGCCGGGATCGACATTTGATCGAGGGCCGGGCATAGTAGATGTTGCAGTCGTGAACTAACGGCCTAATGGTAATATTAAATCCCTCGAGAATGATCGTGATGGTGTATGCCTAGCATACCCAAACACGAAACCTGTCTAGGGTGAATAAACATGCTTCTTGTCGAGGATTACAATTATTTGGTGAACCCACAGAGGATGGTCGTCGTTATATTGAACGTGCTGTTGTCCGCGGGTTCCATTACCATCGGGCTACTCAGCTTGTCCAAAGCGGCAAAGAGCGACATCGCGAGAAAGTATTTTTTGGGGATCGCGTTGTTTTTCATCGCTCTTGGTGTCGGCCGCGCGTTCTACGTGATTGATGATTACTTCACCCCAGGTTACACCAAATACGAGCTTACACCAGCGAACATCTATTATCGCCTCGCGACCTTCTCGACCTTGCTTGGCTTCACTGCCCTTGAATATTTGATCGAGAGCACGTTCATCAAGAAGACTAGATATACCTTTACCATCTTCGGAATCGTGTGCACGACATCCCAATTGTCTTTCCCCTTTATTATTGCGGACTCTATTAATTTTTATGCTATCCCGGCGCTTACAATTATCCCATTCCTCTTGTACTTATACTTGGCAATTACGCTTAAGGGATCCATCAAAATTCAAGCATTGATCGTCATTGTCGGGATGGTATTGCTCATTACAGGCTTCATGATCCTCGGGTTGCTCTATAAAATCGGTTTACTCGAGAGAATATGGACGAGCATCTTCGGCCCGCCTGTCTCGCTGGCCGGCCTGATCGTGGTCGGGTACGGGCTAATTTACAAGAAGGGAGAATTCTAAACCAAGCAAAACCATCGATGAGTATTCATTGGGATGTATTATGCTGTTAACTCAAGATTATCACTATCAGAACTGGGATCAAGGCACGCTTCTCTTCCAATGCGTGTTCCAGACCGTTGTGACGGTTTTTTTGTTACTAGTGTCTGCAGAGCTTTGGAGAAAGTATAGAACAAGGCGGACCCGCGTCATCTATCATCTTGGAATGGCATTTTCGTTGATTGGAATCGGATTTCTCACCGGCACGCTACCGATATTCATCGTGTTGACCTTTGGGGATGTCCCGATCCTCAACGGGATACCAGTTGGTGAGGGAATGTACCTCTGGTGGACGAACTTTTCCTTCGCTTTCGTGATACTGGCAAATCTCTTTCTTTTCAAGTTCCTACAAGGACTTTTTGACTCGCCGTCGCAAAAATTTTTCTACTTATTTGCTGTGGCGAACATCTTCTTGGCGATTCTCGATGTATACAGGGGAATATTCGTTGTTATCCCCGGAGTGAACGCGTTATCGGTCGAAATGGGAATGATATTCTTTTTCATCGAGCTCGTCTTGTGGGGGTTGATTGCTTCAAAGCTATTTCGTAGTTATAGAAAAATAAGACCATCAATAGACCGGGTGAGTATTATAACAATGGCGGTCGGTTCGGTGTTCATGATCGTCTCACTTTTTATGTTTGCGCTTGGAAATATAATCCAAGGTCTAGTCATCGACGGGCTCATTTACGCGACGCTGCTCCTGGCTTTCTATTGGCTCTTGATCATCCTAACCGTATTCTTCATCTATATCGGCTTCATCAGGCCAGACTGGTTCAAGGCTTTAATACGAAAGATAAGCCCTGAACTGTCTTAATACTTCGCGTGTCACGCCATTCGGGCTTTCGGATAAAAAAATAAAGGGTTTATCCCTTCAAGCGAGCACCAGGAGCAAGCCGAGGGTCAAGAGCGCAATGCCAATATCGATCGACCCGAAAACGATGCCCACGATCCCGGGTGCCTTTCTATCATCCTTTGCAGCCCCGACTATCCCGAGGATGAGACCGACGATGCCGAGGGCGAGACCGCCAAATTGGAATGCCGCCATTAAAAATGCAACGACTTCAGCGCCGTCCATAATGGCCAACCACAAGAACAAGAAGGGAAAGAACATCATCAAGACGAGCAGCACGAGGCCGATGATGGAACAGACCAGGCCTCCAACGCCAACTTTTGATATGGTATTGCGCCTCGCGAAGTACTCGAGTGATATAGAAAGGAGGAATATAAAAAAAGGGGATCTGCATAACTCGAACCGGATTTACCTTAATAATCCTAATACTTGACCTTGTAGCGCGTCAAGACTTCCCGGATCGATGGCACGTTGGCAGTCGTGCCGTGCAGTTTCGCCTGGAGCAAGAGGGATATCGACCTGAACGCGCTGGACGGGACGAGCTTCAGCAGGTTCACGCCCATGAACCTGGCAAGCCCCACGCTGGTTTCCCTGAGGTTGTTACAGCCGTCCGAGAAAAACACGTGTGCTTTCCCCAGCCGCTGGCGCAAGCGCTGGCCGACCTCGTCGATCGCGCAGTGGCCCGCCACGACCACGGGCCCCTGCAGGCCGTCGATCACCGCCGGGTCGTGCCCCTTCCCGATGACCAGGTCGCACTTGCCCCTTCCAGCATAGTCGAAACGGAGCATCTGCGCGACCATTAAGGGGTTGTTCAAGCAGCCCTCCCTACAAAGCAACGATTTCCCCTTGACGATGTTGACGTTCGGCGGCACGTCCTTGACGATGTCGTAATCGTAACGCGTCGTGTACCCAGAAAGATCCCCGTCGACGTCGATGTCATCGAGTCCTTGGATCCCGCCGCATAACTTTCGCTCCATAGCGATCTTGAACGAGGGCACCTCGCCCGCCGGTATCCCGAACACCCTCGCCCCGACGATGTCCGCGGCCAACACGTTCGGGCTGCCGATCAACAGACGGAACGGCTTGATCGTGCGATCATGAAACGCCACGAGCGGGTAGTGGCCGTGGATCGTGCCCTCGATGCCCTCGATGAGCGTGAAATCTGGCTGGATTTTCTCCAAGACATCGACCAATTTTGAATGAAGGTTGAAGTTGTGATCGTGCTTGCGGACGTGCTGGGCCGGGAATGCCCACTGGTTCTTGATGCCCAGCGTCACGACACCCATCGAGTGGGTCTTCAGCTTCGGCAGGTTGACGTACAGGTTCTCGTCCTTGTGATCGATAAGCTTGTCCACCAGGATCCTGGGCATCTCGAGCACGTTCGAATCGTATGCCCCGGCTTTTTGCGGATCGCGGGAAAATTCCATCCGGACGTTTTTTTGCTCGTCCAGGTAAAGCGGGATGGCTCCCGTGCGCCGGCAGATCCGTGCATACCCTATCCCATCGAACACGATACGTGTGTAATTGCTCTGGGTGGAGTTCTCCATCACGTAGATGCGACCGGCCCCGATGCCTTTGAAATAGTCGATGACGCGTTCGAGAAACTCGGGTCGAGTATAGACGAAGGGTTTGGTGTCTATCGCGTTGGGTTTAAGGTAGACCGCCCTTGAAGACTTCAATAGCGACTTGCCCCCGAACGCGTCGAAAATGGCAGCTATGGATTTCGATAGAGCGTCTATATAGTCGGGACCAGCGCCGGGATCGACGCGTACCTTCTCGATGATCACTTTCGGCCGGCAAATCATCGTGCACCAGCGTTCCTCTACCACTTTTGATAGAACTCCTCCGCCCACCCGAAGATCTTGTCGGTTTCCTTGACCTGAATAATCCGCCCGTCGTTTAGCACGAGCTCCCCGGTGAAGTACCCGTAGGTGCTGAGCCCTTTCATCGCCAAGAAGCCAATGTCCACGCCGGTTTTCTCGTGGAACTTGGGCACGAGCGTCAAGTCGACCCGCTTGTCCGGGCTCTTGATGGCCAGCGGCTTCTCGAGGTGTTTCGGGTCGTGCTGGTATTCCACGACGTCCAGATGGTGCCCCTTGCCATTATAGATGATCATGCTCTTGCTGGATTCGGTGCCGAAGCCGTAATCGATGTTGAACCCTATCGGAACGCCATCAACGCGGCCAGAGGCGATGCACCACTTCCAGTGGTTCTTGTAGGGGAAGACCGCACGTGTCCAGTCGAGCACCCCCCAGCTGTTATTGGTTTCGTTGAACGGGTACTCTTTATCACCGACACGGACCTGGCCGCTCGCGGGCATGCACATGATCTTCACCGCGTACACGAACTGCCGGGGATTTTCAAAGGGAATGAGGTTCACCATGGAATCCATCTGTGGATCCTTGTGGAGCGTGATTTCCCCCTTGATCTGCTTGCGCGGGAAGTCGACGAGCAAGTGCACGTCATCGCCCGTCCGGCTAAATTCCATCCGACTATTGCCCTTTCTGAAACACAAGGGACGTTCGTATCGCCACGAGGCGGGATTGCCGACCGATCCTCGCGTGAATAGCCGGAGCAAGCTAGCGTTGGTCGATTTTCCCGTGTTGAAGTCGGTCAGCGTGAACTGGGCAACGCCGGCAAGGCCAATGTCAAAAATATTCAACACGACACGGTAATTGTCGTTGAATGCCTCCCAGAAGTCCCATTCCTTGATGCGCAGCGGGCTGGCCTTGATCTTTTTCCTGTCGTAATTGAACAGGTCATCCCGTGCCCATCCCGGCCGCAAGACGCGGCCGTCATCGCCTAGAATGTCAGTTCTTTCGGTTATTTCTTCTTGCATGAAGGTTCATTGGTTCAAAAAGGAGATAAATGATCCGATGAAGGGAACCCTTTGCCTGGATACGCGTTAAAAGTCATCGTGACGTGCCATGCATGAATTCCTCTTGTGTCAATACTTGGTCATTGCCCAGACGGCGTTTTTCTGCATTGTGCTCGGGATCCGAGTTCAGCGTTCAATAGTGGTTGGATCATCGTCATCGCGGCATCTGGAATTTTCTTGCTATTTGATTTTGTATCGCTCCAGGTCACCGATAATGCCATAAACCCGATTATCGTGACGCGGGTCGCGGAACAATTAGCAATCGCGGTGCGGTCTTTTTTCTCTTCGATAGGAGGTCAACATACTTTGTTTTTAAGTATGAACTTGGTAGTAGTTAGTAGCAAGATCTCGGTATTACCAAGTCGACATAAGCCGGAAGGGACATTTCGCCACGAACCATCGTATATATTTCCCGTGGTTGCAACGCGTGGCCGGATATAAAACGTGAAAGCAGCGTGATGATGTTGGTATGGTTGAGGATAGTATAAACCTGGTCATCGAGAAGACGCGAGGCCTCGGTAAAACCCTCGCCATCTCGAAGGAAGCGGCGAGCCGGATTAACGTGAAGGAGGGAGACCTAGTTGATTTACTCGGCGTTCAATTACCTGTGCATCTAAGCGATGATGTGTATCCATTCCTCGTGAAAATCGACCCGAGCGTGATCGACGTCCTTAAAATAAGGACGCTCAACGTGACGATTTCAAGGTCGGCCTACAAGGCGCCGGCCGCCTCGCCCGCCACCGCCACCCAACCAAAGCCGTCGATGCTCGGCGCCCCGCCCCCATCATCACCCGTTCAAGCACCGCTTCCCGCCCCTTCCGTCCCTTCCCCCCCGAGTAATGTCCAATTTCCAGCGGCAAGAGCGCAAGAACCCACGCAGGCGACCAATGCAGAACAAGCACGCTGGGTTCTTGTCCCGAACCAGGTCGACGAGTACCAGCAGCAAGTCGTCGATGCCCAAGGAAACCCAGTGTATGGCCTCGATGGCGACGGGTATCCCTTGGACTCGCGGGGTAACTCGTTCACCGCTGCAAATTACTACGATCTCTGGGCTGGATCCGCGGCTGCTGCGCCGGCACCAGCAGCACCAGCACCTTCAGCTCGACCGGTTCCATCGCCGGCACAAGAACCCGTGCCTTCTCCACCAGCCCAACCGAGGCCCGTCGTGGAATCAACAGTCACGCCCCGACCGAGCCAGCCCCATGAAATTGCAAGCCAGAAAATGCAAATAATTGCTCCAAATCAAGTCGACAAGTACGGCGTGCAAATAACGGATGCAATAGGCAATCCGATCTTTGGCACGGACGCGTCTGGATGGTACGCCATCGACTCGGCAGGTAATCCATACCAAAACACGAGATGGATCGAGGTGGACGTCCAGCCTCAAGCCGCGGGAACTCGATTCAACGCCGTGCTGATCATCGACATCTCGCGAAGCATGCTGGCGAGAGATCTGGACGTTTTAAACATAGACGCCACGGTTCGTAGCATCAAGAATGCTATGCCGTCCCCCAAGATCCAATATTTCTTGAGCCAGTTCAAGGAGGGAGCACTTGTACCGAGGCGGATGGGCGCCGCCCTCGCTACGATCGCGTTCCTGGCGGAGAAAATGTCTCATGGCCAGGGCGACAAGGTTGCCGTTATTCGTTTCGCGGACATAGCCGAGACCCTCGATTTCGACGGGACCGCCTTCATGGACGGTGAAAACCAGGCTCAAGAAATGCTCGTTAAAACTGCCGTGGGCATCGTGGAAAAAATCGGGAACTCTTATGGCCAAGCGACCGAGATGGGAAAGGCCCTCTACCTTGCATTGGAGCTGGCGAAGCTCATGGGCGAGATGGAGGTAGCTTCTGGAAGCGAACCGAAGCCGGTCATGTGCGTGTTGCTTACCGATGGATACCCGACAGACCCGGAATCGTTCAAGGCTGCCGTCGATGCAGCGAAGAATATCCCAAACCTCACATTAGATATCATCGGCCTGGGTGCTCCGGACAAGGAACTCTTGGATCTGATGAAGCAAGCAGCCCAAGATTGCGGTGGGGATTTCATCATGCCCAAGGATTCGGGCCAGCTCCTTGCCTGGTACGCGGACAAGGCCGTGAACTTCAAGCCGCGGCAGCGCGCCATACCAAAGCAAGACGAACTATAGCGGATGAAAAAGTCCACTAGTTGCCTCGAGCACCGCGTTTTGCTTGGAACCGCTTCTTTTTCTAGTATTGTGCCGTGCATCGATCACGCCCACACGCGTCCATAACCACATCTGGTTGATCTGGCTCGCCGAGCGCTGGGGTTTTTATTGAAAGTGCCTTTTCTTCACGCAGCAGCTCACTGCAATTCACCGCGGTCAAAGGGTGGATCTGGGCTCCTCGGAGCGGGATGTTCACGTGAAGAACCGAGCCAAGTTTGCCGGTTATCTCGTGCTGGCAATCGCCGTGGCCTTCATAGCTCTTGGCGTTATCGACACGCTTTTTACCAGCTTTCTCGGAAGCGTGTGGCAAGCGTCCGTCCATCAATTCTACATAGGAACGGGCAACGTGTTCGTTTTACTGTTCTACGGGCAATTGGTAAATTTTTTCACGTGGAATTTGTTGGTTCACGTTTTTTCTATCGCCGTGTACATAGTTGCATACAGCGCGGCCAAGAAGCATCGAGTCGGGAGCATGATTTTCGTGTATGGCTGCGTTGTTCTTTGGGTATGCCAGTTCCTTTCCACCATTGCCTGGAGCTTTTTCGCTCTGATAGGAAACCCGAATTGGAACACGGAGTCCAAGCTCATCATCACGATGGCATTTTTCCCGATGTTCCTCGTGTTCATCTTTTTCCTCGATATCGGATGTGACCTTGCCACTTTCATGGGAGACTTCATCAAGGACCGGGGCGAATACAAGAAGATCACGTACAAGGTCGAGGTCGACGGGAAGCGGAAGATCATCTACTTCGACACGAGCAAGTCCCGCATCAATTCGACGATCAACGCGTTGATCTTCGTCATGATCGACCAGGTGCTCTGGGAGCAAGGTGATTCGGGCGCGGGGTCGCGCTTCCTCAAGAGCACGCTAATGAACTTGTTCGCCGAGATCGCGACACACTTCAATTTCTGGCCGAAGTTCAAAAATGGTCTCTTCAAGCTCGTAGGTGTCAAGATCGGCCGCAACTGTCTCATCTCCCAATACACGCGCGTCGATCATATGCTCCCAAACCTGGTCATCCTCGAGGATTATGCACAAGTCGCCCTTTCGTGCAACCTCATAACCCACACGTTCATAGACAGGGATAACCGCCGGGCATTCCTCTACGGCCCCGTGCGGATCTGCAGCTACGCGCGCGTCGCGGCGGGGGTGACCATCACGCCAGGCGTCACCATCGGCGAGGGCGCGGTCGTGGCGGCAAACTCGCTGGTGAACGAGGACGTGGCGCCATACACGATGGTCGGTGGTATCCCTGCCAAGGTCATCAAGACCCTCGATCCCGCGTCGTATGCCGAACGTATAGAGAAAGACAAGAGGCTCGATAACAAGCTATTAGCAGACAAAGTGTAGAGTGACCGTCGTGGAGGTCGTCGAGGCACTTGTCAGGATCGGCCTGAAGCCCTTCCTCGGTTACTCGCAATGGGCGCTCGCCAGGCCCGAGCATCGGCAAGCACAACTCCTCGGCGAGATCTTGCGCCGGCACGCGTCGACCGCCTTCGGCAAGAAGCATGGCTTCGATGACATCCGCAGCATCAGATCTTTTCAAGATCACTGCAAAGTGCACGCGTACGACTATTTCAAGCCGTACGTGGACGCCATGTTGGATGGAAACCGGCACGCCTTGTCCAACAGCAAGCTCGTCGCCTTCGCACACACCACGGGCACCACGGGCAAGCCCAAGCTCATCCCAGTGACCCCGGAGATCGCCAAGACATATAGCCTGGCTTTGCTCCGGACGGCGGGCCATTTCATTGCAGAAGATCCCCCGCAAAACGCGGGCATCATCCGGGGAACATGGCTCTACCTCCCCGCACCAGCGATCATTCGCAACGCGGGCGTGGGATGTACCCCCGTGGGGTACATCACGGGCTTGATGACACTCCCGAGCGCGGCCCAAGCGTGGCAGTACCTGATCCGATCGAAATACTATACCCCGCTCCATTTGGCCAGATTCGGCATGAAGAACCAATTCGACATCGTCACGCAGGAATGCAGCGGTAAAGACTTGGCCATGGTCGTCGGCACGACGCCGGTGGCCGTGACCCTCCTCGAGCACATGGTGCGCGCGAGGGGTGCATCCGGGGTCCATGATCTGTTCCCGTCGCTGCGATTCGGTATCCTCTCGGGCGTCTCGCCGAAGTATTACGAGCCCCGCATCCGACGTATCCTCGGCCGCGGCTTCACGTTCCGAGAGGTCTATGCTGCGTCCGAGGGCATGCTCGCGGCCCAGCTCTCGCCACGACCTGGCCTCACGCCGTTGCACGATGATGTATTCTTTGAATTCGTTCCGATCGCGAATCCGGCCGAGAGATTGCTGTTGCACGAGGTGAAAAAGGGGGTCGATTACCGGCTCGTCATCACCTCGCATAACGGCTTGTTTGCCTACGATATCGGCGACGTCGTCCGGTTCCTGGAGGTCGACCCGCCGAGGATCGAGGTCGTCTCAAGGACAAATGCCATGGACATCGCCGGCGAGAAGGTGACGCCGGCGCAGGTGCTCGCCGCCATGAAAATGGCGGATGCATCTTATCACTGTAAATCGATCGACTTTTTCGTCATTGGCACGTACAGCCCGAAGGCACGTTACGTGTATGCAATCGAATTCGAAGCAAGGAAGCAACCGGCATCGCTGATGGATTACCTGTCGACCCTGGACCAGGAACTCAGGCGGCTCAACGACGTCTACGAGATCAGCCGCGCCAGGCGCATCCTCGTGGAGCCAGAATTGCGGATATTGAACCCCGGTTTCTTCCACGATTTCGAGCGTGGCAAGATGGCCGGCCAAGAACGCGCTTGCCAGATCAAGACGTCGCGCTTCTCCAACGACGCGGCGATCCTCGATCTTTTCGAGCAGCACGTGACCGATCGGGTCGAGCTCAAAAAGGCCTGACAGGTCGTGTCGCTCGTGGCCGGGGGATCCAGCTTATCAAGTCCCCCGTCGATGCTTGACCAGTTCAAGAACAACGAGTGAGCACGCGTGGAAAAGGCAGAATCACCTTCGAGCATCGAAACACTGGAACAGAAGTTCAAGGGCGTGGACCCGTGGAACCAGGTAGGATTCACGAGAACGCTGGGCGGTTTCTTCTATCGATACATGCTTTTCTTGATAGAGATAATCATCGGCGCCTTGATGGCGGGTTTCTTGCTCCAGACGTTCTACCCGTGGCCAGAGGCGGAGGGGTACCGGAACATCGTCGGGCAGTTGTTCGTGCTGCTCTTCACGGTATTCGACGTGGGGACGGCATACGGTATCGAGCGGTTCATCGCCGAATGGCGCATCAAAAACCCGCGCCGGATGCTTTTCTACTTGCAGTTCTTTATCTGGTATCAGATGATAACGGGTTTGGTGCAGACAACCACTATATCTTTGTGGGCAGTATATTTCGTGCCTAGCGGAAACCTTGCTCATCTCACGTGGGTGATTCTCATCGTCTCGACCACACAATATCCCGGGATGCTTGGTTTCTTCAGCGCGTCGTTGAAGGGATTGCAGCGGTTCGACCGGTTCCAGATCCTCCAGTTCTTGCACGGGCAGTTCTTCCAGATGGCGACGAACATCCTATTCATCCTGGTTGGCCGCTATCTCGGCGCGATGAATATCGCGGTCGGGGAACTCATGGGACTCACGCTCGGCGCGACGATCGGCAGCTACGTCGATGACGTGTTTGCCATGTTCCTCGGCGCGCATTATTTCAGGAAAGCGGTTAGGGACATCATGCCGGATCTCAAGATACGCGATTGCTTCCGTCACGATTTCGACCGGGCTATCGCGAAGGAATGCTTGTGGTTCGGCTTGCAAGTGTCGGCGGGCCCGCTATTTGGCGTCGTCGTCGGCCAGATTATCTCCTGGTACTGGATACTCATGGTGCCTCAGTATAGCACGTGGATCCTCCTCTCCGGCGTCGCCGCGGGCATCGCCCAGGCCGTGCAATGGGGCACGGGGCTCGAGCTGGTACCGGCCATATCAGAATCCTTTTTGAACGGCAAGAAAAAGCTCGCGCAGTTCTACATCGCGCAGAGCTGGCGCTGGAACTTCTTCCTGGCCATCCCGCTTCTCATGATGCTCACGAGCTACATGCCGCTCATCTTGACCGTTGCCCTCAGGTTCGGAGGTGCCGAGGTTTACATCCTCGCCGTTCCTTTCCTCGCGCCGTGGATCATCATGAAGCTGCTGGAGCCGATCTCGGGCTTTGCAGACCAGGTGATCGTGGGCGCCTCCAGGCCGAGGTTCATCACGATAATCAGGATCCTCGAGGAGGCGGGAAAACTCTTCTTCATGACACTGTGGATACCATGGCTGCGGGTTACCGACGCGGGCTTCACTGCCGTCGTGTGGCTCATGCCGCTCGGCACGTTCATCCCGACCTTGTTGAAAACCATCGCGTGCTGGGCTTATATCCATCGCCGGATCGTCAACGTGCGATTTCCCTTCGGGCAGGCCATCGTGGCCCCGGTGTTCGGCTCCTCGCTCATCTGGCTCGCCAGCTGGCTCTACATTTCATTCGCCTATCCAGCCATCGACGCGGCGGTCGGCTTGATCCCCGCCGTGCTCATCACGGTCATCTGGATGCTCGTCGGGAGCTTCGCCATCTATTTCTTCTCGTACGGGTTCTTCGGCGGCTTCGACGACTTCGGCTTGAAGACCATGTACGATGCGGTCAAGATCTCGGGCCCATCACGCCCGCTCATGAATTTCCTTACCTTGTTCCTCAAGGCGGGCATCAAGATCTCGCCCTTGCACAACAAGTTCCCGATTCCCGCGGGCGACGCGCACCGGGAGGCGCTGGAACTCATGGAAATCCGTTCCCGGAACGAGGAGACGACTAAAAAGGCCAGCCAATAGCATCGAGGTGAAGCACCGTGAACATTGCCACCGCATCGAAAATCGACGATCTCGGGAAGATGTTCCTGCTCCGTTATAAAGTCTTCGTGCTGGAGCAAAAATTTTCTGAATCCATAGAAATCGACGAGCATGATAACGAGTCCACGTTTCTCGTCGCGAAGGAAGGGAGGGACGTGATCGGCACCCTCCGGCTGTTCAAGGAGGGTGGCAACGTCGTGCTCGGGCGGATGGCCGTGGAGAGGGCATGGCGCGGGAAGGGCGTCGGGAAGGCGCTCGTCCTCGCGGCGCTCCCGATCGCGCGGGAGCTGGGCGGGGCCGATCTCGTGGCGCACGCGCAGGTACAAGCCCTGGGATTTTATACAAGGGCGGGTTTCTCCCCGCATGGTGAAGAATTCGACGAGGATGGTGCCCCGCACCAGCTGGTCCGCGTAAAACTAACTTGATCGTGCTATCCGGGTTATCTTTTACAATTAAGCCTTTCCGCGAAATAATCCACGTTCTCGCCCGTCATCGCATTGAATTTGAGGAGCGGGATGTGGCACAACTGCTTCATGATGTTGTTCGCACGAATCCGCGTGTTGATGCTTTCCCACGAGACCATGTCTAGCATATCACGGGGCAGCGTGGCTGGAATCCACACGAAAGGCTCCGGGCCAAGTTTCTCATCGAACGCGGAATAAACGATGCCCGCACCAGATTCGAAACCATGAGATGCACCATCCCAATATCGCGCTTTCAGGCAGCTTTTTCTAGAGGAGGACATAAAGATCATGGTGAGAACCGGGCGGGATAGCTTGAAATGGAACGAGACTCACGGGAGGATCATCTTCACGGACGGGTTTTATGACCTTGGACGACGAGACCAGATACACCAACGCGCCGAGAAACGAGACGGCCGCCGGCCCCGTGGCTAGTGGAAGCAGTCGTTTCAAGCTCGCGGTTCGATCCCTTGTACAAAAGGTCGGGCCGAAAATGAAACAGAAGCATAAGGAACCAGGCACGAAAGATGACCTCTGGAATCGCGTTGGATTCCATCGCATCACCGGGGCGTACTTGTACGGGTATATCTTGGCTCTAGGCGAGGCACTCATCGGAATCGTGCTCGTCGGCGCCATCCTTCCCATCTTCTTGCCCTACCCGGAGATCACGGGGTATAAAAACGCGGCGGCGGCCTTCGTCGGGTTCTGGTACGGGCTTTTCGACCTGAACCTCGGTGGTGGTGGCGGGTTTTCGGACGGCGTGATGCGGTTCATCGGCCAATACAGCTCCAGCAACCCCCGGCGGGCAATAAGATACATCCAGTTCTATTTATGGTTTCAGATTTTCACCGGCCTTGTCCAGGTCATGATGTTCTCCCTCATCGGTTTTTTCTACCTGGTGCACACGAGCTTGGCGTACCTGGTCTGGTTCATCATTGCCGATATGATGGTGCAATATCCGGGTATGCTGATGATAATGTCCGCAAGTTTGAAGGCGTTTCAAAGGGGGGACAAGCTTGGCATTCTCGTCTGGCTCCAGAACACGATCTTCCAGGGGTCGGTAAACCTTGCCTGCCTCATCGCCGGCAAGGCATGGGGCGCGAGCGACCCTCGCGTTGGCGAGCTGATGGGAATCGTGATCTTCTACATCTTGTCCATGTACCTCGACGATTGGATCAACCTTGCCCTTGGCAGTTACTTTTTCAACCAGGTCCTCAAGGATCGCGGGGTCACCGAGGGCGTCCGCATCGTCTTCAGGCCCGAGTTCGACCGGCGCGTGATCAAGGAGTGCTTGACGTTCACTGGGAAGCAGTGGATAGGCAACCAGGTACTCGGCGCGTTCGGGTACGTCGTCGGGCTGTACATCATCATCAACATGCCGTCCTTCGCCGCGTGGAGCGGGTTGTTGATGATCCCGGCCTTCCTCGGCCATCTCGTGTCCCACCAATCGGCCATGGTGGGACTTTCGAGCCCGGCCATCTCGGAGGCATACAATAACGGCAAGATGGAGTACACGAATCACGTGCTGAAGAGCGTGCTCAAGTGGTATTGCATCGTCACGTTTTACATGTTCACGTCGATGGTGATCATCAGCCCCCGCGTGATTATGACGGTCATCGAAGTGTTCCCGGCCTTGCAGAACTACCAGCTCGGCATCGTCATGATTCCTGTTGTCCTCGTCGTCGACATGACAGGGCCGCTGCGGAACTTCTGGTCTTCTATCTTCATCGCGAGCAACCGTCCCATGCCCCCCATCTACATCAATTTTATTTTCACGCTACCGGGCTACGCGTTGAAGTTCTTGTTCATCTGGCTCTGCTTGACGGCCGGCGCGCTGCCCGTCTGGACGCTGCTCATGGTGCCGGACGCGATCAACGGCTGCTTGCAAGCCCTCGCCGGTTACCTCTGGATCCAGAAGCGGGTCATCAAGATCCAGTACCGGAAGATGCTCTACCAGGGCATCATCGCCCCCGTCCTGGCTTGCGCTTGCTACGCGGGCGTGCTCCTCTTGTTCACTTACATCGCGTGGCCGGCCATCGAGGCATTGCTCGCCCTCGCCATCGGCACCGCGGCGAGCTCGATCGTCATGGGAGCTTTCGCCCTCCTGGGCATGATATTTCTCTTCCCGGGCATATTTTACTGCCCGTTCTTGGCTCTTCTCGGGTCGTGGGACGATTACACGCTCGAGGAGCTGCGCAAGTCCATCGAGCTATCAGGGCCGAGCAAGTGGGCGATGCGGTGGATGTTCAAGATCACGGTCTTCCTCGTGGCGAGATGCAAGTGGCGGAACGTGCACCCGCTTTCCAATTACGAGCGCGCGGAGCAAGAGATGGACGAACTCGTCTCTAACGCGTGAATCTATCCCGGTCTTTCGCCGCCCGAGTTCACGCATCACGTGCCTTCGGGAGTTCCGGCGGATGCGGCATGATGGTCATGTTTAAATGATCGCATACGAATTCTGGAATGAACCCGGTAATTCGTATGGTGAATGAAAATGGTTAGCAAGACACTAGAATGCGTTGCCAGGGCATACCTGGGAGAGTCGCAAGCAAGGAACAGGTACACGTTCTACGCGAAAGTGGCAGCCGACGAGGGCTTCGAGCAGATCGCCGGGATATTCAGGGAAACGGCCGACCAGGAGAAGGAACACGCCAAGAAACTGTTCGGCATCATGCAGACCTTGAAAGCGAAGGAAAAGGTGACCGAGTTCAAGGTCGACGGCGTCGGTGTCCCGCTGGAGTTCGGCACCACGCTCGAGAACTTGAAAGCAGCAGCCGGCGGCGAGAAGTACGAGCACCAGATAATGTACCCCGATTTCGCAAAAATCGCGGAGTCCGAGGGAAACAAGGACATCGCCGTGGCGTTTGGTACCATCAAGACGGCCGAGGTACACCACGAGGAGCGGTACAACAAGCTCATCAAGGAAGTCGAGGGCGGGACGTTCTTCAAGAAGGCAAAGAAAACGTCTTGGGTCTGCCGGGAATGCGGTTACATGCACGATGGTAATTCCCCGCCCGAGAAATGCCCCCTCTGCGGCAAGCCCAAGAGTTTCTATCAGGTCAAGGCCGAGGAATACTAGATCCATTTTTATTTTTATCCCCCTTCTACAACATAAAGGTTCTTTAATGATGGTTTATCACGGCAAAAAAGCGTGCCTCCTGTTATTGCCTGGCATGATACTCTCTGGCCTCTTGCTGGTCTTGCTAGATAAACCCACCAGAGGAATATACGGCGGCCATCGATTGGTCGATGTCTCGGGTCAAAGCCCGCTACCGAGCGTGATCATCTTCATCGGGGACGGGATGGGGCCCAACCAGATCGAGCTTGGAAGGCTGGTCGAATATGGTCCGAGCGGCAACTCGAGCATCCTCCAGCTGCCGAACCACAAGCTCATCGGCACGGATAATATCGACGGCACGACCACGGACAGTGCCGCAGCCGCCACGGCGATAGCAACTGGGTACAAGACCCACAATAACGTGATAGGAAAAAATGCCATGTATCAATCGGTTCCCACGATCCTCGAGCTCGCAGAGGCAAGGGGATATGCGACGGGCATCATCGTGACGAAATACATGAACGACGCGACGCCTGCCGGGTTCTCCGCACACAACGACTACCGCGGTAACTACGTCGACATCGCCGCGGACATGGCGGACGCGGGCATCGACTTGTTCCTCGGCGGCGGGAGTAGCTCGACGTATTTCGGCACGCAGATCACGAACCTTCAAGCGAGCGGGTACACGCATATCACGAACCGGACAGGGCTTGCAGGAGTGGACGCGTTGCCGGCCCTCGGCTTGTTCAACGCGGTCTCCTTGGGCTTCGAGATGGACAGGACAATTGCTTCCACCGAACCCACCCTGACAGAGATGGTCACGAAGGGCATCAACCTCCTCAACGCGACCGGCAAGCCGTTTATACTCCTCGTCGAAGGCTCCCAGATCGACACTAGCTGCCATGCCAATGACATGGTTGGACTCGCCCATGAGGTCATCGAGTTCGAGAAGGCATTTCGCCATGTAAAGTCCATCGCGGATGTGAACGACAACCTCCAACTGCTCGTCTGCGCGGATCACGAAACCGGTGGTTTTAGCATTTCTTCATACAATTTCACCACCAGCTTGCCATTGGAGCAAGATGACCTCGCCACGAAGATCGCCAAGCGCACGAACAGAACGAACGAGATGGCCGTCTCCTTTTCCACGACGGGGCACACGAGCACGCAGGTGTACCTGGCTGGGATAGGCCCGTACACGGACAGGATCGTGAATGCGAGCCACCACATCGACACGTTCCAGATCATGCGCGCCGCTATCGAAGCGCCGATCCTCAGCGTGTCCTCACCAGCGGATATAACGATCCACGATTCAACAACGGGCAATTCAATCGGCTGGATTATCACGAGTTCGAACATAATTGTTCCAACCTTCTCGATCTACAAGGATGGAACGATTTTTCCAGGATACGAGAACCAGACCTGGTCAAACGGCACGCTGGTGAGCATCAATCTCGATGCCTTGCCACCAGGCACCTGCAACATCACCGTTATTTCAAGCCTGGTCAAACTTGGACATCAAGGCCAAGTTTGTCCAAACTAAGGCTTGTCGATGTTTGACAAGCAAGCGGGCGATAACGGGCGCCCTCCCCTTTGGCGTGTAGCCGCGGGGATGTTGGTGCGGTTCGCACGTTGCGTCCTCCATTCAAGTCGCTGTCCACCTTCTTTTTACAATTCTCGTTCGTGCACGTGAACGTCTTCCCGTCCCGGTTACCCGTGGCACCGCACGCGTTGCAT
>JAUQYZ010000084.1 GCA_030587475.1 Candidatus Sigynarchaeum calidifontis
TACGATTTTGACGCGATCGTTCCAAGCATGGAACCCGTTGTCGACGTGGATTGGGTGGTCGTGCGCAAGGTAGCGGCCGTCGAGCCATTTGCCTGGATCGGACCATCCGTGCCCCAAGAACCTCAAGAACCACAACCGCAGATTTCTGACTTCTCGCATATCGATCAAGTCTCCATCACACCTGCCACGCCAGTCACCGATTATGCAATCCGGCTGAATCTCGATTCCTCGTTCAATTACGCGGCGTGCCAAGCGGACGGCGACGACATCAGGTTCTTCGACAACAGTAATGCGCCCTTATCCTTCTGGATCGAGAAATGGACGATTGGGGGCGATTCGATACTCTGGATCAAGATCCCGGCTGCAGGCACGGAAAGCGTACAGATGGCCTACGGGAACGCGACCATCGGCCCCGGCTCCAACGGCGAGGCGACGTTCCCCCTCTTCGACGACTTCTCTGCCACTACTATCAATCTAATGAAGTGGTCGGTCGAGTCAGACCAGTACAGCTCCGTGAGCGTAACAACAGGACGGGTACACGTCCAATCATTCACGCCGAATCCATTTGGCTCGTATACAAAATTCGGTTTTTCCGACGCTACGAGCGGGCATGGGATACCTAATAGTCTTCACTCGACGAATGATGTCTCGAATCAGCTAGGCGATCTGGTGACGTACAACGGGACGACACCGACATGGACGCTGCTTGGAGACAACTTGACCTGGTTGCTGGCGGATTACCGCTGGATCGACGGGTCTAACGCCGTATTTTCCGAGAACGAGACGATCAAGGGGGTGCACACGACAAACGTCCCCGATGCTTCCATCCCGGTCTTGTTCATAGCAAGGTGCTTTATTGCCGGGCCTGGCACCAATTACGCGGGCGTGCTCCGCTCCATCGCGACATTTGGCCCCGGCTATGCGTTGCGGACTTACGCGTATCTTCAACATGGAGATTGGCTTTCCCTCGAGCCGTACATCGACGTCGATTGGGTTTTCGTGCGGAAATGCAGCTCGATCGAGTCGGTAGCGTGCCTTGTCAATGGAACGGACGTGGTATCGCCCCACATCGTAACGTCTGGCTATTCCGGATCGACCATCGAGCAGGGTGACGTGGAAGATCTAACCTGGACGATTTACGACGCGCATCCATCAACATATTCGCTATTGTTGAACGGCGTCCCGATCCAATCGGGCTCCTATTCTTCGGGATCGAGTGTTACCCTCCAGATCGATTCCACCACGCTTGGCCAACTCAACTACACGATGATCGCCAGCGATACGGCTGGCAACGTGGGGCGCAACGAGAAACTGATAACGGTCATGGAGCGCACCGACGGCGGCATCTTTTTGATGGTCGGCATCAACCGGATCAACAGGAACGGCACCTACGCGATGACCTTGACGTTCGACATGAGCCACTGGACAGTGCTTTACCTGAACGTGAACGTTTCCATTTTACCGACATCGCTGGTGTTGCCCGGTGCTCTGCCGACGGGTCTGGTAATCGCGTTGCCCGTGGCCTTCAGCCTGAACCTCGTGAACGCGAGCGCCTTGCGCAGCGGTACCATCCGCGTGTACTACGACCAGGAATACATCGCATCCAAAGTGAACGAGAAGGACATAGTCGCGCTGCGTTGGAACGCTGTCGCCGAGAGTTGGATTCCAGCAGCATGCATAATCCATGACCAGAATTACATCGAAATTCCCTTGTCGGAGAACGGGTTATACGTCGTTGCTTCCACCCCCAAGCAGAATTACATCCCGATTATCATCATCGTGCTCATAAGCATTACGGGAGGCATAGTCACGGTGGCGGCCGGCTATAACCACGTGCATAAGAAGCACATATCAGTGAAGAACAAGTCGAATACGACGTCCACCAAGGCTAAAAAGGCGTCCACATACACCTCAACTGTGGGAAGTACCGCAACGGAACATCCGCTAGAGGCTAGCCTCGAAAAAAGAGCACGTCTGATGCGGGTGAGCATACCACGTGCCGAACCGGCGACGCCGTTGAGATCCATCTCCAGCTCGGAGATGATGGAGATCCTTAAGCCGGCCGAGAACAAGGCTGGGGTGACAAGTGAACCCGACATCGACATAACCACACGTGCCGCGAATGCCCAGGAAATGGCATCGGAGGTGAACCTCGAACGGGTCGTCTCCCATTGCGTGGTGCATAAAGGAGCAGTCTTGGGTGTCGGATATTCATGCAAGCGCTGCGGGACGGTCTATTGCGTGAAGTGCGCGAGGCACCTGGTCGAGAACGGCGAGTCTTGCTGGACATGCAAGGAGCCCATCGCGCTCGATGACGATGATGACGGTGAAAGCAACCTTCCCAAGATCACCGTCGGGCGATTTTCCCCGGAAGTATGGCAGAAAATCAATGAACTCGACATCTCAGATGAAATCTTCGACGAGGTAATCGAGGATCTGAAAGGCATCCCCCCTAGCAACCGTATCAAGTATCTGGAGAAAATCTTCAAGGACGACGAACCTTTTGATTCGGAGTTCTGACACCACTGGTGGACGTCGTGGTGAACGACAGCGGTTCGGAGTCCCATGTTTCTCCCTCTTTTTCTACTGAAAAGCCACCGAACGACAGCTCACTCGAAGACCGGGTCCTCTTCATCGCAGACCAGCTGATGGAACGCCGATACGTGCTCGATCTAGACGATCTCTACAAGGAATGCATCCGGGTCGTCAGAGATGTCGAAAAAAGGCATATCGAGAACGTCTTGAGCGACTTGACTCGCCGCAAGGTGCTGATTCATGGAAAAGCACTCACGCGACAGGTACTTCTCGAGAATCCGTACCGGAAACAGATTCTCGAGCTCGTCAAACGGGAGCCGGGCCTCCACTTTTCACGCATCAAGGCGTGCATCAACAAGGAATCCAGAACGGTTCAATGGCACTTGAGGATGCTCGAGAAATTCGATTTCATTCGTGAAGAACGGTTTGGCAATAACGTCGTGTACTTCGATTTTTTACAAGACAAGCAGCATGACCGCTTGCACTATTACTTGCACAAGGAAGGCGCGCCCGCCATCTTGATGGCGATATTGAACCACCCAGGAATCACCATAGCCGAATTGATCGAGCAGCTCCAGATGCCCCGTTCGACGCTTGCGAGGAAGATCAACGTATTGGTCGTCGAGGGGATCGTGACCGTGAGTTACAAGGAGACCCAGGTAATGTGTGTTTCTATCGTGGAGGGGATCGTCCCCGTTTTGCAAAAAGCTCTCAAGACAGGTGTTTACACGTAAAAAATTGATTTTTCTTTATTCTTTGATTTGCTCTTTCACCCGTTTACCACTAACCTGCTGTCAAGGTCACGGGATATGCTTGATGTGCGCTTAGCCGAGCTTTGAATGGAACGTCACGTGTTATCGAGGGAACATTGCCCGTTCCACGTGCAATACATAACGTATAATGGTGCTAATACACGCTTCCAGAAGCAGCAAGATGTTTTGAGGAAGGACATGAATACGGGTTTCTTATCCATCAATGAGAAACTCGATCGCCTCCTGGCCATGCCCTGATCCACTTTATCAAGACGCGGGTACGTTTACTAGTCAGCCATCGCATTATAGACCTTTTTTCTCCACTTACACATTTCTATACAAAAGGAGCTTCATTTCTCGCTCGTAAAATCTGGCTGATACACGGGATCGGGTAATAAAAAAGAGAAGTGTGTCGAGAAAAGCCAGATCGATTTAATTGTCTAGCTAAACTCGGTAACGACACGAAACGATTTACTTTTTCAGCTCTTGCATCTTCTTGTCGAGTGACACTCGCGCTCGTTTCTGTCCTGCCATGGCTGAAAATGAGGCTTTCGCCTTGGTCTTCTTCAGTTTCTCGAGGTCGTCGATCTGGTCCATCTCCGAGTCGAGAAATTCCATGGCAGGAGCCGCGTTCGCTTCGATAAACATTGACTTTTCGGCCTCGAAGACTTGCTTGGTCTGGTTGAGGATCTGTTGTGCTTGCGCCGTGTCTCCCTTGCTGTACATCTCGCCCGCTTGCTGGATGCGCATGACGCTCATGAGCTTCGGATCGTAGTCTTTCTTGTAATTAGCCTCGTTCTCCTCGGCCTTGAGCGTGCTCTTGAACACGCGGAGTTTCTTGTTCCCGGCCATGTCCTTGTATTCGAATTGGACCTGGACGGGAATCTGGTCGCCCTTGAGTTTTTCCTTCACGTCAAACTCGATGAAGGCCTCACGGTCGGGTGTGACGCTTCCGATATTGATCTCCTCCATCCGCTTGGCTTTCTGGGCAACCGACGAGATGCCGGAGATTTGCTGCACTTCTATGTCCTTGGGCGTGAAAACCTTGACCTTCACGTCCTTGCCGACGAACTGGCGCTGCGAGAGCTCGCTGAAGGTCGAACCGAGTTCTTCCTCAGTCACGAAGAAGAGCTCGCCACCCGTGTATTCGGACAACTTGCCGAGAACGTCGAGGGCGAGCTCGTTCCCACCGCCAACGCCGATGACATCAACGACGATATTGTTTTTCAAGCAGAGCTTGGCCATGTTCTCGTAGAAGGCCCGTCCCTCGCGGGCTCCATCGCCCTCCAGCCTTCCAAAGCCCACGTTCGCGAGGCCGTCCGTGAGCAGCAAGATGCGTCCCGACGCCTTCCGGGCGAGGAAGACGAACACGCCAGCCGCCAGCGCCGGGCCCAGCGCGGTGGATCCCTTCGTGTATAGCGCGCGGACTTGTTCCAACCAGCTATCACCCAGCTTCTCGACCGTTTGCGGGTCGAACTTGCCGCATATCTTCTCAATGTATTCTTTCAGGTCTTTTTCGGAACGCAAGAGCTTGTCGTCCGATATGACCATGGCTGTTTCCTTGGGCGAAAAAAATATCTCGACGCTGCTCTCGAACGTGACCAGCATGAACACGGACGATTTCGCGTTCACGACCATGTCCTTGATGCTTTCCACGAGGTTGTGCTTCACCGCTTCGAGCTTGCCGCCGCTCATGCTACCACTGATGTCGATGATGGACGTCACGAGCTCGCCTTTCAGCCCCTTTTTCTTACCATCGGGCTCAGCTTTGGCACCAGCCTTCTCGAGGACGAACTCGATGTCGCCCCCGCTTGGTAGCTGGCCAGGCATCGAACCGAGCTTGTTTATCGTGCCGCAGAACTGACAAGTGAAATATACCCCGAGATTCGCGTCATTCTTCACCGCTCCGATGTCCGTGAGAACCGCACCGCATGTCTTGCACGCGATGGGCGTGATTTCAACGGAAGCCGGCGCATGCTCCAGGTCCTTGAAAGGGATCTGGGCGATGAGCGGTAGTTCCTTCGCCACCTTCGAGGGCTTCGCCAAAACCTTGTTATCGATTGATGAGAATTTCATGTACTTCTACCCGTTGTCCGTGATCGTTTGTTCCCCGTACGAGATTCAACAACTCCACGGATGGATGAGTGATTAAAATATGACCTAATAACGTTAACCAGTTTAACATTTCTCCCGTGACGCAAGCCGGTCGATAAAGCTTGCCAGGGAGGGTAATAATGGGAGAAAGGAAGCGCGCAGGCCTTCAAAGTTAATTATAGTGCTTTTGACGTGTTCAATGCCCTCGATACAGCGTCGATTGACGAGATGATCGACAAGGGAAACCTTTGGCAGCTCGTCGATGCCGTCAACGACGAGTATTGGATCTTCCCCACCTTTCAATACGAGGCGTTCGAAAAACCCGTCGATGATGCTGCGGATCCTTGTCGCCAGGGCATTTTCATCAAGTGCCGCACGATTCTCCTTTAAAATTGCGATCACGTGGAGCAATTCTGAAAGATGCGAGATGACCAAGTGATCGACCTCTTGGCAAGCCGGGATGGGGAGTCTCATGAGTACGCTCTTGTCAATCTGGAGTTGCTCGCCCTGGGTCTTGATCCCCGAGAGGACCTTGGACGCGACGGGAGAGTTGAGAAAGGCACACGCGTAGTACGGCGAGATCCCCCTTGCTGGATCGAGCCGGATGAGCAACGCGGCCTGGTCCATGTAATAATCTTGCGGCACGACCGCGAACTTGGGCGACCGGGTCTTCCGCACCCCGATAATCTTCTCGCGCGACTCGAACCATTCTGGTTGACGGGGGCGGTGCAGCCCGTATGGCTTGTGATCCGACGTGATGACACCAGCATACTTGTCGAGATGTGCGCGGATTCTCGCGAACGCCTCGCGCTCGTTCTCGACTCGCTTCATGGTCTTGTTGGTCGTGTAGATGATGAAGTGATCCTCGCGTATTGCAAAAGCGTAGGCGCCGATGTCCGTTGCCTTGTGGAACGGCTTCATGATGGCTTGCTCATCGAACGAGATCGCGACTTGCATGACTTGTTCCCGCGGGACAACGAACACGCCCTCGATTTTCCCGCCACGCCGCACGAACGGTTGCGGGATGTTGATGCCCACTTGTATCTCATCCTCGAGTATGGCGTGATGAGCTATCGCGTGCACGCGCTCGAAAAGGTCTTGCTCAGCATCGCCATTAACGAACACCTTGTCTTTTTCAACGTCATACATGGAACGGTGCCGCGCGTGGTGCACGATGATACGATCCCCGGACTTTGCCAGCATCTCGGCGAGGAGGGGCATGCCCGCGCTGCTCGATTCCCGCACTGCGATGATGCGGGTTTCTTGTTCATCGGTCATTTTCTCCCGCCGGGCCACGAGGATCATGGTATGCTGGCCGGGCGCGGTCTGGAAGACCCGGCATTTCTTGAACATTGTAATCTCGACGATCGTCGTTTCGTGGAACATGAACTGGCGGATATGTCTCGCGTGGAATCGATCGAGCCAGTATTCTTGCACCACGAACCCCATGACGCCGCGATCCCTCAGTACCTCGATGCCCTTGAACATGAAGAAATAGAACAAGTCCATCTTGGATTCATACCGCTCGCGGGTGGCCGGGTGCTTGCTATAATGGCGAAATAGTGCCTGGTTGTTGCGAACCTCCATCAAGTATGGAGGATTGCCAATGACGATGTCGTAGGTTTGTGGATCCATTTTCCTGGTCAAGAAGTCATCGTTGACAAGGTTGATGGCAAACTTTTCCATCATTTTCCCGATGGATGGATCCCTGGAAACATGCTTGATCGCGTTAAGTAAAAACCTTGCTCGTGTCACGTCCACTGCTAACTTGTTCACGTCGACCCCGTGCAAGTTATACCTGAGGATATACTCTAGCTTGGCACGCAGGCGGAGCGCGTTCCAATCGGTTTTTTCACCAGGACGAGGCCTGGCGAGCAGAGGGAGCCAGGTATCCAGGAGCGCGATCGACATCGCATCGAGAAAATCTCCGGTTCCCATAGCCGGATCGAGAATCGCCAATTGTTGCAAATCATTTTCTGTGAGGTGTCCCAATTGGCCGTCCCGTTGCTTCGCTGTGATGTAGGCGACCAGTGCTTCGTGGCAAGTATACCATGCCCATGCCCGCGGGGTGTAATACGAGCCGGTGTGCTTTTTTTCGCTGCCCAGGATCGACTGCTCCATGATGCGGCAGATGACCGCCTCATCGAGGCGATTTTCGAGGTCAGGGATGGCACGCCACGGGGCGTCAAGTGCATCGAGGATCGAACTGTCAAGGGAAGATAATGCATTGCTGAGTGAAACCAAGCCCTTCAACAACGGGGATCTGGCCTTCCAAGACGCGAGGCATAGATCCATGACAACCTGGAGCGCTGCACGTACGCGTTGGTCACGATCCAGGAGACCAGCACCCGCGAGAACGTCCATGCCGCTGGAAAACGCGGACCAGCATCTTTTCAAGAAGTCGGCATCATCGAACAAGGGATCCAGAAAGATCGCGTGACCCGTTTCGACGTAATGGCAAATGCAATCGATCTTGTGCGCGTCGAGATCACCCTCGTCGATCGTCACGTGTCGCAAGCTTGCCAGGTCCTGTACATGGATTCGTCCTTGCCCCGCGGCGATGATACATTCCACGCAAGGTGAGGCCAGGCAATTGACGTCATGAAGAAGTCTACCTTGTGCCAAGGATGTACCCGCGGGCGCGATGCACAGTGCCTTTTCCAGCATCATCAGCCCATGATTGCCCACCATGTACAGGAGCACGTCGATCCCGCCGATGTTCGCCGTGCTCGGCGCCCCCTTGCCGTCCAACTTGTCGAGAAGCGTGCGTAGGAGGGGTGGGAATTCATCCCTCATGGTGCGACGTCCCTCGCGCGGAGCAATTGAATTACGTGATCGTCGAGGTTCGAGAGAAGTCCCTTGATCCTTGCGTTGCATGAGATGGCCCTCTTGATCGCAGCGCGTGACAATTTTTCAGATGTGTGCTTTGAAACGATGGCCGCCTTCACCTCTTGCTCGATCTCGCGGGCAAGCTTCTCGATGGATGTGTGGGCGGGGTTGGCCGGGTCGAAGATGGGGATGGCATAATCGAGGGCTAGTTGGCCGATGTGTCGCTCAGACTTGCGAAGGAACAGGTCTTTCTCGATACAAGGCGCGTTGAGAATGCCGAGCAAGTACCACGCTTCCCGCTCGTCATCCAAGCCGATGTAATGGAGCGCGTGTTCCACGATGAACTCGCTTGAAACGATCGCTGCAGCCATTGTCGAGCCACAATCTGGAATTATGACCTTGAATGGCTTGGCCATGGAATCGTTCGTGAGCTCGTTATCAAAATTAATTCTCGACCACAAATCCTTGATGCGGTCGAGATTCTTGCACGTGGTTTTATACGCCAAGTCGATAGCTTGAAAATGCCGTGATGCACGCGTGTGGTGCGAGTTCCCAATACCCTCGGCATCGAATCCGAAGCAAGAACCACGGCGCTTCAAGGGCAAGAACACGTGGAAGGGCTCGTGAATCCCGAACGCGTGCAGCTCAGATCCCTTCACGAGGGGGAAGATGTACTGTCGCTCCACTACGGCGGAATCGTAAAATTTCTTGTTCCATGGCTTCTTTGCCTTGAGCCCGCGGGCGGGCACGATCCGCACCAAGCCAGGATCGCCATCGACGTTTTCTTCGATGATATCGACGAATAACAAGGATTGCGGAAACACGGTCGCGCCGTTGTAACATCGGGCCTTGTAATATGGTGCCCGACTCGTCGGGAGGAGGAATTGCACTTGTTGAGCGGGAATGAAGCGGCCGAGATCATTGATACCTTCCCCACCTCGTGAAATCCTTGAAGCCAGCCTCGCGTCGTCGAGGTTCACGGGGGTGTAATCCGTTTCTTGCACTTTCTTGAAGGTGAACTTGGTACCATTGCCCTCCTTGCACTCTACTCGCACCGCGTTCCAGAGCCACACCGGGATCGAATCGTTGTGCAGGAAATAGCTTCCACCCGACGAGCCCCGCTTGCAGAGCAAGCAAGCGAACGTCTTCGGGAACACATCGTCCCCTCCGAATAGCCATATCTCTGCCCCGTCGATGCCATCAAGAGAACGGAATGCGCTGCAGTGCTTGCCATCCATGAAAGAACGCGTCATGACGAAGAATACGATTCCGTTTGGGTCGACCAGCTCGCGAGCGCACCGGGCAAACATCACCGTCGCTAGCTCTAGTTGAGGCACGCCGTGGGCATCGGGCGCGACGTTCAACTTCTTTGCTTGTTGCAGGATGCTGGCCTGGCGTTCCTTGTTCGAGAAATCCTTGAGGGTGACCCAGGGAGGGTTTCCGATCACCACATCGTAGACCGCGGCCGGTGAAGACAACGCATCTGCGATTCGTATGGTCTCGAAGAACGCGTCGAGCGACATGCCTAGATCTCGGACCTGGATCCAAGCATTGACACGAGTGGCAAGCACGGCCAGGGGATTCAAGTCACGCCCGCGGATGTTTTCGATGAAAGTAGCACCAGCATGCATCGATGAGAGTGCCTTCAGCTTGGCGATTGTAGATACGATGAAAGCACCCGCGCCGCACGTCGGATCGAGGATACGGGTCTCCGGGGTGATATCGATGCGGTCGAGCATCAACGCGCAGAGGTCGGTCGGCGTGTAATGTTCTCCCGATGCGTGTTTTACCGAGCTGCTGAACATCCCCTGATAGAGACGGGAGAACACGTCGATCCCAGGTCCTGGCCGGGGAACCTCTACCAGGTCTTCGACATGAACGGGCAGCCCGTATCTCGCTACGTGAAGGTACGGACGAAAGGCCGTATTGTCTGATTCCAACCGGGATTGCAGCGATGAAAATGATGCTTGCGACAAGCATTCGCCCGCATCGAGCCCGTCCCGGTATCGCACGTGCGTCGCCAGCACGGCGAGCAAGAATGCTGCCTGGGATGCAAGGGCATCCATCTCGTCGGCGTGGGTGCCGTGAATGTCGCGCTCGATCGCGCGCCAACGTTCGACGCATTCCAGAAAGGAAGGATCCTTTCGGTCAACGAGTCTCTGCAGTGCGCCTCGCAATCGCCGGGTCAATGCTTCCAACATGGCTTTGAGGTTGACTATCCCCAATGGTGATAAATAGTTTGTTGAGAGCGCGAGCAAACTCGTTCGGACGAGTCCACACGTGATGAAAAAGTCCATCAAAAGCCGACATTTTTGTTTATCACTTGAAAGGAGAAAATGCGAAGATATCATTGCCAAGAGATCATGACATCAATGTAAAGTTATCCCGGATGATGACCTCGTTCACTGCCTCCTTCTTGAAGGCCTCGCGGTCGTTCCTATACAAGTTGATAAACCGCTCGATCTCGTAGGAAGAGAGATTCGACAAGCCTTTTCCGAGCAACTTGGAACGCCTTTCATCCCAGACCTCCACCACGTCACCCTTGTGGAAATCGCCTGATGTCTGCAAGATCCCAGGGAGCAAGATGCTAGCGCCGCTCGATACTGCTTTCACGGCGCCTTCATCGAGCATTATCTTGCCGCTGACATTGGCAGCAAAAATCATCCAGATTTTCTTGCCGGGCATTCGTTCGGAGGGCTTGAAGACCGTGCACCGTGCCCCCTCGTTCATGAGCTTTCCGATATCTGTCTTTTTCGCGTGGCAGATGAGCATCCAGACGCCAGACATCGTGCAAATCTGGGCGGCCTTGAGCTTGGTCGCCATGCCACCTCGTCCCGCCTTGCTTCCTTCCTGGCCCAAGGCCATGATGTCGCCCGTGAGTGCCTCGACGTAGGGGATGAAGCCAGCATTCTTGGCGCTTGGTTTTCTCGTGTATAACCCGTCGACGTCGGACATGATGATCGCGAGATCGGCGTTGATGCTAGCCGCGACGAGCGCGGAAAGGACATCGTTGTCGCTGAAGTTATAATCCTTTCCCGATTCGCCGGATGAGGTGTCCGCAAGCTCGTCAATCGACACGACATCGTTCTCGTTGAGGACGGGGATCACCTTCAGCTTGAGCATCATCTCCAATGCGTTGGAAAAGTGCAAGTACGATTTCCGGTTGGACAAGTCTTGCTGCGTGAGAAGAACTTGTGCGACGGGCATATCGTCGAACATGCGGACGTACTCGTCCAGCAAGAGTGGATTGCCCACGGCGGCCGCTACTTGCTGTGCCACGAGATCCCTCGGCCTTTCGTTCCACCCGAGCTTCCTCATGCCCGCGGCCACTGCCCCGGACGTGACGAGTACGACCTCCTTGCCTTGGTTCTTCACCATGTCCTTGATATCATGGATCAATGCGGCCATGGTCTTGAAATCGAAGGAACGGTCGTCGAGCAAGATGGATTTTGTCCCGATCTTGATCACGACGCGCCTCGCGGCCTTGATGGCATCCCATGCGGCTTCTATTGCTATGCACCTCGTGTGATCGAATATTGCAAGACATCGAGGGGATTTAAGAGAGAAAGGAGGGACGAACCGATCCCGCCTACCGGTCATCGATGGGCCGGTACTTCCGGTTTATATCACCCTGGTACCGCATCAGCGGCCTGATCATCACGTTCTCGTCAAGCTGTTCTAGCGTCTGGGCGACCCACCCCGCACTGCGGCTCGCGGCGAATAGCGGGGTGAAGAGCAGAATGGGCAGCCCGATGGCATACGAGAATGTCGCGCTGAAGAAGTCAACGTTCGGCGCGAGCTTCCGCTCGCGCATCATGACGTCGCACAAGATCTTCGATATTTCCATGAGCTTCTGGTTTCCCGTCTTGTTGCACCAGTAATTCGCCATTTGCTCGTAGATGTCAGCCCTCGGGTCGCGTGTCTTGTAAACCCGGTGGCCGAAACCCATGATTCGCTCGTGTTTATTGAGCTTTTCCATGATGAACTCCTCGGCTCGTTCGGGTTCGCCGATTTCCTTGAGCATCAAGATGACCCGTTCGTTTGCACCACCATGGAGGGGACCGCGAAGCGCTCCGATGGCAGAAACGACGGCGGAGTAGATATCGGATAGTGTCGAAACCGTGACCCGTGCAGCGAAAGAGGATGCATTGCTTCCATGTTCGCTCTGGAGGATCAACGCCTTGTCGAATGCTGCCTCGATTTCCTTGTCAGGCTTGTTCCCGGTGACCATGTAATAAAAGTTTGCGGCATGGGACAGGTCCGGATCGGGCTCGATTATTGGCAAGTTGGACTTGATCCGGTGCGAGTACGCCATGATCGTCGGGATCTTGGCGATGATGCGGAGCCCCTTGCGGATGTTCGCCTCCTTGCTGTAGTCGTAATCATCCGGATCGAACAAAGCGAGTGCCGAGATGATCGTGCGTAGTATCTCTATGCGGGTGGTCTCTCGCGGGAAGCTCTTCAAGATCATGAGGACGCGATCTGGCAACTCGCGCTCGTTTTTCAGCGTGTCCTTGAGCGTGAATAGCTCGTAGCGCGAGGGCAAGTGACCGTGTATCAAGAGAAAAACAACCTCCTCGAACGTGCTGTTCTCCGCGAGGGTCTCGATCGAATAACCTCGGTAGAAGAGGCGCCCCTTGTCACCATCGATATAAGAGATCTTCGTGTTGTCGAGGTATACTTCCTTGAGGCCCGGGTGAAGCGTGACGTTCTCTTCCCCTGGCATCCACTTGGGCTTTTCATCAGACATGTTCGTTCCCATTGCTAGTTTGATCCCACCGGGGTAACACTTTTCCCCAATTATAAGCATTGCCAGAAAATAATGCGGACGCTCATGCTTTCAAGCCAATGAGTTGCATCGGGTGATGCTGGCAAGCCAGGTTACTGCTTACTTGCCACGCCGGACTCGAGTATCCGAAAGCACGCAGCTCGAAAGTTATTCAATGGCCGGCAATTTGTTTTCACCATATGATTAAGGAACTCAGGTGCGACGCCCTCGTCATCGGCGCGGGTCCTGCTGGGCTGACCGCTGCTCTTTACTTGAAGAGGGCCAACCTCGACGTGCTTTTAGTTCGCGGCAAGGTAAAGAGCGCGCTCGAGCAGGCACACGACATTACCAATTACACGGGCATCAAGGCGATCAAGGGCGCCAAGTTACTCGAGGACATGACCACCCAGGTAGAGATGCTTGGCGTGAGGTTCTTGAACGACGACGTCATCGGCATCACGACGGACATGAACCCGAAGATGGCGTCGACGAAGACTGCCTTCATCACCGCCGACGTGATCGTCATCGCGACGGGTAAAGGTGCCCGCAAGCCTGTGATGGAGGGCGAGGAGAAATACATCGGCATGGGGGTGAGCTATTGCGCCACCTGCGACGGCCCGCTTTACAAGCAGCGACCCACGGCCATCATCGGCAACGACGCGGAGGCCGCTGAGGACGTGCTCATCCTCGACCAGATGGGAGCCAAGGTGACGTGGCTCGTCAAGGACGAAAGTCTGGATAAAATAAAGGTAAGCAAAGAGCTTTTAGATCAGGCCAAGGCAAAGAGTGTTTCCATCATCGAGAATGTCAAGGAAATTAAGCTTGTTGGCAAGGATGTCGTCAACGGGCTCGATTACGAGACAAAAAGCGGGGCGAGGGGGCACCTGGACGTCGATTGCGTCTTCGTGCTGACATCCGTGCCGACGGCGACCTTGTTCAAGCGCGCGGGCTTGAATGTTTCAGAGACGGGCAATATCGCCGTCGACAAGAACCAACAAACCAGCCAAGAAGGCGTTTTCGCGTGCGGTGACGTGTGCGGGAACGGGTTCCAAGTCTCTATCGCCGTCGGCGAGGGCGCGGTGGCGGGCATGAACGCGGCAAGATTCCTGCGAAACGTTAAGAAAGGAGCTTGAAGAGATCCATGCCATCCCCAAGTCGTAGATCGCCCTAACTCCAGCTCTCTGCAAGGAACGCGATGCAGCGATAATGGTTATATAAAGGCGTACTGATTTTGTTCTTATGCCCAAAATTAGCATCTCACCAATCGAAGTCAAGAAATTTTTCGGACGGTTGATCGCGTTCGTCATCATCGGCGTGGCGATCATCGCCACGACGATTCTAGTTGCTGAGTTCGGGCCGCCCGATAGGATATATGGCGAGGACGCTTTCAACGCGTTCCCTTCCAATTACGTCCCGCCGGAATACAATGCATCCAGGCACAACGTCTTGCTCGACCAGCATAGCCATACGATCTGGTCAGACGGCGTGCTTACCCCCGAACAGAACATCATCTGGCACATCAAGCACGGCTTCAACGCTGCCGTGATCACGGATCATAACAACATCCAGGGCGCCCAGGAGGCGCAGCGCATCGCGCGGGAGAAATATGACAGCATCTTCAAGGTGATCATCGGCGAGGAATGGACCACGAGCCGGATCCACCTGAATTTTCTCGGATTGAGCTCTGTAATCATTCCAGGATTAACGAACACTGACGATGACATCAAAGCAGCTATTGGCGCCGCGCACGACCAAGGCGCGCTGGTAACAGTTAACCACATCCCCTGGTCGTTGCGGCAAGGGATGGACCATCCGAGCCGGGCAGAGCTCGTGAGCTGGGGGATCGATTTTATCGAGATGGTCAACGAGAACGAATACGACAACGAGTCAGAGCCGTTCCTCCTTGACCCGCCGTGCGCGATTACGGGGACGGATATGCACGCGCCCGCCGACGTGCACGGATGGACGGCGCTGTGGGTGCCCGAGTTTACCGAGCAAGCGATAATGGCACAGCTGGCAATCCGGAACACGACGATCATCTACAATCACACGGGCTCGAGGGATTATACCAAACCACCGATGGACAACCCGGCATACTTGGTCTTGAAGCCTGTCGTGATGTTCGGGAACTTGTTCGAGGACATCGCGACGGACAGCACTCTCACGCTCGTCCTTGGCCTGTCGTATCTTTTCGGCGCGTTTTTCGTGGCCGAGGCCTTGCGCATCGTGAAGCGGCGCTATTGGGCGGTCGTGAATGCCAAGGAAGCCGAGAAAAGGCGGAAGAAAGCGGAAAAGGCCGCTTGATTGTTTGATTTTTTGTTTTTTCAACTTGTTTCAAAGCCGCCGGCGAAACTGGTAGAAAATCCAACTGCCGAGGGCGAGCTCGTCGTGCAAGAACACGTGGCCGCCTGATTCAAAAACGATGCAGTTGTTATCAGGTATCCCGAACATCTTCTTGTTCTTCACAAAGTTCATCTCGTAATTCACGAAGGAATCGTCCTTGGTGTGCGCGAGGAAAACCCGCTGGCTGCTCGGCGGAACGCCAGGTGGGACTTCGCGCGACAATGCAGATGGAGATATCTTGCTGCAACGGGCGAGGAATTCTTCCTTGGTGATTTTCATCCGAGCACGAATGCGGAGGGCCATGAACCAGCCGAATAGCCGCAGGATGAACGAACCGCCCATGATCCGCTTATCGATGTTCTCCCCGAGGTCGTGGATCGCGCAGCCGGCGACGATGACCTTCACGCGGGGATCCGCATAGATGCCGGGCGACAGCGCGATCAGGCCACCCATGGAGAAGCCGACGACGCCGACTCGCTTGGGATCGACCAGGTCAGCGTGCGAGATGACCCACGAGAGCGCCGTGTTCGCGTCCGAGATGAAATGCTCGAACAGAACGGGGCCTTCCTTGACGACGCCTTGGAACGGCCCGGATTGGCCTGGCTTGCGGGAGTGGCCAGACCACCGGTAGTCGTAGGCGAATACCGTGTAGCCGGCCATGGCGAACGCCGAGAGCATGGGCTCGAAGTTGAGGTCCTGGGCGAAGCCGCCGAACCCGTGGAGGAAAAGTATCGCCGGGCCAGGTCTCTTCTCGGTGGAATCTGGCTCACCCGGGCTGGTGGTGCTCTTGTAGATGTACCCTTGGAGCACCTCGCCGTCCGGCATCGTGATCTTCTCCTCCGATCGCACGAGCTTGTCCGTCCGGGGAAAATGCTTGCCAGCCCACTCATCGCGGATCAGCTTTCTGCTCGCGTGAATCGATTTTGCTGCCACGAAAACTACAATGCCGCCGGCCGCGCCGGCCAAGATGCCGAGAAATCCATCGAGTGTTAGATAACTTAACAAACCGTAGCCCTCGAAGGAGAGCACGAAGGCCAGGAACGTGAGGAGCCAGAGGGCAATCACGTTTTTTCGCGAGAAAAAACGCTTGAAGGCGGGACTTATATCCCATAGTGGCGTGTCCTTTTTTTCCGACTTGCTCGCCTTCAAGTAAATGCCATGCGCAACGGCAAGGCTGGCTTGGCACACGAAACCCGCAGCGAGCGTGTACAGAGCGATGAGAAGGAGGGTCTCTTCCTCATGGATAGGAACATGCGGATAGTAGAAATAGACGAGGTAGATAAAGGCGATGGCCATAACGACGAAGGTTATCAAGGCTTTCCTCGACGGCGCCACGAAGGCACTTGCCATGATGAACGCCGTGCCCAAGAATCCGAGCATGATGAGTTCCCCGAGCCAATGCATGACGTTCCCGTAGCCGAACACGCCGAGGAATAACTCCTTGACGACCGTGTCCCAAAAGAGAAGGCCGAACGACGAGATGACCATGAAGGCGAAGGCGCGGAGACCCTTGACCAAGATACAGCTGTAGCTCTCGCCGGGCACGTGTGCCTTCTCAGCCCAGGACGTGACGATGACGACACCCATCATAAGGACGAGGGCTACTATCTGGTCGAAAATGTGGGTTGCAAGGATTATGCCCATCAAGGTGCACCCCCGAGCAGCAAGTCGGCCTTCGAGCCATTCCGCACGAGCGTGAAGGATTCTATAACCGCGTCCTCCTCCGAGCGCGTTTCGACGAAAAGGTGGTCTATCCCGAAGTGGATCGTGGTGTAACTAGGCCCCACGTTGATGAACTGGCTTTCAGGTACGATGTTGAATGCCACGTCTTGCATGCCCCCGCCACCACCGAGGCACAAGTACGTGTGTGTATCACACACACATCTTTCAAAATGATGATCGTGGCCGTAAATAACCAAGGAGACATTGTAGGTGTCGACGATAGGCTTGATTCTGGCAATGTAGTCCGGATGGTTCCCGAGAGAAGAGTACAAGCTCCTGTGGAATAGCAAGATCCGGAACGCCTTGTCCTGTCCCTTTGCGAGCGTCTCGTTGAGCCAGCCGCTCTGGTTCATCAGGGCGATGTTTTCCTGACTTCCTTCACCTATCTCCCCGATGACGAATTGGACATTCGACCAGTTAAAGGAATAGAAAAAATGGTTCGCCCACGGCCCTGATTCATATGAAAAACCGAAATATTTCAGGTACATGAAGTTTTCCATGCTGCTGTACAAGCCAGTCGTGGCATCGTACGTGGAGTCGTGATTGCCGATGGAGGGAACGATAGGGCAGCGGCGCATCCAGCCCGCGCTCTCCCGCATGAACAAGTTCCAGTTGGCCTGGTTGTCCGGTTCCTGGGCGAGGTCGCCTATCACGGAAACGAAAGAGAACCCGCCGCGGCTTGCGATGGTGCTGGCGATCCGCTCGTAGTGGCCGATGCCCCACATCTGCTGGGTATCGGACAAGAACGCTGCCGTGAATGGCAACGTGGTAGTCGGAGCGGTCAAGAAGGAGCCGACCGGGCTCGTGTACGGCTCGGTGAGGTTGACGGATTCCACCCGATAATAATACCTCGTGTCGGGCCGGAGATTCGTGAGTTTCACCCGATATAATGATGGGAACGCGCGGGTTGCAGTTATATTCGTAACGTTCACCACGAGGGAATCCGGGAGTTCACCGAGCCATAGCGATGCATTCATGCTCCGGCTGTTCTCCCACGAGACATACATCTCGCGGGACGGGTCCAAGCCGCTGAAATGCGTGTACGGGTGCTTGTCTATCGGCAAGGAATCCATGGCGAGCTCGGTGGTAAGGACGTACAACAAGAGAGGTGAAGCGACAAGGAAGATGATGCCGATGTTGCGAAATTGGAAGCGCACCATCTTGCCAGGGGTCTTCCGCTTCGCGCGGGTATCGATGGATCGTGCCATTTGAAATCAACCCGAAAGCTAGCAAGGAAAGAGCCTTCTCGAGAGAAATTTCTCAATTGCCTTGCACGACCGAGCGAAATAAAAGTATTAGGGAAGATATCAAAATATCATCACCGTTATTTCAAGCCTGGTCAAACTTGGACATCAAGGCCAAGTTTGTCCAAACTAAGGCTTGTCGATGTTTGACAAGCAAGCGGGCGATAACGGGCGCCCTCCCCTTTGGCGTGTAGCCGCGGGGATGTTGGTGCGGTTCGCACGTTGCGTCCTCCATTCAAGTCGCTGTCCACCTTCTTTTTACAATTCTCGTTCGTGCACGTGAACGTCTTCCCGTCCCGGTTACCCGTGGCACCGCACGCGTTGCAT
>JAUQYZ010000086.1 GCA_030587475.1 Candidatus Sigynarchaeum calidifontis
AACATCCACGAAAAGATGTCGGGCGGAATGACGGATCGAAGAGCGACAAATTACGTGGATGTTGACAACTCACCGATCACGAGCAGCGACAGGTTACGTGGATGAAAGTGCGACATCCTTAGGTGAGCGATAACATCGTATGCCCCCACGGCTTCGCTCCTTCAAGATATAGTAATGCTTTCACCGCTTTCTCCGCGGCTTGCGAAAAATGAAAGACTGCCAAGTTGTACCTCTTGGATTTCATCAAGACCTTCCCGCCTTCGAAATCATTCTTGGCTTCGGAAATCCAAATCGTGTACGATTGTTCATCCATAGAATGTCCACGCGATTCCTATTCAAACTTGACGAATTCTTGGTACACCTTAATTCTCATCTTATCCTTGGCCGTTCTGGGTAAAAAAACTTGGTTACTTTAACAATCCAATCAAGAGCAAGAGCAGAAACCTTCGATTATTCGAAGGATCCGAATTGGTAGAATATCAGTGTCAGACTAAACAATTGAAATCGCTTATTTCCTAAAAATAAGACGGTTTTGTGGAACCAATTCTTTTTCAATTACATGACCAAACGAACTACGAGCAAGGCGAAGATCCACCTTCGTCCTGCCGAAGAATTGGTTCCGCGTGAAGATTGGTTCTCCTTCTTCATAAAAGTTTCGGAAGACGTGCACAAGGATCTCGGCACGACGTCGTTCAGCAACGGATATCGCCATGATGATGCGACATATTGGGCTGTGCTCGTTTACTGTGCTTTGAATGGAAGAGCGACGCAAGCCGGGTCGGACGAGTTGAATGATCGGCTTTACGAACAGATGGGAAAGCCAAGACAATGCATTGACCAAACACGGAGGCGATACAAGCGTTTGGCGCCAAATGCTCAACAAGTGAATCAATTCTTGCGTAAAATACCCGCAGATGTTCTCGAAAAGTTTCAAGTCGCATTCATCAAGGCACAATTATTCCGAGCGCTCGATTTAGGCTTGATAACAAAAGTTGTCGAGGTCTACATCGATTTTCACAAGATCGACTACTACGGAAAAGACCGGCGCGAGACAAACGCCGGTATAACCAACGTTAACGATGGTCGTGGTACGAACCGTGCACGTAAGTATGGTGAAGTGATGATTTCCTCGGGCTTAGTTTCGCTTTTTGCAGGAGCCGAGTTGTCAAAACAAGGTGCCGGGAAAGAGGCGTGGATCGGCAAGCTGCTGCTGATGCTGCGGTTCTGGGGATTTACCATCAAGCGAGTGTATGGAGATCGGGAATTCAGCACCTATGATGTCTTGGCCTTGTTGGACATCATCGACGTGCCATACACGGGCTCTATGAAGAAAACGCAAGGGATTCGCGACTTGATCGACAATTACATCGACGGCAAGTGTAAGTCGGTTGCATATCACGTGCTTCACCCGAACCAGTATGTGCGATTAAACGTGGGTTCAATTCCGGTGCACGTGATCCTAAAAATCGATAAAGGAACATCAATTCACGCGTTACGGAAGGCCTTCGATGAAGGAACGATGACGCGGGCGAAGATACGGGAGAAGATCCACGTGTTCATCACGACCGAACAAGAACCCGCCGATAGTAGCAAGTTGGTACGATGGGGCCATGACCTCATAGAAGGATTCCGCCGGCGATGGCGAATCGAGTCCGGGTTCCGCGATAGCAAATACTTCCAGCCCATGAGCCACGCCCGGTCGAATGCCATCAAAAGCTTTAGGGTTGGGTTAGGGAACTACGGCTATAATGGATGGCGGATCCAGAGCGCCATGTACAAGCGGCTGCAGAATGTTCCTGCATCGTGGCGTCAAGGCGAGACGAGGGAACGGTTCATCACGGTCGCCACCACGGTGCACGTGAAAAGCAACGTGGCTCACGGAGCGAGCATTGCTTGAGAGGTTTCGTCGGGATGAGGAAAACAGATTTAAGAGGTGAGAACAGAGTTTAGTCTGACACTGAGTATAGAACTTGAATTATACAGCTATGAGCTTGATCACAGAGGCCTCTTTCTTTCACTTCTTGGGAATTTGAGTATTAACACCATACCCTCATTTTCAAAGATAAGCCTTATCCCTGGAACACCAGAGCGGCTTGCTTTCGTTAAGAAGATGGCAAAAGGCTCTGAGATTGAAACAATCTTGTGTATTGCTCAGTGGAATGGAACAGCAATCCGAATTACAGAAATTCCCGTCGATATATCAAAGGCAGCGAATGAAATATCGGTTAATGTCGTGGATATAATATCCATATCAAGTACTAAACTTCTCCTTCTCGGAGAATCGCTAGATATGGATGTTAATGACCCCTATAGGCATTCCCGGTTAATTTTAGTGGACATTGCCCTCGAAAGAGTAATACTGAACCAACGCCTAGCGAATAACGAAACTATTGATGGATTTATCGGTTTCGTTGATTATTTGGGCTCCTTGCAATTGGCATGCATACCATCAAACCAACAGCCATCCAAGAATTCTAATTTCCTTTCATATCTTATCTATAATGAGATCGAACAGATTTTTAAACTCAATCAAGTTATAAAAGTTGATAAAGGATTCATTAAGGATGGATCTAAGGGTTCGTACCCTTTGGCTGGCGAGGGGATGTATGTCATCGATCCACCAGATTGGACACGTTTAAGATATGTATTCGCTATCGATACCTGGGCTGTCTGGTTGAACGCTTATATATGGCTTGCAGTTTTAGTCTGGTGGGAAGGATATTACACTCAACTAGGATGGACATTCGATTACGCGGGGTATGTGACGTGGACATCCCAATGGGGAGAAAAAGTCGAGAAGATGAGGGATCGTGTATATGAACAAACTACAAGTAAACGGCGGCAGCAACAGGCTCATTTTACTATCGCGTTTATCTCCGTGCCCTTCGATATAACTGATTCTCCAATGTATGTAACGGATATTTCAGGTTGGAGAATTAGCTGTATCAGTTTATGGAACATCAATACGTATGCTGCAATCACGGCATTTGCTCTAGCTGCTTGGCAAGCGCTTACCGCGACCTCATATTTACTGGCAATACCTATTATAGGGCTTGGTCTCTTTGCATCAGCATTTGCTTCGACATGCGCAATACTCTTTATTATATATTATGAGTTCTTCGGTTTTACGTATTTGTTTATGACTATGTATCACGTAGTTGGCCATATCATAGGATATTCTCATATACCCGGGTCTGGCGCGTGGGAACATGTGGGTTGGGATGGTTCGAAATTTGGTGTTGGTTTTTTGCCTTCTTTGACAGATTATGGAAAACAGAAAGCCGATGAGCGATTCAATTCGGAAGGTTGGATTGGAATCCCTGATTGGAATGAAATCATAATGACTAGTCCGGATCTTGATGTCGCTGCACCACCTGAATTCGTTGAACTATATTCATCCTCGACATCATGGACAGTTGGAGGAGAAATATCCCCACAGTGTGATCATATTGAGGGGCCTGGTAATTCCTTTGCCCAAAGCTTCGGTGATGTAACAACCCACCAGGTGGAGTTGATATTGAAGGATCAGAATGGTGTGGAAAGATACAACCAGGTAACAACACCAACTCCATTTAGTTATCATGGTAACCCAACAAATCATTATGGTGCGTTTGCATTTCCTGTGACTTCAACTGATATCATTCCTGGCCAGAAGTACCAAGCCACTATTAAAAATCGGGACAGCGCCAATAATGTGGTTAACCAACATTCCTTCACTATCGCTTTTACAAATCCATCTGCACCCCATGCTTCGAGCGCCAATATAGGTCCCGTTGTCCAAAAATCGATCAATTATTTAGGAGATATTATGACGGTAGAATATCTGAATTCGATAGATATTCACGGGATCAATAGGCAAGGAACCTATATCGAGGTAAATGGAGATAGATATTACGATACGGATGGTGATGGAAGTATATCCGTCGACTTGAGCGCGTATCCGAGCGGATCTCTAAGTATTTCGCTTTATGTATTCGACCAACACCCCTCGGATACTGCAGTGACAATAGATAGTTTCGTTGTTGAGAATTCAGGGGTTATAGGTGTAACTATCGATCACCAGGGTGCTTCTACCGATGCAGATCCGGGTTTTTGGGAAGTTCTCGTGACGGACTCCAATCTGGACATAGATGTGTTTATAGACAATCTTATACAGGAATGGAATCATATGACAAGTACGATCTATACGACACCGAACAGCTTGGGTAATCATCAATTAGACGCGTTTCTTGGTGCTTCACTGCTTCAACAAGATGTCGTTTCGATAAGCGATGACGATGTCTTATCGCCTCTTATCGACATACAATATATCCCTGGCGACGGAACAGATGCAAACCCGGGCTATTGGAATTGGGCAGTAACAGATACCAGCGGTATTCAGAACGTGGATCTATTGCTTGATGGTCAAAACATTTCATGGTCGGGTATTTGCTCCGGCACGATTCCGATACCGAATATTGCCGGCACCCATACATTAGAGGTAATTGCCGAGGATGACGACAAGGACAGACCAAACGATAGCCTCATCAGTCTCCCATCTTCAAACGAAGTCACTATACTCGATGATGATAATGAACCCCCAGAGATAATTGTAAACCAACGGAATATGGAGATCACAGACAGCGATACAGAGTCATGGATTGTCGATATTTCTGATGCTTCTGGGCTTGATCAAGTCATTATAGAGCGCACCTCATATAGAACCGTTGATACACTTGAAGGTCCCCAGATCGAGGAAATTACCACTACACTAGTCAATATGTCTGATATTTCTTCGTTTCACGGCGAATTTCCAATTCCCCATGATATAGGAGCACATCGCTTAACGATTTATGCAAGGGATGGTGATAATGAGCATGAATTTGATTATTTAGAAGCGGTCGACTCTGTGCTGGCAAATGTGACCGATGATGATCTAACGCCCCCTAATTTGGCAATAACAATTGACGATTACACACTATCATCGTTGGGCGGAATAAATGTCCAATTTACTGTGAACGCTTATGACCTTGAATCTGGTATTGATTTAGAGACAATCTCGATAACACTTGCCGGAGTCACTTTTACTACCCTTGGAACGCATTCTGTAACACTAACCAGTTTCGCTTCATACGAGTTGAATGTAGAGATTGCAAACGGTGATCTAGATAGAGGCCCATCGGATCAAGAGAGAAGTACATACTCGACTATCATTACAATATCAGATACCCTTGTTATATTGTTGATCCTTCATTCCATCGAATATTATATTCAATTATTAGGATATGAAGCAGATATTCCATTTATCCATCCGGAAGAAAACCGGAGATCAACTATGAAAAATAAATTTGAAGAGCTCGTCGTATTAATTCAAGCCAGAAGCTTTCGAGAGTCGTATGATAAGATTCTGCATGATATCAAACCAAAACTCACGGGATTAAAAACTGACGAACTTGAAGAACCTTGGGGGAAAGAAGTTTTTGATAACCCGTGGGTAGTGGATCCGACGTGGCAAGAATACCTTAGGGGGTGGGTGAATTCGCTACTCTTTGGTTTGAAAATGCTCTATTAATACATTCCTTTTAGGGTTGCCTATGAAGCCAGAGAAACAAGGCGAGATTGGAATGTTTATTGCCAGTTCAAGTTGCTGGTTGTATAATTTTCTCGTGTCTGTGCAAATATCAACCTTAACAGGCGAACCACTGCCATCCTTGCTGCAATTCTTGTTTATTACCACATTGGTTTCTACGATAGTCGCGTTTTCGCGGCTTCGGTCGACCTTAAAAGAGGCTAAAATTACGAAACCCGGTTTTATCGCTGTGATGCTGTTGTGTGCATCCATCCCTTTTTCGATATTTAATTTCATTCCTAATCCTCTGAATTTGCACGGAATCCTCATTGGCTGTGAATTGTTATTTGGCATTCTATTAGTAACTATTTACGGTAAAAAGGGGCATATTTCAACGGAGCAAGTGTTATTACCTGTTCCATTACGATCCAACCACTTCCTTAAACCAGGTTTTGGTAAACGCTTAGCCCCTATTCTCATTGCTTGCATCGTGATCATCAGCCCCATCCCGCTTGTGATGAGCAATATAGGAAAAAATGAACGCTTTTCAACGAACTTCGATTACCACTTCGATGATTCGATTAGCGAAGCAGAAAAAGAAACACTCGTCGCAGCGATTTGGGATGGAATCGATCCTCACGAGGGCGTATGGTACGACAGTTTTGATGTGCTTATTTCCAATGGAAATTGGGATGGAAGGAGGATTGCTGTCGAGATAGACCAGATTGGGAGAGAGAGAGCCTTACCATATCATTATATGTTTTTCGATCAGCACCATCTGGATTACAATTTGAAAGCCGTTCGTATAGTCGAAAACACAACCGTGCAGTACTGGTTGGAGGGAGGATCTTTATCCCACGTTATCACGAACATGACCGCGGTGATCAAAAACGGTTCTCTAGATCAGGTAATCGGAATGCCCCTCATTTACCTGAATCAATCCTTGGTGAATGCACCCAATTCAGTGCCTCAGAATTATTCCATAAATGCCGGTTACTTCGTAGAAATCGATATTTCGATCAATAGTTTCATTTCATCAAGAATAATTCATCAATGGTTCCTTCTTCTTAACAAAAGCTCATTCATCTTGTATTTCCAGTTAGAGGAACCCAGCTTACAAGACTGGATTTAGTTAGAATAACAACTAATTGGGTAGCGCCACTAACGCCTCCGTTCATCCGAGATAGACCGATATTGTTCTATATCGAGATATCATTGATTCTCCTTGATCTTTTTCTTTTGCGCAAAAACTCTCTTGTATTTCAAGACGAGTTTTTCGCTCCCCTCGACATTTTCATTCGTGATTTCCAATATGAAAACGTCGCCATCCGAGATACCATGTTCCTTGCATATTGAGTGGGGGATGGTCAAATCAAGAGAATTTGAGCCATAATGCTGCCTTGCCTTCAAGGAATATGCTTTTTCCATGCTCTCTGCAAGCGGTATGTGAACGATAACCCTTCGTGTGAACCATGTGAACCGTGCATAAAATGTGCATACTTTTATATTGACCCGTGTTATACCATCTTTCATTCTCAATGGGATATCCGCTTCCATTTGTAACCCGGTGCTCCGTTGGGACAAAAGAGTCATTAAAAAGCAGAGTTCTTGATAATGAATCACGATGGAATGGTGAATGACAGAATGGAACGAAAAAAGGCTTTTTTTGTTGCATGTTGTCTGATCATGACTTGCATCGTATCGATCAACCTTATAAATGGTGATCTTGGTCGAAAAGGAGAATCCACGTACAAAGAAGTAACTATTGGAACTTCAGATACGACCTATTCCGTGGATATTAACGTCGCGGCCCTTGGCTATGCCGCATATAGCCGGTATCGAAGTGCAGGAACCGATATGAGCGGGAACTTTACAATTAACGAAGGGGTCTATCGAGATATCAATTTCTTCATCTGCAACCAGGGGAACTTTACCATCTGGACAGGTGGTGGGTCAGCATCCGTGTATCGGTATCATAGCGGGAACGGCCCTTATGCGTGGACGTTCACGACGCCATATACGAGCACGTGGTACATAGTGTATGATAACAAGTTCAGCGCCATTCAAGGGAAGCACGTGATCGGCTGGCACGCGGACGAATACAAGTCCAGCTATTACGTCGTGAACAAGGACGCGTGGACAAGCACTGATCCCGCGGAGTGCGGTCCGGGGGGCCAGGTTGCTTGGTCATTCAGCGGTACGAATACAGGAGCAGGTATCAAGGTAATGGCACTCGACAGTGCCAATTTCTTGAAGTTGAAGAATTTCCAATCGTATTCGTATTACCAACTGTCGAACGGGAGCTACTATTCAGCATCAGGAACGTGGGTTCCCCCGTTCGTGGCCACGTGGAACATCGTCTTTATGCACGTAGGGCCGAGCACAGGCTCGACAAACCTCACCTTCAGTACCACGTTTACGTACGACGACGCATACGAGCAAAACGATGTTTTCGCTAACGCGGCGACTTTGTCGACGGGAACGTATTCGAACCTACGCTGTTTCGATGATGATTGGTATCGGGTCTATGTTTCCACGGCCACACTCCTAACCATCACGATGGATTCAATCACTGCGAGTGATCCAGATTTGCAACTCTACAATTCTGGACAGACATTGCTTGCCTCCAGCGCGAATAGCGGGACGACAACGGAGACGATAAGCTATCTCACCACTTCGTCTGGTTATTACTATATCCGGGCATTTCCATTTAGTGGATTACCCAGCTACCGGTTGATCATCTCGACTGTTGCTGATGACTTCTACGAGGAAAATGATGCTTTCGCAAGCGCGGCATACATTTCGACCGGTTCCACTTACAATAACTTGAGGGGATTCGATGATGACTGGTTTCAAGTTTATATTAACGCTGGAACCATCTTGAACGTGTCCATTAGCATCACAAATAGCCAATATCTCAGCGTGTATCTCTACAATTCGGGGCAATCGACACTGGCATCCGATGGCTCTTCGACATCGAGTCTTTTCATGTCGTACCTCATAACCACGTCTGGATACTATTACATCCAAACGGTGCCAGGTTACGGTTATAGACCATATTATTCCTTGACCACGACAACCGCCTCGGATGATTATTACGAGGAAAATGATGCGATATCAAGTGCTGCATCTATCTCCACGGGCACGATTTATGGCTTGAAGGCGTTTGATGATGATTGGTACAAGATTTATGTGAATGCTGGGAATACATTGAACGTATCATTAACCAAGTATGGAAGCGGTTATGCCTATCTTTACTTGTACAATCCTAGTGAATCCCTTCTTGCGTCTTGGACAGGCACAGCAACCCTTCAAACCCTTACATATCACGTGACTTCAGCTGGTTATTACTACATCAAGGTGGATTACAGTGGAGGCGGCACGCCAAGCTACGATTTATCAGCGTCGATCACCCAAGACCCTACTCCACCCGGACCAGTAGTAGACGGGTACAACATGTGGATGCTCGCTTTTTGCGTGATATCCGTGTTGGCTGTTGCCTTACGTTTCAAGGGAAAGATGAAGATTTTTAGATCGCGGGGGATGAAAGATGGAGATTAACGACGACGTGTTGAAAAAGTTCAAGGGTTTTCTCATCACCTTGATCGTTTGCCTCGTATCCCTACCCTCTTTTATTGCCAATCAACGTGTAGATTACTATTTTCCAAGTTGCATGTATGGTTGGTTCACTGTCCCATTTTTCATCTTTGGTTGGGGATTCTTCAGCCCCAGTTCCTACGTGGGATTCGGACGCGCCTATTATTCTGAATACAGTGCATATTGCGGCGGGTGGATCACTGCTAGCTTTCCTGCAGTAGTCTTTTATTTCATCGTTTCTATTGGCATAATGGCGAGCTCATTAGTTATATTCGTCCGATCCCTTGTGTTGCTCAATAAACGACCTGAAGAATGGAATTTAAACGTGAAATCGGCCGGTATCTATTCACTCGTGGTAGGCATCGTTATGAATGGGCTTTCGTTGTTCGACGGGTTCCCGCTTCCAAACAGCTTGAATGGCATTATCATGATCATTTTTGGAGCCATCATTCTTGGATTACATCACAAATTAGAACCACGTCCGGAAATTCATTCGTGGAGTTTACCACCATCGACACCCAGCGTCTCTCAAGTGCCCTCTTCTAGTTCCTTATCAATTTTGAAGGAACGACTGGCACGGGGTGAAATTACTGAAGATGAGTTCCTCCGGAAAAAAACCCTTTTGGGAACATGAGCAAAAATGAATAGAATACGCATTTAGTTCGGACGGACTTATTATCGATTCTCATCCCCTTTTTCTACTTTACAGATTTACTATTATTATGGATAGCTCACTTATCGCATCCTTTTTTCTTGTTTTTGCTCTTTTTTCCAATGCTATCCATATATTGGTCTTTGCGAATCTCCCATTTCATATAGCTGTCTTTAACGATATCTTTTTTAGCAGCATCACAAGTGGCTTTTCGGATATCCCCCAATGAACGAGCGATCTCAATTCCTTCAGGAGTTAAGGTGAGGGTATTCGCATTTGTGAAGGAGATCCCTTGCATTAACCCTGCTTCGAATAGCGCTCTTTGCGCCTTCACCGCTGTTGACGGACTAAGTCCGAGATCCGACCGGATCTCAATTTTCCTGCGGCCATTTGGATAATATCGCGCAAGGTACAAGAGGGTCTCGATCACTCCCGCGATTCGTAAAAAAGATAGCTCCTTCATGATGCTCGCTCTATAGTCGGTAGTTGAGGGTTAGATCTCACTTCAACCGAGTAGAATAAAAGTAATTAGCTTTATTAAACCGAATTATTCTGTAATAATAGGATAGATAGTATATCACTACTTGATCCAAATATTTGGGATAAGTATCAACTCAATAATACTTTTATGATCGGCGACTTATCATGGAAAGAACGGAAACCAAGCATGTGAATGTCGCGGGCATTGATTACACGTATGATCGGCCTTCTCAAGCACGAGATATTCCTCCAAAAGCAACGAGCGTTCGTGGGCATATCCCCTCATCGAAGTCATACTTGAAGGGGCTTCGCCTCGATTATGAGTCCAAGTTGGAGCGCCAGTGGTTAGAACTGCTAGATCACGATCCGAACTGCATTGATTTGCAGCCACAACCGTTCGAGCTTTGGTACACCACGTCATCTGGCAGATCGATCGCATTTTATCCGGATGTATGGGCAATCTTCAAGGACAAGAGCCAGTTTCTCTTCGATGTTAAGCAAGAGAAAGAATTAGCCGACTTGAAAGATGACGATGATTGGATTCGACGACTCGATTCGATCTTCCAGTTCTGCAAGAGAAATAAGATGACTTACCAGATCATCACGGAACGCAAGATCCGCTGCACGCGGCTCGATAACGTCGAGGATCTTCTCGTCGCGGCAAAGCATTTCTCCCCGATGGGATTCAATGATGGTCTCGATGGATTTGATGTCGGCTTGAAGGCTCTTCTTGGAGAATCTTCCATTCCATTCCGACAGCTCGTTGCCCTTATGAGCGCCAAGGCTCGGATCCCTGTTGAAAGCGTGATTTCCCTCATCAAGCACAAGATCTATCACGGCACGCTTTCAATCGACTGGGACTCCCCCGTAGAAACGACACCCGTTTCTCTCGCGGGAAAGCTGCCTATACCCGTGCATAAGTTGCCTGATAACGAGTTCATAAGCAGCCATTGCCTTGTGACCGAGTTGAAGACCGATTCCAATGACGAAGGAAAAGCTCGCGTTCTGTTCGAGAAAGACAAACAGGTCTATGACGAGCGTGCCGCGTTGATCAGCCCCGTCGTGCAATTATTTGGCAAGGATGCTCGGAAATCCGACATCAAGCAGTATTGCCAGGATATGAAGCAATCATTTTCACGAGTCTATCGATGGTATCTCGACTGGAAACGTGAAGGTAGCGATGCGTTCAAGCCACGGCGCGGGAAACACGAAAAAAGCCATCTGCATCCATGTATCGAAGAAATGCTCATCGAAACCGTGCGTTCGTGGAATAACGGGAAATCTCGATCGAAAACTTCGGCCTACACGGAGTTCTGCAAGAGGTGCGTCGATGCAGGATTCTCCCCCGCGACGTATAAGACCTTCCTCGCGCGGATTGGCCACCTGCCGTTTTCCGTTCGGCATGGAAAATATCCACCGAAGACGCTCACGAGCATCGATCGTGCATTGCACGACACGTTTCGGGACAAGCGTTATCCCGGCTTTCTCGTCCAGATGGACAACGCGTTGCTCGATATCTGGTGTGTCGACCAATTTTCCAAGCAACCCATCGGTCGCCCGTGGTTGACGATGGGTGTTGACGTCTTTTCAGGCGAGATCTGGGGCTTTTTCCTCTCATTCGAGAATCCATCCTTTGAAACGGTCACTCGTGCCATCATAAATGGATTATCGAAAAAGGAGGAAACACATGAATGGAAGGCGTTCGAGGTACATCTGCTCAAGAATAAAAAAGATCCTTCCAAATTCAATTATCCTTGTGCCGGATTTCCCGCTATCATCCAAGTCGATAATGGGAAGGATTTTCAAGCCAATGATCTCAAGGAATTTTGCATGGCTTTAAACATCACGTTGGAATATCGGCCTGTGAAAACGCCGGATTATGGTGGGTTCATCGAGAGCACGTGGGACACGATAAACGATGGCATAAGGAACGAGCAATTGCCTGGTTGCGTGTATCCAATACCAAAATCGCGGGAACCCGTCATGCGACCGAAATTCAAGAATCCCGTCGATTATGACCCGAAGATAGATGCCAAGCTCACGATCGACGAGTTTGCAGAATGGCTTTTCGAATTTCTCGTGATCAAGTATTCGAATGAGGTGCGATCCAGGCAGCAGCAAGCACCGGCCGAGATCTGGTGTGATGGCTTGAGTGGAGCAAACCATCAGCCGATGGGTGGTGCACTGCGAATGGCGAGTAAGATGGAATTCCAATCGCTCGAGTTTCACTCGAAAAGAACTGTCTACAAGTCACTTTCAAGGCATGGATTTCGATATCAAAACTTGTTATATTCGAGCGAATGGCTCGATGAGGCCCGAAAAGCGCGTATCCTCAAGGACAAGAACAAGTACAGCCTCAAGATCTCCCATTGGGATGTTCGATACGCATACATCTTGAACCCCGAAACGCATGAGATCGAAACTCTAACAGCCTACAAATATGATGGCGACAACCGCGTGAACGAGTTCCTTCGTCAAGGGTTGGGCAAAATCCCTTCTTTCAAGCCATTTCCTATCGCGCTATCATTAATCGAGGCCATCCAGACTAAACTCGGTTCCACGTCCACCGATGGCAAGGAAAACATGGCGACGTGGGAGCTGACTGCCAAGAAAGTGCAAGAACGATCGAAACGAAATAAGAAAGAAAGGAGACTGCTGGACAACCTAGCAAGAACGGCTGATGGTAAGGAAAAGCTCACGCAAAGCGCGATCATTGCCCAGCTGGACCAGGGCGTGATCATCGTGCCCTCAAAACAAGAACTGCTAAAAAAGGTAAAAGAAACACTGGAGACAGAGCTAACATCCGCTGATAAGACCGTCGATACACGAGATTATCCCGGGCGTATGGTTGAAACCGAGGAAATCAACACAGGAAATGTTCGCAACAACGAGATAGAGGCATTCCCGACGGAACTAGACCAGATCCCCGATGATATGAAATTGAGTTATATGAAACGACAGATGGTGAAATGAAATGACAGAATACAAGCATCTGAACAAAAAGACCAACGAGGTAATGGAACTAAGTCTCGATGAGCGTGTTCGATGGGCACGGAAGGAACATTTTGTCCTCTATCCAAAAGCAATCAAATGCTTGAACCAGCTTGAATGGGTATTTTCACAATGTGACGTGGAGAGCGCGCCGGATCTGATATTTGACCAGGAGGGCTTCACGATCATTGGCGATTCTGGTGTAGGGAAATCGAGCATCGTTCGCCAGTTCATCCGGATGCATCCGAGCAAACACCTCGCAGAACACGAGTGTTATCCTGTCGGGTATTGCATGCTGAAGGATTCGGCAACGAACTTGAAAGGGCTTTATTCAGCAATGCTGGGTGCATATAAACACCCTTACGGCGATGGAGATGCTTTTCGACTCAAAAAAATAACGGTAGACACGCTTGAAAACGTTCTCGTCCACATGTTACGAAAATCGGGGACGAGAATATTCATCATCGATGAATTCCAGCATGCAGATGGTCGAAACCAGCAATCCATCCTCAACCAGCTCAAGCGGACGATGCTCGTCGCACGGGTGCCATTCATCCCCGTAGGAACGAACGAGGTGCGCCAGATACTCGACGTGGATATCCAGCTCGCTGATCGATGTCCAATCAAGGATTATTCTGCCCTTGCGAACTGGACTTACGATAATGATTTCAAGAAGTTCCTCGCGGGATATGAGCATTTTATCCCGCTGCCAGAACCTTCGAATCTCCATTCCAACGATATGGCACGTGCGATATTCGATCGTGTCAAATTCGTACCAGCAACCGACACGCAAATGGCATCGACACCATCGGAGACTCAAGAGGAATCAAATCTCCGCCGGATAACGCGGTTCTTGACGAAGGTGCAAGTCACGGCGCTGAAAAGCAATAAAAGTAACATCACGATGGAGGATATCAAGGGTGTTGCAAACTAACTTGCTTCCAGTACATCCGGTGCCGGACGGAGCACATTCAATTGGACAATGGATCGAAATCCTTGCCGAAGCCAATCAAGTCGAGTTTTTCATTATGTTTAACCACGTGTGCAAGCAAGCTATCGATGTTGGTTTGATTCCCGCGCTTGGCGAGTTAAGCGGGGAACCAGTTGGAAAGCTGGGGGATTTCAAGAGCGAGTTCAAGGATGCCTTCTGGAGCGACCAAACGTCTTGTCCCGTCAAAGGCTGTGCTCGGAAATTCAAGTATCCATCGGTGCTTTTCAAGCACTTGCGAATCCAGCATTCCTTGGGATTGCATTGGTTCCGGTGCCCCCATTGCGATTATCGGGCGAAATCAGAGGATAACCTGAAGAGTCACATCGTGAACAAGCATTCTTCGACAGATGCATGGCTTAAATGTCCTCGTTGCGAGTATCGTGCAAAGAACACGTCATGCTTGAATCGACACATGGCCTACAAACATGACGTCGGCGTTACCTGGTATAATTGCCCTCATTGCGATCACAAGGCAAAAACATCGAAGAATTTACGTGTACATCTGAGCAATGTTCACGATGTTGATGTCACGTGGTTCAATTGCCCGCAATGCGATTTCAAGGTAAAGACAAAGGTGAATCTAAACCAACACATTCGAAACAAGCACGATATCGAGGTACAATGGTACCAATGTCATTTATGCCCGTATAAAACGAAGATCAAGAGCAATTTGGATCTCCATCTCGGTCACAAGCACGGGATCAATACGACATTTTACCCGTGCCCGCATTGCGAGTATAAAGCAAAAATGAAGAGCCATCTCGATCGCCATGTCGCACGGTGTCACGATATCGGAGTCACTTGGTACCAATGCGAACGATGCGATTACAAGACCAAAACAAAAACTTTGCTCGATGAGCATGCGGCCGCTAAGCATGGTATCAATGCTCAAACACATAAATGCCCTTGGTGTAACTTCCAAACCTTCTACCGGTCGAATCTCCGAGCGCACAAGCGCGCCAAGCACAAGGACCTGCTAAACAATCTATGAATCCCGCAATTTTTCATATCGTGATGCTATATATATGCCCAACAGACTCAGGCCACTTCCCGTTCACCCGCTGCCACGACCCGGCGAATATCTTGCCAGATGGATGGAACGATTGGCAGCTGCCAACAGGGTCGAGTTCTGTGTTTTGTTCCGTTTTATCCGGAAACATGTTGATGAATCTGGTTTGGAAACAACACTGAAAATGTTAACTGGTGTGCCTGTTGAAGTGATTCAATCCCTGGATAACCCGTTTCGGGTTGATTTCTGGAAATCCCCGGCAATATGCCCTTTCAAAGGCTGCGGTTACAAGACGAAGAATGAACATGCTTTGCTCGCCAACCATCTCGTATACAAGCACGAGCTCGGAGTTGAGTGGTTCTATTGTCCATATTGCATGTTCAAGTCCAAGTATCGCTCCCGATTCAAGCGGCATCTAGGACGAAAGCATTACATGCACGAATTCGTGAAAAAATGTCCGAAATGCAACGAAAGAATTAATATTCTCAAGGATATGAACGTACATTTGAAAATAAAGCATGATATCAACATTGCTGAACAAAGGTTTCGTTTAACCAAGACCTTGTTCGACTTCACTTCAACATTATAAGGGCTTTTAGTTAAAAAGCCCGGAGATACACGGGTCCTAGCAAAAAGTACATGCGAGGACGTGTAAAAGAGTTCGAGGTAAATCTACATGATCTGTAAAAAAGTGAGGCTAAAAACTACATGGCGTGGAAAGGAGTTCGAGGAAAATCTACATGGATGGAAAAGAGTTCGAGTAAAAAGTTCCATTGGTACGAGCAAAAACTTCCTAAAATCAAGTGGAACGCGCACGGGTTCTAGTCAAAAGTACCTTTTACACGAACACTAGGCAAGCAATATCTTCAGCGCCTTCAAGTCCCGCACCGTGTTGTCCCACGCGCCCTTCTTGCCCATGTGCGTCTCGACGCTCCAGTACGAGTCGTAGCCGTGACCGACGAATCGCTTGACGATGTCCAACCAGCCCACGTCACCATCGCCGATGATGCACCATTGCGTCTTCCACGGGCTCTTGCTCGTGATTTGCGCGTCCTTCACGTGCATGTACGCGGTGATGTCCTTCACGTAATCGAAAACCTCGTCGGTCACGCGCTCCCCGCCAGCGAGCAGGTTGCCCGGGTCGAATAGCAACTTGCAGTTGGGCGCGTGCACCTCGTCGAACGCCTTCTTGATCGACGCGAAGCTCGACAGCATGCAGCCGTGCTCGTTCTCGATGATGATCGTCTTGCCCGCGTCGGCCGCCCGCCGCGTGATCTCCTTGATGCCGGCGATCCAGTCGTCCCACGCCTCGTCGGCCATGATCGCCATCTTGGTGAACCCGAACGCCCTGATGAACTGCGCACCGAGCGCTTTCGCGGCCTTGATGCAGTTGTCCGCCATCTTCAGCTGGTACTCCCGCACGGTCGTCCCGTCCTTCATGCGCTCGGGCTCGTCGGCGGGGCCCCACCATGGCACCTTGAACAGCCCGCCGCTGATGCTCGACACGGACAGCCCGTGCTCCTTCAAGATGCTCTTGAGTTCTTGCATGTCGAACTCGTCGAGGTTGAACACGTTCTTGATCCACACGCCCCGCAGCTCGACGTGCTCGAACCCTTCCGACGCCAGCCACGCCGCGATCTTCTCGAAGTCACCCTCGCCAAACTCGTCGGTCAGCACCGAGATCTTTCCCGCCATGGATCGTCCCAGCGCTCCATCGTTTATAACCGATTATTATCATCCGGAACTACATCGATCGCGCGACCCATTATGCAACATGCTTTTGCTTCTTCTTGAATCATGAAATATCACGCCGAGATCGGGGTTCCTTATGCCATCCGGAGCGAAATGCTTAAATAGGCCCTCGTGCAAGATCAACTTGCAAACAACGGTTGCAAACCGAACATCAAGGTTCGATGCAACGGTGCTTCGAAACGACAAACGATCACATAATGCCGAGGTGGATCCTCATGGCAATCGTACAATCCCCAGAAAAACCAAAGGATTTGCAAGAATCGAAGGAACAACCCAAGTACAAGGTCACGCCCCGTTACGGCGCGTGGCTCCACGACAACAAGTTCGTGCTCGAGATCGCCTTGCCTGGCGTGGCGAAGGACGCCATCAAGATGAAGGCAATGGAAGATTACTTCACTTTACGCGCCGAGCGCGATAACATCGTCTACACGCTCGATCTCGACTTGAGCTTCCGCATTGAACCGACGAAGGTGACTAACGATTACACCGAGGGGCTCCTCAAGGTCGAGTTCGAGCGGTACAACCCGCTCGAGAAGGCATACACGGTCATCAAGCGCGACAAGGAATACAAGGATGAGAAACTCCTCCAGATCTTCCCGCGGGTCTACCGCGACACCGACTACGACGGCAAGAAGATCACGGTGGAGATGAGCATTCCCGGCGTGAAGAAGGAGGACATCGAGTTGAAGGTGCTTCCCTCGTGGTTCCACGTGAGCGCGGTACGCCCGAAGGACAACGTCGAATACGCGGCGAATCTCAGCTTCGGCGTCGACATCGTGCCGGAGAAGACGACCGCCGAGTATTATAACGGCTTGTTGAAAATCCATGCGGTCATCCACGACCCGCTGGACGATGCGAAGGAGATCAAGCTCTGATCTCGCTTCTTTATCGAGTGTCGAACAAGAGAAAAAAAAAACGAGGTGTAACACATGGCAGAAGCAAAAACAAACGAAACGAGCCTTGTCGAAAAGAAAAAGGACGAGGAGATCTACTGGCGGGTCCGCCCGTATTACAGCGCGGATTTCGACTCGGATACGGGCGAATACAACGCCCGGGTGGAGCTGCCCGGTGTTCCAAAGGAACAGGTGCGGCTCCGCGTGCTCCCTGACATGTTCGACTTGCGGGCCACCCGCGAGCACACGCAGTACTTGCTCACCGAGTACTTCCCCTACGAGATGGACGTGAACTCCATCGAGGCGAAGTACGAGCACGGCCTGCTCCTCATCAAGGGAAAGTTCAAGGATCCCCTCGACAATGCCGTCGACATCAAGTTGTCGTGAAAGGGCTTCAACATGGTGCCACGGCGTATTTATTCCCGTTTTTTTTCCTTGAATCTCGTGCTGAGTCTTGGCGCTACTTCTCAAGGTTCGGGTACAAGTTTAAATATCGCATCTTGTCGATCTATCCTGGAACAGGTGTTTCCTCGCCCGCCTTGAACGATAAATGCCGAATCCATGTGAATCACGTGGTTCCCGTGAGCGACGACGACTATTACAAGATCCTCGGGGTCGAGAGGGATGCATCCCCGGACGAGATCAAGCGGTCGTTCAGGGAAAAAGCGAAGGCTTGCCACCCGGATCTACATCCCGATGACGTTCACGCGCAAGAATACTTCATCTTGTTGAACAAGGCGCACGACATCTTGTGTGATGCTCGTGAACGCCAGGCGTATGACGATGCGACCGGAAAAAGATGCTCCTCCACGACCCGCGCGAGGGAAGTCGCTGCACGCTGCCAAAAAGCGAGCCAGCCGGCGTGCATCGTGCATGCGTGTGGAGGGACCCGGCCCGAGGTTGCTCCAGTCTTGCATCTCGAACGTCCATTCATGCCTGGATTCGGGACGCACGTGGAATCGGCCTGTCCGGTATGCCAAGGTCGAGGGTTCTCGTTCAATACCAGATCCCGGTGCCCCTTTTGTGATGGGCGGGGTTGGATCGAAGTCTCACGCATGCGTTCCCGCGATTGGTGATAGAACGTTTCATCCCTTGGCTTTGATGCGGACGGTATCGCCTTTCTTTTCGATGTAGCCTTGTTTTTGCAAGTTCGTGAGTACTGCATCGAGAAAATCACTGCGAAGCGGAACTACCGCTGCAAGTTCGGATACCGGCATCCCTTCGAGTGACCGTGCCGGGTGCGAGAGCATGTAGAGCAAGATCTCTTTTTCCTCCTGCTCGTCGAAGCTTTGATCGATGCGCGTTCTTAACCTGTTGAGCAGATCGACTTTTTTTTGATAGAGTTCCCGGTGCTTGACCTGCAAGTCTTGGATGTTCGAGTCAAGCTGGGCGAGATCCTCGAAGCATTTCCTCATGTCTTTCGGGAATTTTTTATTCAACTCGTCAGCATCGAGTTTTTTCTCGCTTACATCTCCTGGAAGTAAAAAAAGTCTGGTGACGAGTGGTTCTGTGAAACTCGGGTTCACCTCGTACTCGATCTTGAAGAACTTGGTCAGGTTATAGACGAGGGCGGGCGGTCCTTTACGTTTTTCATCTTCATCGAGTTCCATGTTGCGGGCTTCGACGAGCCCCTTGTTTCGCATCTGCTCCAGCTGCTTGAGGATGGCCTGCCGCGACACGTTCACCGCGTCCGTGAACTGTTTCATGGATGTAGGGCCACGAGAAAGCATCTGGATGATCTTGCGCCGGACATCGTTGCCCAGTATGTCGAAAAACCACTCGTCTTCCTCATCCTTTTCAGACGTGTCGGTTCACCTGGATTCTGCCATTTGTAACGGTAATGACGATGCAGCGCGTTGCCAAGGGAACACTGGCAACGTGGGAATGAAAAGGTGTTGATACTGCCTGGTTGATAGGCGTCGTGCCACCCCCGGTTCCCCTATGTCGACCTTGCATCGCCTCGCTCGTTGCGCTCGCCATCCATGGTGTTTTTGAGCCGACTAAGCACGATTTGTTGCTTCGAGCCGTCCAGCGTGGCCTCGATCGTGTCGCCCTCCCAGAACTCGCCTTCCAGGATGCGCGTGGCCAGTGGATTTTGCAAGTAATTCTGGATGGCACGCTTGAGTGGCCGTGCACCGTATTTCGGGTCGAAACCTTGCCTTGCCAGGAAGTTCTTGGCTTCCTGGGACAAGACCAATTCAAGCTTGCGATCCGCCAGCAGCGTGTTTAATCTCTTGATCTGGATGTCCACGATTGCCTGGATGCGAGCCTCGTTGAGGAACGTGAACACGATGACCTCGTCGATGCGGTTCAAGAACTCGGGCCGGAAGTGACGGGATAGCAGCGCGTGCATCGTGCCCGGGTCAAGCTTCCCGTCGTTTCCCCGCTCCATCGATTCGATGATGAGATCGCTACCGATGTTACTGGTCATTATGATGATCGTGTTCTTGAAATCGACGGTTTTGCCGTGACCATCCGTCAAGCGCCCGTCGTCGAGGATCTGGAGCAAGACGTTGAACACGTCTGGATGTGCCTTTTCAATCTCGTCAAACAAGACGACCGAGTACGGGTGGCGGCGGACGGCCTCGGTCAAGAATCCCCCCTCGTCGTAACCAACATAACCAGGTGGTGCCCCGATGAGCCGCGCGACCGTGTGTTTCTCCATGTACTCGCTCATGTCGATGCGAACCATGGCACCCTCGTCGTCGAACAAGAATTCCGCGAGCGCTTTCGCGGTCTCGGTCTTCCCGACGCCAGTCGGTCCCATGAAGATGAAGGTGCCGATGGGACGGTTCGGGTCCTGGATGCCCGCTCGAGACCTGCGGATCGCGTTTGAGATCACGCGGAGGGCATCATCTTGCCCGACCACGCGTTGTGCCAATCTTTTTTCCATGTGGAGCAGCTTGGCCTTCTCGCCTTCCAGCATCCGCGAGACAGGGATGCCCGTCCATTGCGAGATGATGTTGGCTATGTCCTCCTCGTCGACCTCTTGTTTGAGCATCTTCTTGGTCGATTGGATGGCCTTGAGCTGTCCAGCGAGGCGATCGACATCTTTTTGCAGACCGCTGATGACGCCATATTGTAGCTCTGCCATGCGGCCGAGGTTTCCATCGTTTTCGGCCTGTTCGGCCTCCCTCTTGGCAGCATCGATCTGCTTCTTCACGTCTCCTATCTTGGAGATGATCTCTTTCTCGTTTCGCCATTGGAGCTTGAGTGCATCTCCTTTCTCGCGCAAGTCGCGGAGTTCCTGCTCGATCTTGTCGAGCCGTTCCCTCGATGCGGTGTCTTGTTCCTTGAGCAAGGCCTGTTTCTCGACCTCGAGCTGGATCACGCGCCGGTCGAGCTCGTCGATCTCCGTCGGCATGCTATCTATCTCGATGCGCAGGCGCGATGCGGCCTCGTCCATCAAGTCGATGGCCTTGTCGGGCAAGAACCGATCCGTGATGTACCTGTGGGACAGCGTGACAGCGGCGATCACCGCGGCATCGGAGATCCGAACCCCGTGGTGCACCTCGTATTTTTCTTTGAGGCCCCTGAGGATCGCGATCGTGTCCTCCACGCTGGGTTCCTCGACCAGCACGGTCTGGAACCGTCGCGTCAACGCAGCGTCTTTCTCGATGTGTTTTCTGTATTCTTTGATGGTCGTCGCGCCGATGCAGCGTAACTCGCCACGAGCGAGGGCTGGCTTGAGCATGTTCGATGCGTCGATGGCACCTTCCGCCGCGCCGGCTCCCACGAGCGTGTGCAGTTCGTCGATGAATAAAACATGTCTCCCGTCGGACTTCTCGATTTCCTTGAGCAAGGCCTTGAGCCTGTCCTCGAACTCGCCGCGATACTTGGCACCCGCTATCATCGCCCCGAGATCCAGCGCCAAAAGTTCTTTATTCTTCAGCGATTCTGGCACGTCGCCGTTCGCTATCCGCTGGGCAAGGCCCTCGACGATCGCCGTTTTCCCGACTCCCGCCTCTCCGATGAGCACGGGGTTGTTTTTCGTCCGCCGCGAAAGGATGTGCATCACGCGGCGGATCTCGTCGTCTCGCCCGATGACGGGATCGATCTTGCCGCGCCGCGCGAGATCTGTCAGGTTCTTGGCGTATTTTTCTATTGCCTGGTACTTGCTCTCGGGATCTTGATCGTTTATCGCATGGCTTCCACGCACGCTGACGAGCGCTTGCATGATGCGATCCTTGGTGATGCCTTGCGCGGAGAGCAGGCGCTGGACAGGCGTTCCCCTGCCGTCTGCCATTGCCAGCAGCAAGTGCTCGCTGCTCAAGTAGCGGTCCTTGAGGTTCCTCGCCTCTTTCCACGCCTCGTCGAAAAGACTTGCCGTTTCTCTCGAGACAACGACGTCGCTCGCGCCCGATCCGTGAACGGTCGGGATTCGCTTTAGTTCTCCTTCGATCGCTTGGTCAACTGCAAAAGCACGAGTTCCTAGCTTCTCGAGCAATGGCCTTGCGATGCCGTCCTGCTGGTCGAGCAACGCCTTCAACACGTGCAGCGGTTCGATATAGGGGTGGTCTCGCTGTTGTGCCAGCGATCGCGCCGCGAGCAGTGCTTCTTGCACCTTGATCGTGTAATCGTCCATTTTCATCATGTTCTATCATGCCTCCGCAATGTTCTGCTTTTAAAGACCGGCATTTCGTAACTCCTCCAATATTTTCTTCTGTTTCGAGTTGATCTTGTCTGGAACCTGCACGTGGATGTCAACGAGCAAGTTTCCTCGTCCATCTTGTTTCAGCTTGGTGAAGCCCTGGCCCTTGAGGCGCAACGACGTGCCATCCTTCGTGCCGGGCGGGACCGTGACCGTCAGCGTGCGATCGATGCCCTGGACGCTCATCTTCCCGCCGAGCACCGCCGTGGTGAAAGGAATTTCGGCAGTGACCGAAACGTCATCGTTCTCCTTCCGGTCAAATCCCGCCCTCGTGCGCACGTGGACGGCGATGTACAAGTCCCCCGGGGGGCCTCCATTTTCCCCGGGCATGCCGAGCTTCGCCAGTCGCAGCTTCTGCCCGTCCTGCACGCCCGCCGGGATCTTCACCGTGATCGTGCGGGGACTCCCTGTCGAGGGATCCTTGAAGCTGACCTGGCGCTCGCCGCCGGTGAACGCGTCCATGAAATCTATCTCCATGTCATAGCGAAGGTCCTCGCCTTCGCGGGGAATGTTCGTGCGGGAGCCTCGGGCCCTCGTGCTCGCACTGCCCCGGTTGAAAACGTCAAAAATATCACCCAGGTCGTTGAAAAAGTCGAAACCGCCAGTGCTCGATCCGCTTCGCTTGCCTGCCCTTCGATTCCCCCCGAAGATCTCGCTGAAATCGAAGTCCGGGCTGCCACCAGAGGTCGTGTAATAATACGTCGTCCCGTCCGGTCCCTGGTAGACCCGGGCCCCGCCAGGCCACGCCGCGCCACCTGGCCACCCGCCACCTGTACCTGGATACGATGCACTCTCGCCATCGACCACGCCGAACTTGTCGTACATTTCCCGCTTCTTGTCGTCATCGAGCACCATGTAAGCCTCGTTGATCTCCTTGAACTTCTCCGATGCGGTGGGATCGTTGGGGTTCACGTCAGGGTGGTATTTTCTCGCCAGTTTCCTGAAGGCACGCTTGATCTCCTCCTTCGTCGCGCTCCTGGGAACCCCGAGGACCTCGTAATAATCTTTCTTGGTCGGCACGCTCATCACCAGTCGGCTTGTCATTTTCACGCGTTATCTTTCATTCCCTTGGATCTCCTAAATGGAGAAAAAAAGGGGAAAGACCGGCACCCCCAACCACGGTGTTCACGAGAATTCCGCGTCAACTGCGCCGTCGTCGCCTTTACCGGAGCTCCCCTGGCCATAAGCGGGGTCCGCATCGCTCGAGCCGTAGGACGGCCCGACGTCGCCCTGGGCACCAGCGAAACCCGTGCTGCCCTTCGTCGCGTACAATTTCTGGGCGAACTCGTGCAAAGGTTTCTCCAGCTCGGCTTTTGCATCTTCGATATCTCGTACGTTGTCGCTCTTCGACTTCACGACGTCGCGGGCATGGTCCAGCGCCTTCACGAGGCGATCTCGCAGGCCATTATCGAGCTTCGCGGCGTTCTCCTTCATGAGCCGCTCGGCCTGGTAGGTCATGGAATCGAGCTCGTTCCGCTTCTGGATCGTGTCGCGCAGGCGCTCGTCGGCCTCCTTGTTCCGCTCCGCGTCGTCTTGCGCTTTCTTGATCTCTTCTTCTGAGAGCTTCTTCGTGCCCTCGATGCGGATCGACTTGTCCTTGCCCGTGCCGAGGTCCTTGGCAGTGACTTGCAAGATGCCGTTCTCGTCGATCTCGAAGGTGACCTCGATCTGCGGGAGCCCGCGCGGGGCGGGCGGGATGCCATCCAGGTAAAACTTGCCGAGCGAGAAGTTGTCCTTGGCCAGCGGGCGCTCTCCTTGCAAGACGTGGATTTCCACCGACGTCTGGTTGTCGCTCGCGGTCGAGAACACCTGCGACTTTTTCACGGGCACGGTCGTGTTGCGCTCGACGAGCCTCGTGAACGCATTGCCCAGCGTTTCCACGCCGAGCGACAGCGGGGTAACGTCCAGCAAGAGGATGTCCTTCACGTCCCCTGCCAGGACTGCACCCTGGATGCCCGCACCGATGGCGACAGCTTCCATGGGGTCGACGCCGCGCTCCGCCTTCTTGCCGAACACCCTCTCGAATCGATCGAGCACGCTTGGCATGCGTGTAGGGCCGCCGATGAGGATGACCGAGTCGATCTGGCTGGCGTCGAGCTTCGCGTCCTTGAGGGCGCGCTTCATCGGCGCGTCGAGCCGGTCTAGCACGGGTGAGATGACCTCCTCGAGCCTTGCCCGCGTGTATTCCATGTCGAGGTGCTTGGGCCCACTCGCGTCTTGCGTGATGAATGGCAGGTTAATTTGCGTGCTGTAAACGCTAGAAAGCTCGATCTTGGCCTTCTCCGCCCCCTCGAGCAATCGACGTTTCGCTGTCGGGTCGGCGAGCAAGTCGATGTTGTTCTTGCGCTTGAACTCGCGGGCGATGTCTTCCATGATGAGCCGGTCCATGTCCGTCCCACCGAGATGCGTATCGCCCGACGTGGAGATGACCTCGAAGACGCCGTCGCCGAGCTCCATGATGGTCACGTCGAACGTGCCTCCACCGAGGTCGAGCACGGCGATCTTGATGTTCTTCCCTTTCTTGTCCAGGCCATATGCCAATGCCGCTGCCGTCGGTTCGTTGATGATGCGCACCACGTCAAGACCAGCGATGCGACCTGCATCTTTCGTGGCAGTGCGCTGCGCATCGTTGAAGTATGCTGGTACAGTGATGACCGCCTTTGTCACCGGCTCGTTCAAGTAGGCCTCCGTGTCGGCCTTGATCTTCTGGAGGATCATGGCCGAGATCTCTTGCGGCGTATACTTCTTTCCATCTATCTCGACCTTGTAATCCGTGCCCATCTTTCGCTTGATGGCCGTGATCGTGCGCTCCGGGTTCGATATCGCCTGGCGCCGGGCTGGCTCCCCGACTAGCATCTTCTTATCCTTGGTGAAGGCAACGAAGCTCGGGAAAGCCTTTCCCCCGCCGATCGTCGTGCCCTCCGCTGCCGGGATCAAGACAGGCTTGCCGCCGATCATGATGGAAGCCGCGCTGTTCGAGGTCCCGAGATCAATGCCCACGATTTTCTCTTTGTGTTGTTTATCTGTCATTTTTTTCACCTTGTGATATGATTTCTTGATGTGAAATGAATCGTGTTTTAGTATGCAGCCATAAGTTGCCAACCAAAAATGAGCAACGCGAGAATATAAGGATATCGGATTCTCGAAAATAGGTAAGGCCCGCGAATACCTTCTATCATTCGATACGTGCCTATCTCGGAGGATCCAATTCTAGAACAGGTAGCACGAGGAAAGAAACCGGTCGCTGAGTATGTGGCACACGGCACGGATACGGGCTAATCGGCCCAGAACGATATTTGAAAACCGGCTCCTCCGTTTATGTCTGAACGGCGTTAGGATATTATTGCGATTGGCAGATATAACGTCACGTGTCGATGCCCCCGTGGTTATCACCACGTGGCGGCTGCCACCCGTGCTCTGTTGACGGGATGCAGTTGGTGCGCTGGAAGGACGGAGGTCGCCAGGAAAAACGGGGCACGGGGAGGGGCGGGATCAACTCTCGTTCGCAATCGATCGGTCCGGCTGTCGGCATATCTCCAAATAATCTGATGGAAAGCGATGATGGATTCGACGTATATCTTCAAGATCGTGATCGGCGGCGCGGGTGCCGTGGGAAAGACGACGCTATTGCACCGGTACTTGAACGGCTCGTTCCTTCCGAACACGACCATGACCATCGGCGTCGCCTTTCACGCCAAGGAGATCTACTACGAGAACATCCAGAAGCGGGTCAAGCTCTCGCTGTGGGACCTGGGCGGGCAGGAACGCTTCCGCTTCTTGCAATCAAACTACTCGGCGGGGGCCAGGGCCGGCATCGTGTTCTTCGACATGAGCCGCATCGGCACGATCACGCAAGTCAAGAACTGGGTGGACATGTTCCGCTCCCACGCGTCGCCGGGCATCCCGATATATCTCGGCGGGACAAAGATGGACTTGTTGGACGATAGCCAGATCGATGAAGTGAGCAGCATAGCGATGGAAACCGCCCAGAACTATGGCTTGTTGTGCTACGTGCCCACGTCATCGAAGAGAGGCGATAATGTAGACGCGCTCTTACAGCACATCGTCGACTCGCTCCTCGCGCGGTGCCAGGGCCCGATGGAAAAAGCGCTGGCATCTACCAACCGGGTCTTACCACACGAGGCGCGCGGCAATGCCTGCATTCGACCATAGTCTAAAATCCCCCTTCAATCCAAGAACCGCATCGCTTGTCAAGAATAAGCGAAAAAAGCAATTATATGAAAGAAACAATTATTCTCTTTTATGAAGGGTCTTTCAGCGTTGGCTTCTTCAACCGCGTCCATTTCTTAGCTCCATGGCGGATGGAGGCCTTCAAGGACCATTTCCCGCCCTCCTGGATCGCGGCTCGCCTCAAGATCTCGAGGATGACGTGGTGCTCCGGCGTCAAGGAATCCTGGAACCGCGTGTAGACCTCGGTCAACACCTCCGCCAGCATGGCAGATCCTTTCTCGCGCAGCAAGTTCACGATGGCTTCGTCCACCCTTTTTTCAAGCGGGATCTCGATCTTGTACTTGTCCGGGTTCGCGAACCACCATCCCGAGGTCAACAATTCCTGCCTCTTGTTCTTGCCACTCCCGTTGACGAGCTGGAAGGTCTCTCCCACGTGTTTTTTCAAGATATCGAGGACGCTGGTAGGCTTGAATGAGATGAGCAATCCAGATTTCCTCAATTCCTCGTACAGGATCGGGTCGATCGAGTTCTGGATGAACGTGTAATTCGTGGGTTCGCCCCGCTCGGCAATGATCTTTTCAGCAATGCCGACGATCAGCGATTCGACCCTTTTTTCATCGGCCAATTCATATCTTTCCTTGACATCTTCCTCGGGTTTCCTGAAGCGGAAGAAATAATCCCCCTCGAGCGACCCGAACGGCTGCAAGAGGCTCTTCGCGGATGGCCTGGGGGGTGGCTGGTAGACGATCTTTTCGAACGTGAAGCCGGCCAGGACGACAGACTTGAAGAGCATGTTCCTGTACACGAGGGCAGGGTTGTGGAAGGTGACCGTGCAATACTTTCCCGGTTTCAACACGCGATAGATTTCCTGGAACGCCTGCCTCAAGCCTTTCTCGTAATTGTCCTTGCCTTTTCCCTGCCTTGGATTGACCACGATCTCTCCCCTCGCTATCTCGTCGAAATTGCCCATCAGCTTGAGCCAGCAGCCCCATATGAAGAGCAGTTCCCCGTACTGGATCGAGTGGCCGTAGGGAGGATCCGTGATGACGTAGTCCACGCTGTTGTCCTTCAAGCCTTTCAGCGCGTCGTTGGCGGAGATCTCGAGGAGATAGTGGTGGTTCGGGCTGCTTACCAGTTGATCGATGTCCTTGGCTTCCCTCTTGGACGCAAGGTCTACCGGGACGTCCCGCTTGGCGCTCAAGAGCCCTTGCCGTTCCATCACGCCCCGCTTGAACAAGTCCCACACGTTCGATTCCATGAAATTGGGCGCTTTCCAGTAGCTCTGCTGTACCCACGCCGAACTGAAGGGACGGGATGGCCGTACCGGGGTCATGCTCGATGCCAGGTGGGTCAATGCCGAAAACGCGAACTTGAACGCCTCGCGCAATTCACCATCGGGTATTTTCTCGATCCTGTCGAGCAATCTTGCGAGGGCGACGAGGTTTCGCTTCGTGAACAGCTGGTCGACCGATTCGAACCGTTCCTTTTTCAAGAAAGGGGTACCATCGCCATAGTATAGACGATTCGTGGGGTACCAGTACTTGCATGCTCCCGATTTGTCGAAAAACTCATCCATCTTCCCGTTCTGCACGTCATCATATAATTTCAAGTCATCTTCATTCACTGGACTGGTGATCTTGGGTTTTTCATGGTACTCGCACACGTATCGCACGTCCACGAGGCGGTTTCCCTTCCACGTGAAACAAGTGGCGGGAAGCCGGGTCCTTTTGCCCAGCTTTTCGCATTCCCTGCACGTGGTCTTGTATAACTTGTTGATGTCCTGGCTGATGTCGTGTTCGATTTTCTTGAATTCATCGATGATCTGGTTCCCGTCGACGTGGGTGATCGTGTTCCTCGTGATGAAGATCGAAACCGGGTTGATGTCCACGCCGATCGCCTTCCGGCCCAGCCGGAGTGCCTCGCCGATCATCACGCCACTCCCGCAAAACGGGTCGAGCACGATGTCCCCTTCCTCCGAGTAATGCTTGATGTACTCGTTGATCACGTCCTGTTGCTTGCGCGCGAAGTACTTGTGCATCACGTACATCGGGGTGTGCCCTTCTGTAGGAAGGGCCCTGTTGATGTGATCCATGTCGTTTTCCTTACACAATATAGATCCAATAATTGAGCTTGCGTCGTCGGGGGCACGATCTCCACGCCGGACACGCCGCGCGCGGGCTCGATCAATGCATCGATATACATCGGTGCAAGTAGGCTTTAATATCAATCCGGGGATCAATCTCGATCGTGTTTGAAAGGAGGTAGACGCAGATGGCCAACCAAACATTGAACGTCGTGAGATTTTCCTGGATAGCCATCCTCTCGTATTGGGCCGTGGTCATGGTGATCGTGCTCGGGACGCCAACGATCTACGGCTCGATCATACAAGAGCCGTGGGATTTCATCGACTATGCCGCCATCATCAACTTCTCTGTCTCGATCGTCGTGACCGTCGTGCTGGTGCTGAACCTGGTCAAGCGATACAAGGAGCGGCCGTCGAACACGATCCGGATCCTCGTCATGGCCTTCATCGCCTTCATCTCGCTGCTGGCACTGTCCCTCGTCGTGGAATTTGCCTTCTTCAACACGTTGCTGAACGATTTTCTCAACAGGTCGATCTTCGTCTTCACCGCCATGGCAATGATCAACTGGGTCTTGTTTACGCTGGAAATATTCGAAAATGGCTTGCATTATCCCTTGGAAGCCACCGATCTCCATCGCGACCAGATCCGGAAGAACTGGGTGTCGGTGCTTGTCTTCCTCGGCCTTCTGGTATTGTTCCTCGTGATCCTCACGAAGTCCGTGTGGGTGAAGATCACGGCCATCGAGTCGATCATCGAGACGCTGCCCGTCATCGTCATCGGCCTTTACAACATGGTCGCGCTGATCGTGAAGCCGCTGAAGAGCGTGCGGGCGACCAAGTCAAAGGAGGAGAGGATCGGGCTCTATGCCTTGTTCCTTGCCGGGGTGGTGCTCGTCCTCTTCTTCGTCTTCTACATCATCCACAACATCCAGGGCATCGGGCTCGAGCCGCAGGAGGCGCGGGCAGCCCGCCAGATATTCTATTACCTGTCCATGACCTCCATCCCCGTGTTCTGTTTCCTCACCTACCTGGGCCTCGTGTACCCGCTGAAGGTGCACCAGCGCCGTGCCATGAAACCTGGCGCGGTGGCCTCCCCTTGAATTTCATTCTGGCCTGGAAATGATCTTCACATTTTTCACGTTGCTTCCTCGATTTCCTTCAAGACCGGGTAAAACGCGTCGTATAACTGCTCTGCTCTGGTGATGTACCAGTCGAAAACATCCGGCCATTTCGTCTTGTCTTTGATGTTCTCGTACAGCTCAAGCCGCGCCCGCTTGAACTTTTCTGTGCCTTTCCTATCCGGGCGAGACACTTTAGCGCAGGTGCATACCCGTGCGGCAACCGCAGGATCCATGGCCCGGCCGCTGGGTAAAGCACCGGAGCGATTAACGCTCGCCCCGATGGCGAATGCGTGGCAGATCACGCGAGAGCGGATGGACTCGTGGATCTCCTCCACGATGGTCTCCGGCACTGAAATAGACCAGATGTACATCGCGACCAACGGGCGGTCCGTGTCGATCAACGTGGAGAACGGGGAGATGGCAAGCCCGTTCCTGGCCAAGCTCCAGCGCATTTCCGGCTTCGTCGAGACTTATCTCTCGGGCAAGGTCTCGCTCGCCGATGCATCATTCTTGCTCGCCAACGGTGTCGAGATGGCCATGGACGACGGCTACACGACGGTTGAATTCGCCGATCCAATGACGCCGGCGAGGTTATCCAGGCTCGACAAGGCGATCGCGAGGTACAACAGATCGAAAGGCCCCGAAGCGAGATTCCCGGCGCGGCGTGCGGATCCCGGGAAAGATCCGGTCCTCCGGGGCAAGTGCGATCTCGCACGCACGATCTGGCTCGACGGGGTGTTCAATAAAGGTGCCGCATCCTTGTTCGAGGCCATGAACGCCGTCTCGGCGGTTGTCGAGATCCATTCGGGCTTCACTTTCAAGCTCGAAGGCATCACATTCGATTACCAGCACGAGATCGTGGCAATGGCGGACCAGAAATGCCCGCGCTGCGGCCGGCGCCTCGAGGTGATCGCCATTGATCCAGACCCTCGGCCAGTTTGGGGCTGCGGGGCGTGCAAGCAGTGCAAGCTATCCTTCCCGCTCGTCGACGACGGGTATTCCCTGGATGACTGGGAAGAACCTTCGGGGGACGAGACCGGGTTCGATAATGAGGATGATAATGAGGACGGCGACCGATCCAGGTGGTGAAGCAGAGACATGAAGAAGAAACCGGGCATCTACAGGTGGGCGGACGAGGCCCGGGATCCCGGCCGCATCCCGGCTGCGATGGTGGATCCCGGTCTCTAATCCCTATTGCCTTGGGATAGCATCGAATGCCCCGGATGGCTTTCCATATTTTTTTATACTTGAATGGGCAATTGAATGGTATGGCTGGAATAGGACAGATCGCCGAGATGGGACAGAAATTTGTCGACGCCATCATCAATTACTACGAGCAAGAGACCCGCAAGGAACACGAAGCCAGCATGATGATGGAGGTTTTGAGAGTTCTCAACGAGGATGAGGTCGATTTCAAGGAGATGCTCACGAACGGGGTTATAAAGAAATACATGTCGGAATTCGTTGACGTGTATGCGAACGGAGCAACATTCAGGCGGTTTGCCAAGGCTTTCGATGAGCTAGGCAAGCTTGACGCGCTCGGGCTGGTCTCGAACAAGCGACTTAGGGAAAAGAGGCAGGAGCGGCGCAATGCTCTCTTGGCTGCCATCGATAAAGGGGACCGGGAATTCTATGAAAACGGCGTTGCCTTGTCTAGCAAGAAATTCGAAAAGATCCGTGCGGAGCTCTCGAAAGGGCTAATCGCGCTATATGATTTCTTGAAGCAATACCCCCTCGATGATGGTTGCGTGCCCGGGATCGCGAAGAAAAAAATCACGTTCGCTGGGGAGATCGCGCGGATCATCCAATACGATGATTTCGAGTTTTTCGAGCTCGTGATGAGAAGGTATGGGGATCTGGAGAAGGCCAGCAAGTCCCCATGACCGTGCCAGCATCTCGACGAGTTCTTTTTTCTGTTTACAGCATCGACTTGAAAAAAGCGCTTCTGATGAACCCGATCGCCACGCTCGGTCGCTTGCTTTTCTCGCCGGCCGAAATCATTACCAGCACGTCTCCGAGAGATGCCAAACTCGTCATCGCCATTGGCACGGTTGCCGGGATGGCAGGCCTTGGTATTAACGTCGGCTGGCTCATCCCCGATGACGTGATCGGCCTTGGCTACAAGCTCGAGCAAGCCTTGCTCGTTAACAAGGCACTGGGCGTCGCGATCGGGATATTGCTGGTCGTCGTGCTAGCCCTTTTCGATCGCCTTCTCCTCGCGTGTTTCAAGATCAAGGGGAAGCCGGCTGTTGAAGCTGTCCACGGCTCGCTGGCGATTTTCCTCTTGGTTCCGTTCGCGGCGATTCCACTCCATTCATTCTTTCCTGCGGGTGTCACGGCTAGCGGCCACGTCGAGCTCTTCTGGATCCTTGCCGGGCTATTCGTGATCTGGCACGTGTGCGTGCTTGGCTCGATATTGTAAGCAGATCAGGCGGATCGTCCAGGCACCAGATCCTTGCTTCCCGTCCTCTGCACGCTGCTCCTGGCCGAGGTGGGTGCCTCCATCTTGTTCCTAACCGTGTTTCCCTTGGCGTTCAAGCTCACGGCAACATCATTTTTCCTGGAGTGGATCTGATGAATGACAAGGCCGCACGCGCGAGTCGCGTGATAAAAAAACGTTTATTAATCCGGTACGCGCCAGTCATCGTCATCGCGAGCTTGTTCGCTGGTTATACCGTCTTGCTGACAAACCCCGCGTGCTTTTCCAGCGACCAGGTGTTCCAGGCCCGCGCTCGCGAGCTCGACCGCGTGGTCTTCACGACCTACTTCAACTGATATAACAGCACTGGCGCATGGCCAGGTCCTAGCCCCCACGTCATTGACGCGTGGACGGCGGGCAGATCTGACTACATCAACAGCGGGTGGTTCCCATCCAACTGGCCCGGGCCGCGGGACATCAACGCGGTCGTGCGCAACGTCTCTGGCCAGCTATACAAGGATGCCATGACATACCATCCGCCGGCAGCGGCACCCGCCTACACAGCGACTGGCGACCTCGCCACGGCGCCGGCGACGGGCATCATGGAGAACATCACGACCTGGCTCTCACCGGCGAGCCTGGAATGGAACGAATGGGAGCTGCGGGGCATGGCACGCGCCGGCATCGACGTCGTCATGCCCGACTATTGGAACAATGGCCTCCCTGGCACGAACGAGTCATCCCAAGCGGCCCTCGCGGCCCTCGTCTCGGCACGGCAGTCCCTCGTCACGAAGGTGTCTACGGAGGCGGATGCACGCGACCCGGGCACTCCGCACCCGCCGGAAACATACGGCCAGCGGTTAGTCCCCCGGATTGCAATGTTTTTCGACACGACGACCATGAGAAACTTGTGGATGTGGAACCGGTCCATGACCGTCTATAACGACAGCGCCCATGCAAGCGAGTTTGCGAACGGGCCATTTGCAGACTTGAACGACTCGTATTGGCAAAACGAGTTTTGGAAATGCATAAAAAGGTTTTATTCTCTGGTCAACGGGACGGACTTATTCACCTGGAATGGAAGTGGTGTTGTCTGGCTCTACGGCGGCGACCATTTCGCAGATGTTGGGACGACCGTCCTACAGTATTGCAAGGACAGATTTCTCGCCACTTTTGGACTTCCGCTTCTTTTCGCGGGGCACAGTGACTGGATAAAGGCCGGCATCGACGCGGTCTGCGACTGGGGCGCTTGTTATTCCCCGAAATATCCGGCCGTCAAGGGCATCCCCACGGCCGCCATCTCGCCCGGCTTTTACAACATCGGCGCCTTGAGCGTACAGACCCCGCGGTACATCCCCCGCGACGCGGAACGATACATGACCGAGTGGCGGCGCGCTATGGATCTTGGAGCAGTATGGATCCATTTAGAGACATGGAACGAGCTGCACGAGGGCACAGGTGCATGTTGGACACAAGAGCACGGCTTCCATTGGATCGACGAGACTCGGGAAGCCACGAGCGCGTTCCACGCCCGGCGGGAATACAGCCCACTGCTTGCGCTGAACACTGTTGAATTTTATTTTTTCACTTCCGGCCTCGCCGCAATCATCGCAGTTTTTATGCTCGCGTCTAGAAATCAAAAAACTGGGAAAAAAAAGGAAACTTGAACCGTTTACATGGTTACACGCATGGACGTCGTTTGAAGCTAGGATGCTCCGGATCCCACGTTTCTCCTTGCCCTCCACATGCGGGATTTCCAGCCCGTGCCTTCGATCACCCGGGGATTGTCCTTATGCAAATCAATCCTCATAAGTTAAATGCCGAAAGGAATACAATTCAATAAATGAAATACTGCGTGGGAGTATCCCTTTAATTTGGAGCGCAGACCAAGATGAACGACCCGCAGCACGACGGCTTGCCAGAAGACTCTCAACTCATCGCGGAGCAAGATCTCGTGGGGGTCGCCGTCTTGCAAGATGGCATCGTGAAATATTTTAACGATGGTGCGGTGAAACTGAGCGGATATTCGCCTGAGGAAATAAAATCATGGAAACCATACCAGTTCCTTGAGATACTGATCCACCCCGACGATCGCGCCTTCGTCGCCGAACAAACCCGCAAGAAACTGTCCGGCACGACCGAGGGCGTCATCCCGAGCTATTCCTATCGCATTATAAAGAAGGATGGCGAGATGCGCTGGGTGACACTCGTCTCGAAGACGAAGGACTACAAAGGCGCCCCCGCCATCGTCGTGGTCATAGTGGACGTGACCGAAAGCCATCTCCTCGATCAAAAACTGCGGGATTCGGAAGCAATATTTCGCACGATATCAGAGCAATCAAGCCTCGGGATCATCATCCTCCAACAACAACGCATCATCTACGCGAACAAAAGGTTCGCCGACATAATGGATTCCCCGCTGGAACGACTCGTCGGGGCATCTTTGAATGATGCTAAAGAACCGATAGGGGCACGGGGCGAGAGCCACCAGTCGATCATCCGTAAACTGAGCACGAACATCCCTGCCACCCCGGGCCAGGAAGGCGCGTTCGTGATCAAGGTTACCAGCCGGTCTGGCAAGGTCAAGACCCTTCAACTGTTCTCCAAGCAAATCACCATATCGCAGCAGCCCGCGGTCCTCATCACGGTCATCGACATCACCGCCAAGGCGGATCTCGAGAACGTTCTAGCAGAGGAGGAGAAAAAGTTTCGCATCATCGCGGAACAATCATCGCTTGGCATCGTCATCATCCAGGAGGGGAAAATCGTTTACATCAACGAGATCGCTGCGGCATTTCTTGGAAAAAGGCCTGCAGACATAATCGGTCTCCCGTTCGAACCATTCCTTAACCTCATGCCTGAAAGAACTAAAGAAGAGCGACTGGAAAAATACAAGCTCTGGCTTGCCGGAATACACGCGAAGGAGGACCGGAGGGGCATCATGCACGTGAATCTTCCTTCTGGAAAGTGCATTGCACTCGAGGTCTTCAGCAAGAGCATTGAATTCAATGGCAAGCCCGCGATCCTTGCTACCGCGTTGGACGTGACCGCGAGGAACCTGGCCGAGCAAAAACTCGAGGAATCCGAGGAAAAGTTCCGATTCATCGCAGAGAAGTCCCTCATCGGCATCATTTTCATACAAGCAGGAATGATAAAATATGTCAACGACCACGCGGCGAGCATCTACGGGTATAGCGCTACGGAGATGCTCGGGTGGAACGAGCAGCACTTGTTGATGAAGATACACCCGGACGACCGCGTCCCGAACACGACGGCCTTCCTCGACCAGATTCACTCGAGCGAGATCCATGAGGCCACCTACCGGATCATCACGCGCGATGGCAAGGTCAAGTGGATCCAGGCGACGTCGGGCGTGTTACCTTATCGCGGCGAGAAAGCCACCTTGCTCGTGATCAGCGACGCCACGGATGCCAAGGAAAGCGAGATCCGGCTCAAAGAATCCGAGGAGAAGTATCACCAGGTGTTCGAGGAATCCACGGCGGCGATCGTCTTGATCAGCATAAAGGGCGTGGTGATCGACTGCAATTCAGCCACCGAGAAACTTTTCAAGGTCGAGAGGAGCCAGATCGTCGGTCGACCGCTGCGGGAGTTCTTCCCCTATGTCGATCTCGATACGAGTTTCATCAGGGACGTCCTCAAGAGCATAGTGCAAAACAAGGCAGTCGAACCGGCCGAGCTCGAGGTCTTCACCGCGCAAAGATCCAAAATCTGGGTTCGGGCGCAAGCAGCGCGCATCAAATATGGGAAAACTAATGCCATCCAGATCATAATAAATGATATCACGGAAAAAAAGAAACTGGAACGCATCCTTGAAGAGGAGAATGTCAAACTGAAGCATTTGGACACGATCCGCAAGAATTTCATCTTCACGGCCACGCACGAGCTCAAGACCCCCCTCGTATCACTCTACGGGGCTTCAGAGTTCCTCTTGAAGGTGCTCCCGGAAAGCCTGGACGACAAGATAAGGACCATGATCGACATCATCCACCGGGGCGCTGAGCGGCTGAAGGCACTGGTCGACAACCTCCTCGACGTCTCGCGCATGGACACCGGGAACTTCCAGCTCAACCGGCAAGACGTCGACTTGGGCGAGATCGTGCTTCAGACGATCTCGAACCTGGAGTACCTCGTGAGGACGGCCGACGACGAGATCGTGCTGAATCTAGGGGATAAGATGATCGTGTACGCGGATAAAATCCGCATGGAGCAAGTTTTCACGAATTTACTCACCAACGCCATCAAGAACACGCCAAAAGGCGGGCGGATCGAGATCGATCTCGTGATGAGCAATAACGCGGTCAAGTTTTCTATCAAGGACAACGGGGTCGGTTTGACCATGGACGAGATGGGGGAGCTCTTCAAGCAGTTCGGAAAGCTCGAACGAACTGACTTGAACGTGCCCGTGAACATCCAAGGATCCGGTCTTGGCCTATACATCACCCGGAACATCATTGAAATGCATGGCGGGACGATCTGGGCGGAATCCGCGGGCCGGAACAAGGGCGCAACCTTCTTGTTTACGATACCCGCCGGCAAGGGAGACGGTTTTTGACGAATCCGTTTAAAATGGCCGCAAGCAAGAATCGTATGACGGAATCGGTCAATTGACGCGGGTCACCTCGCATGGCTCAAGCCGGAAAGAAAGCAGGCAAGCAGCAGAAGCCCACTGGCAGGGCGTTTGGCAAGGATTTGGACGGGATCTACACGGTCGTGAACTTCATCCACAAGTATCGCATTTATCGCCTCAGCAAGTTCCTTTCCTATTCGAGTGTCATCGGGTTCACCCATTTCTTCGTCAAAGCTTTCTTTTCTAGGTCAAGGGCGATGAACGCCCGAGCTCGGCGCGATCTCGAGCTATTTTCTGGGCGCACGTTTTCCCCACGATTGCTCGCGCGGCTCGTGGAGGCGATAATGAAGAACATGGGACTTGTCTTGTTTGACATCATGCTGAAAGCGCCCAATTACTCGGGGAAGAACTATCGGAAGGTCGTTGCACTCGATGGCGACGTCTACCTTGAAAACGCATTGAAGGCAGGGAAGGGTGCCATCGTCACGAGCCTGCACATGGGGCAGTTTATCCACGCCATCGGTTCCATCGCGCTCGACCCACGCGGCTTCAATCTTGTCGTGGTCGCAAACATGGCGAACCAGAAGATCTTCGAGAATTTGGTCACGATCCCCGCATTCAGGACGATAAAGATCGTTGGAAGGACGGGTTACAAGAACATCAAGGATGACTTGATCCGCGACCTAAAAGCCAACAAAGTCGTGTTCCTCATGCACGACATCGCCGGGAACAACAATCTCAAGGTCCCGTTCATTTATGGTGATAAGGAATTCCTCGTGGCCGTTCCCCAGGGTGCCATCGCGCTACATCGCGTCACGGGCGCTCCTATTTTGCCTATGCTCGCGATCCCCCGCGGGCGCCTCATAGAGTCGACCATCAAGTTCTTCGATCCCGCCCCGCTGCTGCAAGTGTCCGAGGCATGTAAGAATCTGCCCCAGAAAGTGTTCCACGGCCGCATGAGTATCGAGATCAACAAGATACTTTTCCCGTATTTGATCAAATACTTGCACACGTGGGAGGAGATCATCACGTTCGGTACCCGCACTTTCGACATCAAGATACGCTTCTCAAAGGGCGCGGGGTTTCCGCGCATCATCGACGACATCGCACAATGGGTTCAAAGGCAAATTGAAGGCAGTTTCGAGCCCGGCCGCGATGACGAGGGCTTGCTTTCGTGGATCAGTCGGCTTGTGACCCAATTACAAGACATCATCTCGAAGGCGGGCCCCAACGATCCTGGTTTTCAGCTAGCAGCAAAATCGTACATTCAACTCGGTGGACTAGGAACCCAGGCCCAGGTCGAGAAGTTGCTCTTGGTCATAAAGAAGCTCTTTGAGAAAGCGGGGCTGCGATCCGGGGTGCAAATATTGGCGGACAATCTGGGTACGGTACGGGATTTTTACCAGAGACGTGATTGTGCCCTTTGATCCGGCTCGAATCGACAATTGGCTGCATTTATCGAAAAAACGTTTTTGTTTTAAAAATATGGTTTCATTAAGAGAAATCAAGTTCCTTAATCATACCACGACCATTATATCGTATAAATATTTTTCTCGATTTCAATCATCAAAGGAAATAATGATGCAAAAATGGATAACACAAATGGATTGAATGCTGGTTTCGTTCCAAGGCACGTTTTCTTCACGCACGGTGTCGGCAGGGATAAGAACAAGTTGATCGCCTTCGAGAAGGCCCTTCGGGAAGCAAGAATACAACCCTTCAATCTAGTCACCGTGAGCAGTATCCTCCCCCCACAAGCCAAGGAGATCTCGATCGACGAGGGGTTGAAATATCTCAAGCCTGGGCAGATCGTATTCGTCGTTATGAGCCGCAACGAGTCGAATGAGTTCAATCGCATGGTCGGTGCTGCAATCGGCTGCGCAAAACCTGCAGATTCTTCTCACTACGGTTACTTGTCGGAACACCATTCCTTTGGCCAACCTGAAAAGGTTTCCGAGGAATACGCCGAGGATCTCGCGGCGGTTATGCTGGCCACTACGTTGGGCATCTCTGATTTTGATATCGAACATGATTGGGACGCGCGCAAAAATGCTTTCATCGTTAAAGGTAAAATCGTAGAAACAAAAGGCATCAGCGCGACGGCGGTCGTGGAAAAGTACGAAGAGTGGACATGCGTCATCGCTGCGGCGGTATTCACGGAATGACTATTCCCGATAATCTCACGAATAGCGGGGTGCGATCTTGAGTGGATAAAAAGTACACGCATGAATCCCATGGAGAGACGCGTTCTAAAATGGAAGATTTTCTCGTGAAAAAGATCCAACCATATGATCCAAGCAAAGTGACCACTCTGGAGGACGCGCTCGTGGCTCTTCAAGGGTGCTCGTTCCAGGGGCGCAATCTCGGCCAGGCGCTCGAGGTCATGACGAACATGGTCAAGGACAAGTGTTTCCGCGTGCTCACGCTCGCCGGCGCCATGATCCCCGCGGGCATGGAGGAGATCATCTGCCAGCTGATCGAGAAAAGGATCATCCACGCGATCGTCTCGACCGGGGCGAACATCATCCACAGCATCATCAACGTTATGGAGCCGAAGGATCACATGGTTCATTACATCGGATCCCCCAACGTCGACGACCGGGAGCTTAACAAGCACGGGATCGACCGCGTGTACGACACGTTCTTGCGCGAGCCCGATTACTGGGTCGCGGAAGACTTCATTCTGGAACGATTCATCAAGGACTTCGGGAAGGGGAAGCAAGTCATCATGACCCAATCCGAGTTCTACGCGTGGATCGCCAAGTACTTGCCCGGCCGCAGTTTCGTGAAGATCGCCGCGGATCACGGGGTTTCCGTCTTTAATCCTGCCTTCAGCGACAGCGAACTCGGCCTGGACCTGGCGAGATACCGGAAATTCAGCGACGTGCACCTCGTTATCGATGACGTCGGCGATATCGATAAATATGCCCAGCTCCTCATGCAGCACAAGAAATTCGCAACCATCATCCTCGGCGGCGGTGTCCCCCGGAACTGGACGCAGCAAGTGTTTCCCTACATCGAGAACATCGTCCAGCGGCGCGGCAACGTGACGGGTGGCGAGATTTTCACGGGGTTCAATTACTCGGTACGCTTTCACACGGCCGTCGCGGAGGATGGAGGCTTGAGCGGGTGCACCATTTCCGAGTCCATATCGTGGGGCAAGTACCAGCACGACGCGAAGTGGGCTTCGGTGTGGGTAGACTCGACGATCGCGTTCCCGATCGTCGTGACGGCCTTCTTCCAGCGCATGGAGCGACTGGGGCTCAAGCCGTGATCCTTTCACCTTTCATTATCCGTTCTTCAAGCGGTAATGTCTTTTCAATCGGGTGACTCTCCCCGCAGAGGTCGTGCCAGAGGCGCGCTTGATGAAGTACACATTCCCCTACCCTGAAATCCCCGGGATCGAGTTTCCCGACGAGATGTTGCACGGTATCTACGCCGTCAAGGCGATCAAGGGGAAAACCGTGGACGTGGCATCGATCGTCCGTGCCGGCATGGCAAAGCCGATCGGCACGAAAAAACTTTCTTCCATGGTTTCGGGCGATGACAAGCTCCTACTCATTGTCGATGACATATCCCGTCCGACCCCGGTCGCGACGATGCTCCCGCCGATCCTCGAAGAGTTGAAGCACGTTCCCGACAAGAACATCAAGTTCCTGCTCGCTCTCGGGACGCACAGGAAGATGACGTCCCAGGAAATCGAGAGAAAGGTCGGTGCCGATGTCGCCAGGCGATTTACCATTATGAACCACGAGTGGTCCGACGCGGCTGCCATGCACGACTATGGAACGCTTCTTGACGGGACGCGCGTCGTTCTCAACAAGGCGATGCACGAGGCAACCTTCGTCCTCGGCATCGGCTCCATTGCACCCCATCCCGCCGCCGGTTTTTCGGGGGGTGGGAAAATCATCGCTCCTGGAGTCGCGACGGAAGAAACAGTTGGTGACATCCATTGGAAAAGCGTTCAAGTGCCGCAAAAAGCCATCCTCGGGGTGAGAAACAACCCGATCCGGGCGGCTATCGATGAAATGGCAGCGAAAGCCGGCTTGAAATATGTCGTGAACGCGATCATGGACGGGGATGGCAAGGTCGTGGAGGTAGTCGCTGGCGATCCAGTGCAAGCCCACGTGGAGGGCTGCAACGAGGCCTTGCGCGTCTTTGGTGTCGAGATTCCAATGCCCGAGCATGCAAATATCTTCATCACCGACACCTATCCGTTGGATCAAGATCTGTGGCAAGGCGTCAAGGCGATGTGCGCGTTGGATGTCATCGTGCCGAAGCTAGCCGCTGCTATCGTCGTCACGCCAGCCAGGGAAGGCGTCGCGCCCACGCACCCCGAGCTTCTCGAGTATGGTTACCTCACGCTGGAGGCGACGACACGTCTCGTGGAACATGGCCTGTCAAAGATCGTCGCGCACAACATGGTTCAAGGCGGTCGCTTGGTTACGAAGGCGATACCGTATCTCGTCTCGCCAGGGGTTCCACCGGCGCAGGCTAATAGGCTGGGCTTCCTCTCCCGGCCCACCCCGCAAGCAGCGTTGGACGACGCCATCGCGAAGATGCGGCAGATGGGAGAAAAGCCGCGCATCGTGATCCTCCGCACGGGCGGGGAGATCCTGCCCATCGAAAGAATAAAAAGCAATTCGACGTGAATAACCTCATGAACGTGGAAGTAGCCATCATCGGCGCCGGCCCGGGCGGCATGCAAGCGGCCATCGAGCTTGGCCAGGCGGGCGTCGACTGCGTCCTCGTGGATCCGCGGCCGGGCGTGCCGGAAGCCCCGGGCGGCATCGTGACCATCCCGCGGCGTAGTCACATCTTCGGCCAGGGCCATTGCGGCCAGCCGGACGGCGCGCCCGACTGGGCAGAAATGGCCGAATCGCCACTGCACGACATGCTTATGGCAGGTCGCAGGATCATCGGAAAAATGCACTGGAACGAGATCATCGGCTACAACTTCACGCGCGACGTGTTTTGGGGGCTGATGCTCGACGAGGTGAAGCGGAGGCACGTTCCCATAATAGAAGCCACGGCCACGTGCTTCACCCGCGATGGCGACGGGATCTCGATCGAGACGACGGGCGAGCACGTGAAGGCAAAGGCAGTCATCTACGCTGCCGGCGTCCGGGGAAACACAGACATCGCGAAGAAACTCGACCTTGGCGTCCCGCCAACCGTGCACGGCATCTTCGGAGACTTCCAGTACGAAGGCGAGTGGAAGAGCCCCGAGCTCGGTTTCCTGTTCAACCTCGACCTGGTCACCGGCTATTTCTGGTGCGCGTATGCGAAAAAAACCAAGCGGGTCTCTATCGGCATTATGAACGAGAGATGCCTCGCTCCCAAGGAGCTGATCCGCCGGTTTGCAAACACGGGCATCATCCCCGAGATCAAGGACAAGGTGCCCGCGGACCTCGTCATCCAGGAAGGGCACCTCGGCGTGGTTCCGCATCTCAAGGAGAGCACGTGGCCGGTGGCACGCACGGCACCGCGGGCCATCGCCATCGGCGAGGCGACGGGCCAGATCGGTGCTTACATCTACGAGGGGCTCTTCGCGGCGCGGTACGAGGGAAAAGTCGCTGCCAAGGTGATCGCCGGCATAAAAAAAGACGACGCGTGGGGTGACGCATCCCGGTTCAAGCGATACGAGGTGGAGGTGAAGATGCTCGACGATTACTTTTTCAAGATGTCCCGGATGCAGCATCACGCGATGTACCACGGCGGGATTAACGGCCAGATCGCGCTGGAGGCCTACCTCAAGGCGTTCAACCAGCAAGAAAAAATCGTGTCAGATGCGATGCTATCCCAATACATCGAGTTCTCGGACACGAGGCGCTTCGAGATCGGTTTGTTCGGCGCCATCATCGCCGAGGTACCGTTCTTCGACAAGCTCGCGGTGACAGCGTCGCTGGTCGCGGCCCGGATGCAAAAATGACGTGGCCGGGGAATCGCATAGCAGCGCTTCCCTCTTCATTTAAACTATCGTATAGGAATTCATCTAATCATTAAGAGTCTGTCTAACTAATAATTCACACCTCGTTCTCTTTAAACTTCTCACCCAAAGAAATATGTCGGCCTCAAATACATGTCGTCCATCCCCGTCTCGGCCGACACGACTGCAAGGAACAACATCGAGATTGCTTTTAACAGCGTGTCTTTTTTCACGTTTTCAAGACCCCGGACGCGAGTTTGCTCCAAGCCGAGATGCTGTTCGCCGATCCCGATTATGCCTTCGATACACTTCCGCTGGTTGCGT
>JAUQYZ010000176.1 GCA_030587475.1 Candidatus Sigynarchaeum calidifontis
CGCACTAAAAGCAAAGACCGCCTTCAAAATGGGCAGGCCAGACCTGATTGGTAAAGCCCGGTCATTCGAGCTGAATAGGAAAACGGCGCTAGGCGGGATGCCACGTGTCGCTAAGGATGCTGGATATGCAATTCTGGCTCTGGATATGAATAAGAATAATGGATCCGAATAAACAAAAGATGGATCGGTTGTTATCCAGAAAAATGAGTGGTTGTAGACCAGACATGTTTAAATCAAGCAAGATGAAATAAGCTCGATATACATATACTTGACGGGGTTGACCAGTAACATGATCGACGTCTATCTCCGTCTGAACTCTAAATGACCTTTGATTGCCACCTCGTGATTTTACACGAGGATCGATACTCTCAATGCCTCCGATCATGTCAATTGCTAACGGAATATAGTGTGTAAACGCAATACTATCTGGATTCACTCGGTACTGACTTTCTTTCAAGACTTCAAATTCGGTACCACCGATCACCTTGCCCCTCGCATCTGATCCACCAAATCCATAGTGAGAGAAATAATTCATCGCCACAAGGAAAGCGGCGGTACTCGGTGTCTTCGCTCTATAATAGTCGTTGATCGTTTCATAGCTTGTGATGCCGTCGCTCGCCAAGAGATTAAGCGAGCCGCTCAAAAAGAAGGAACCTTCGATGCGGGCGACGATAGTACCACCAGGGATACCAATCGGGTCGAACCCGATTGGAGCGGTGCACTAGGCTCGTGGGCGGCTACCTGGCGCGGGACACGAGGATCCTGGCACTAAAAGCGTGATGCTCTGGATGGTTCCCTCGATCCGCCCGGTCGATCGTGGAATGCCCGCGTCCAGGCACGGGACCCCGCACGCTCGTGATCGGCGGTCTGTCTGTCAAACCGCGGTGGTATAAATGGGCGGGTCGCGTTATCCACCATATTAGAAGATAAATCACTGGTGGCATTCATGGTCATAACGATTCCGATCACGTACAAGGGAAAAGAGCTCAAGAAAATTAATTCTGACGCAAAAGAGATCGTTCTTGGGCCAGGAATCGTAGATATTAGTGACATCGAGGGACTCGACCATCTTTCAGACTTACGTAGTTTGGGACTTGGTAGCAATCAGATCACGGAGATTAAAGGCCTCGACAGATTCGTAACTCTGGAAAAACTATATCTTTATAGCAATAGAATCACCCGGATTGAGGGGCTCGGCCAACTTGTGAAATTGAAGGCACTTAACTGTAGAGGAAATCCACTCAAGAGAATTGAAGGGCTTGAACAACTTGTTAATTTAGAGAGTTTAAGCCTTGATAGTTGTCATCTCGCCCGGATCGAGGGGCTTGATAGACTTGTTAATTTAAAGAAATTATATCTCGGTTCAAACAATATCACGAAGATCGAGGGACTCGAACAACTCGTCAACTTGGAAGAATTGGATCTTGAATTTAACGAAATCCAGAAGATAGAAGGACTCGATCGTCTTACCAATTTGAAAATGCTAAATCTCAATAGTAATGAAATCCAGAAGATAACGAAGCTCGATCGCCTCATTAATCTCGAAAGATTGCTTCTCTCCTCTAATAAAATCACTCGGATTGAAGGGCTCCATCAACTCCAAAATTTGAAAGAGTTAGACTTGAGCGAGAACTCGATCACCCGTATCGAGGGGCTCGGTCAGTTGAAGAATATTGAACATCTTGTTCTATGGCCCAACAATATCCCTCGTGCGATTATAGAGCAATTGGGCGGTTGGGACGATGTAGAAGGGGAAGGTGGTGTTGTTCGTAATCCGAGTGCTTTCGTTGATTATTGTAGAACAATTACCAATAGTCACCCTATAGATTGAGCGACTCAGGTAACCGTGTACCGCTGCCCCATCTGTTTCTCCCTCCAAAAGCTGCCTCGCGAGTTCATCGAGGAGATACTCGGCAAGGTCGTCGAGGAGGAGGTCAAGGAGGCCATAGAGGCGACGCAAGCAAACGTGCAGGTCGTCGACCAGCTCGAGGTGCTCAAGGAGAAGGACAGCAAGACCGCGCCGAAACTCATCGAATCGCTGCTCGATTCGCTCGGATGACGATATCTTGTACGAGCACCTTGTCAAGCACAAGGGGGAAAACAGTTACATTAACCTACCAAAGTTGAAGGCACACATCTGCGGCGGTGTGATGCAGGGAACATCAACAAGTTCCTCGGCAAGTGGCTCACGTTCAAGATCTTCCCCTTGAAGATCGCTTGGCTCGCCAGGATCGCGAAGAAAAATAGCGGGAATTTTATGCTGTCATAAGCGCTATCTCGCACCATCCCGTCTATCGCTTTTTCCTCGCCGTGAAGGTTCGTTCGACTCGCCCTATCGTCCAGCCATATGGAAGCAGGAGCACGGCGGGGCCGATGCTCAACAAGGCACTTGACAGAGTCACGAAGCCATTTAAAACGTTTGGCTGAATACCGGCAATCGTGCCCGTGTATAACCCCCATGCATCGACTGCTATGCCTTGCATCGATATCGCCGCGATGGTAAGGATCGGGAAAACGAACGTCGCGATGATATAGCCGATGATGGCACCGATAGCGAACAATGTCAGGTTTTCTTGGCATTTAAACAGCAAGATTTTCACGCGCGGCGTGCCGATGAGCCTCAGCAACCAGATTTCCTTGAAAATCTTGTCGTGGTTGATGAAGAATGCCGTTAAGGGAAAGGAGATGCAGATGAATAGCGTGAATATCACGAGGAAACCGTTCCAACTCGATGCGTTGAATATCACGTCGCTCGCGAGCACGTCAGCTTCGGCGCTGGTAATCAGTTTCAAGCTTGGATAGCGTGATTCGATTTCGGATTCCAGCCAGTCCTCGTCAACTGGGCCACCCCCTTCCACGAACAGGATGTTGCACGTCCCGTTCAAGTGCAAAGCTACTTGCATCGCCTCATATGTGGTGAAGATGTAATTATCCAGCATGGGATTGTCGAACGAGACCGTTCCCACGACCGTGAAGTTGGTGTTGAACACGGTGATATTTTCACCGATAAGGGGGGATCTAGGAAGGAACTGCATCGAATTCCCCGTCACCACTTCGTTAGAACCAGGCTGCGGGGTGCGGCCGTATAAATGCTCATTGGCGAGTAAATCATCCAAGACTTTCGTCGAAACCCCGACTAACACATTTGGAATCACTGATTGAATCGTTTCATCCACGATCTCGAAGGCCGCGGGGTGCACGCTGATGTTGAGGTCTTGCTCCATAGTCTCGACGATCGAATCGTTGATGCTACTATCCAAGGGAAAAAATTGCACCAGGGTGCCGTGCTTCTCTAGGATCATGTTGTAGCCTTTAAGGGGCTTATAATAAGCCTGGATCTTTTCGTTGAAAAGGTCCAGCGTCGTGAACACCACCGTGGAAGTTAATACGGTCAGGATGATAGCAAAGACAGCCATCAGGCTCTCGTTCTTGTGGCGCTTGAGCCGGGCCCATGCAATAGCGGAGATCCTCACCCGGAACCACCTCCTAAGAGGAACGCTCCCTTTCCCCGACGTCCTTTCAAACGTATCCAGGAAACGAGGAGGAAGGGCGCGACCAACGTGGACGCGAGCGCGAGGCCAAGCATCGTGAGTAAAATAGTTGGATCGAGGAATTGCAGCGTTTGGGAGAACAAGAGCCACAAGTAAGTTCCATATTCAACGCCCCCGAACCCGGTAAAGAGAAATAAAACGATACCGACAGCTGTTCCCAACGCGAATCCCATCAATCCGATGTAAATCGACTCCAGCATGGTCGTGGAGAATAACACGTGTAACGGTGTACCGATCATACGCTGGATCCGGATTTCCGCCAGTTGGTTCTGGAATCGCTTAATCATCAACAGCAGCGAGAAGAACAGCGTGATGAGGGCAATGAATACTCCGAAGATGACATCAGCGAGAGTCTTAACGATGTTCAGGCCGCTGGATAGCACTTCGATGTCGCTGGACGTGATTGCGTTGAGATCGATTCCGAGCGCTAGAATATCGCTCTTGACGCGTTCGAGATCCACGCCCGGATAAAGCTCGACAAACGCGCAAGAGATAATGCCGCTTTTGGAAAAGTCATTTTGAACGAATGGAAGATCAGCCAAGATGATATGGTTGAATATGATACTCTGCGGTTTAAGCAAGCCGACGACTGTGTAGCTCCCATTTCCCAATATAATGGTGGAGCCGATGGTAGCGTTGCCACCGAAAACATCGATGCCTACACAAGCTTCCCGACTATAAAGATTGGGAAATCGACCTTCAAGGAGTAAATTGGTGGCAAGTAGATCTTGATACGCTTGGATCTTGTATAATTCCATTCCCATTACCACATCCGTGAAAAGGGCGGCATTCTCGACATCGACCGCACGGATGAAAAGCGCGGGCACCGTTTGCTTCACACCCTCGATGGCCTCGATGGAGGGCAGGGATGATTGGTTGATCTGGCTTCCATACGGGATCACCTGGTAGAACGGGATCCCTTGTTCTGTCACGATCAAGACGCCTTGCTGGTCCGGGTACAACGTCGAGATGGAGCGCGAGTAAAACCCTCGAAAAAGGGAGAACACGCACAACGTGGCAACGGCACACGCAACACCAGCCACGCTTAATGCGTAATGTACCTTCTGCCGCTTGAGGCGGTTCAATATTAAGCTCGTGACGCGCATACCATAATCCCCCGCTCACGCGCCGACCGCCACCGCATGCCCGTCCTGGATGGCGTACTTGTCCTTCCCGATCGAGAGGACAAGGGGATCGTGGGACGCAACGACGCAAGTCAAGTCCTTCTCGTCGGAGAGGCACATTTGGAGCACCTCAAGGAACCGTTTCGTGTTGCCACGGTCTAGATCCCCCGTGGGCTCGTCGGCAAGCAATAGTGCGGGTTTCTTTGCCAAGGCCCTTGCGATGGCGACCCTCTGCCGCTCGCCGGCGCTCAACGCGTCGGGGAAAGCGTCCTTCTTGTGTAGCACGCCTAACTTTTCCAGGTACAAGGTCGATGCTCGTGTTTGCTCCTCTTGTGCCCACCCCAACAATGCCAGCGGATATTCGACGTTTTGGACGACGGTGAGGGATTCGATCAAGTTGTACGTCTGGAAGATGAACCCGATCTGTTCCAAGCGCTTCTTTGGAAGGGTTTTAGCCATAGCAGCGGAATGCACGTCCAAGCCCTTGTATAAATAGGAGCCGGTAAAGTCCATGTCGATAAACCCGATGATGTTTAACAGCGTGGTCTTCCCGGAGCCGCTTGGCCCGCTGATCGTGACAAGGTTTCCTGTTGAAATAGAAAGATCCAAGCTTTCCAGGACGTGCGTGGCGTTCTTGCCCTTTTCATAGATTTTCGTGACGCCAGCTAATTCCACGATCGCGCGTGGCATCATCCCGCCACCTCTTCAACGCCCTTGGACGGGATATTCGATGCGGCGCTCATTTCAACGGACATACATCGCCATCCTAGAGGGAACGCGGGCCGGCAAGCATTTAAACGCTTCTCGTACAATTTTAAATATCGCCACTGTTATAAGCCAGAAATCTATGGAAACTGTTATTTTTCATCCAATCTCTCGGTTCGAGTCTCTGTACTCCAATGATCTTGGACGCGAGTTTAAATATAAGTAAATATTAAGTGAATTGATCCAAGGATTTTGCTAGTGCAATTTTGTCGGCCATATTACGACAATGGAAGCCGTTTTTACAAACCAGGGCGTCATCTCGGGGCGCGACGAGCCGTGTTCACCGCACGCAGCATTTTTGCCAGCCACGATTAGCCCCAGAAACCTAGTAATATTCTTGGATCATTAGACTTTATCGGTACAAATATAATATTCTTTGTTTTATACCATCATATAAGGCTTGTCATCGGTCATTAGGCAAGCGTATGTTTATAAGGGGTAAATTAGATGTTGTCTCACTTTTCTAGATTGTGTTTAAACGAGCATATAAGAGGAAAAAGAAGATGAGCATCAAGATTAACAGAAAGAAGGTCTGGGGAATCGGATTCATGGCCATGCTTTTTTTTTCGACGGCCATCGTTTCTCTTGGCCTCCTCGAACAAGGCCAACACGACGCGATGGATTCGTTTGTTAACCCGGGGCAAGTAAGTTCTTCGGGCGTGAAGGAAGCCATCGACAACCCGTCGCTCACGATCACGGGTGGTGGCGCTGCGCAATGGTACGAACAATCTATAGACTGGCTCGTCGGCGGGTCTGCGGCACAAAGCGGCCTCATCATGCACTCTCAGGAGAGCTGGTTCCAGACCACTGTCAGTGGGCCATTCAGCTTGAAATTCTCGTGGAAGGTATCGTCTGAACAATATTGCGATTACCTCACCTTTACCATCGACGGCAATTATGTCGACCAGATTTCGGGCACGATTGGCAGCTGGCAGAACAAGACGGTCGATGTTGCAGGGACTGGGTCGCATACTTTGCGCTGGACATACTCGAAGGACAGTTCGGTGAATACGGGGTCGGACGCCGGCTGGGTTGATAACGTCCAGATCGGCCCGTATAACAACCGCTCGTTGAATATCGTCGTCTCGAACCCTAGTTCATCGAGCCATTGGTACACTAACGTGTACAATTATATCGACTGGTCAATGACGGCGGACATCTTGACCTCGCTCGATATCACGCTGTACAAGGGAACGAGCGTGGTAGCGACCATCGCCTCGGCAATCTCCTCTGGCGCCTCTGGTTTTGGAAGCACGTCCTGGCGGACGCCGACCAGTTTGATCACGGGTAGCGATTATCACGTGCGGGTGACGAATCATTACAACGCATCCGAGTTCGACAATTCCGACGACTTCACCATCAACGCCACGAAGACGATCACCGTTACCAGCCCCTCATCCTCGAGCACCTGGGTAATTCCTAGGGCCTATGATATATATTACCAAGCCACTGGCCCCATAGATTCGGTTGAAATAGATCTATACAAGGGAGGCGCTTGGATCATGGACATTGCCGACGATGAATCCATCTCTCCGCCGTATTACTATTGGTACTTGCCGAAGTCGCTCGAAGCGGGAAATGACTATCGAATCCTCGTCCGGGACTATGACAACGCGTCGGTGTATGACTTCTCGGATTACTTCACCATCAGCGCCACGAAGACGATAAATGTCTGGAATCCTTCTTCAGGGAACATTTACTGGGTGGATGATACGGCATCTGTATATTGGGATTACACTGGCCCGATCAATGCCGTGGACATCGAGCTGTACAAGGGGGCTGCCATGAACCGGGTGGTTGTTTCGAACTTGATATTGCCATATTATCCAAGTGGAAATTATGGATGGCATATTCCCGTGGATCTCGTGACGGGTACCGACTATCGCATCCGCGTCGTGGACCACGCCAACGCGTCGGTGTTTGACTTCTCGGATTACTTCACCATCAACGCCACGAAGACCATCTCGGTTATGTCACCTATGTATCCTGTTCACGAAAAGGACAATACCTTGATTCAATGGCAATACACGGGGTATATCCCCTATGTGGACATCTCCTTGTATAAAGGCGGGGCGCTTCAAGCCCAACTGGTCTTGAACCTGGAAAACACGCTGCACTTCATGGGAGGTTACTATCCTCCTGGGGACGCGGGCAATTACCTCTGGGACGTGTGGGATGGATTGACCCCGGGGTCTGATTACCAGTTCCGCGTCTCGGACCATGCCAACACATCGGTGTTTGGCATGAGCGGAATGTTCACGATCAACAACACGAAGTTAATATATGTCAGTGTAAATTCCATGGTCCGTGTGTCCCAAGCAGCCCCTGTCATGTGGTTCGCGCTTGGCGGGATTGCTACCGTGGATGCCGGGCTGTATACATGGAACGGAACCTTCTTGTTCCCCATCTGGAGCGATGTGCCGATGCCCGTGCTTCCGGTTAACCAGAGATATTGGATCGTCCCGGCTAACCTCACGACGGGGAACTACACGATCCGCATCAGCGAGCACGGCAACCCGGCCGTCTTCGGAACCAGCAACATCTTCTTGGTCAACGCGACGAAGACGATCCAGTTGAACTCACCGACGAACACGACGACGTGGTACGTCGGCCATACTTACGACGTGCTCTGGCAAACGACAGGTGCCATCTCGAGGGTGGACATTTCCCTGTACATGGGTGATTCGCCGATCGCCACTATCGCGAGCAACGTGTCGAACAACGGGCGCTATACCTGGACGGTGCCGGGGAGCATCACGGAAACCATCATGAACTATCGCGTCCGGGTGACCGACGCCAGCAATGCCAGCTTGTATGTGTACAGTGCCTTCTTCTTGATAGACACGACGAAAGCGATCCAATACGTGTCCGCAACTTCTCAAGTCACTGCAGGCACCACGTTATTCGTGAATTGGGCATCGATCGGGGACATTCCCTCCGTGAACATCACCTTGTACAAGGACGGCTCCGCAAACATAACGCTCGCCACCGGGAAGACAAACGATGGCTATTTCAGCTGGCTGGTACCGACGGGTATTGTACCCGGAACAGGATACTCCGTGCGGGTATGCGCCAGCGGGAACGCGACCCTTTATGCTGAGAGTGGTTCCATTCAGATTCTTGCCTACAATCCCCCGGTGAACACCTACGACGTGACAGTCGGGGACGTGATCACGTGGAGCGTCACTTTCAACTTGACCATGAACTTCCCGGACGCGTTCTGGACGGCCCTCGATGATCTCGCCATGAACATGGGTGGCGTGCAGATCGACTCGAAGCAGATGTACCAGAATTTCGTGGATACGATTCCGGACGCGTGGATCCTGGAGGTGACGATCAAGAGCATCGTTTCGACGTCGTATTACGAGCAGATCTACGGGGACGTGATGATTAAAGAGGCGGGCCAGCCCGTGTTCCTTCCCTTCGGCACATACCTGCAATCTTTCGTCACGGAGCTCAGGGGAGCATTGGGCATCCTTGGACAGTACCTGTTCCCGGGCTCAATACAGATTCCTGCCGACATCGGGAACAACGTGCCGATTGGCAATTGGTACGCGAGCTATCCCGGCCCGTTCTACATTCCAGGACTTGTTGGACCGCCATCCCCGATCCTCCCCGTGGACTACTCCTGGGCAACCGCGCGCGATGACTTGATCGATTACTTCACGAGTGACCCGAGTTTCATAAGCACGTGGGGCACGTGGGAGAATTTCACGAACACCATGGGCTTCAACCTCACCGCAGTGGCCCAAGGCTGGGACTTCTCGTGGGATCTGCTCCAGTTCAACGAGGGCGGCCCACAGTACTCGGGCATCGGTGGCATCATCGACATGTACATCGCCCAATTCACCATGTTAGGGCTTAACTTGTCAGTGTCGAGCTTGCCTGCAACCGGGTCGTTCAGGTACACGGATGACATGATCTTCGACTCGCTGAACGCCATGGCCTCGGTGACCGGCACCTTCACGACGTTCAGTGGAGTGCAATCCCTGTATTCCATGGACATCGTGTTGTCGGCGGACACGCTTTCACACGACAGGATCAACGTTGCTCCCGTGGTGTCCTCTCCCCCAGACAAGACGTGCTGGGAGAACACGATCGGGAACAACATCACCTGGGCTGTCACCGACAAAACCACGGGAACTACGAGTTACACGGTATATAGAAACGGATCGGTCTACGGCACGCCAGGCTCGTGGGTTTCAGGCACTCCAATCGTGGTGAACGTGGACGCGCTCGCTGCCGGCGATTACAACTTCACGATCGTGGTTAATGACGGCTTGGGGCTTTCCGCGCAAGATGAAGTTATCATCACGGCTGCTTCCGACAACGTGGCGCCCGTAATCTTGAGCCCGTTCGTGGATCCAACAAGGGTCTATAACGTGCCCGTAACGGTTCGCTGCAATGTGACCGATGGCTTGTCGGGTGTCGGAACCGTCACGCTCTGGTACGCGGTCAATTCCAACGTAACTGCTTTTGCACCGCTTCCCATGACCTTGCAAACCGGCGATACATACGGGTGCTCCATTCCCATACAAGCCTACGGCTCGGTCGTCTATTACTACTACACGGCAACGGACCGGTCTGGTAATGCTGCCACGCTCAACAACAGCGGTGCATACTTCACCTACACGCTCGATCAGCTGATCCCCGGCACATATACCATCACGTTCACGACGCCGGTGGCGCTCAGCATCACGATCGTGGTCCAGGGGCAAGGAAAATTGCAGCTCGAGGCATTCAACGCGTCGGCTTACGCGGCAGGATTGAACATCACCACCTTGTTGACTTCGTTCAACCTGAGTTTCACGGGCTCGTTGTCGTCGCTGACTATCCGATATACATACACGGGAACGATCGATGTCGATTTGATTCGTGCCTTCCATTGGAACGGAGCGACATGGGAAAGGATAGCCCCGGTCGTGAACCCGCAGACACGCGTTGTCACCTTTACCGTGACGTCGTTGTCGCCATTCGTCATCGGCGTGATCAAAGCCCCGCCCTCGCAAGGCTTTGATATCGTCAAATTCCTCTCGGATTATTGGATCTACCTGGTCATTGCCGGTGGTGTAATAATCGGCGTCGCTGGTGCGGTATCAGCACGACGGAAAAAGGTCTCGACGGCGAAAGCGGGTACCCCGAGGAAAAAACTGGGAATGCAATTACCGGAGTATGAGGTAGCCCCCCCACAGGCCCAGGCGCCTAGTAAACAGCCGGCCGACCAACTCGAGTGGGCACAGCCAACACCAGTGGAACAGGGGACTGTTGTGAAACCACCGGTCCCGAGCCCGCCAGAAGTGGTTGTTGGGAACGAAATCAACCTCTATTGCTCCACGTGCCAAACATGGGCTGTACCAGCAGTGAAAAACGTGAATGGTCATGAGAAGTGCCAGCAATGCAACGGTTTATATTACGTGGTGACCAAGTGCACGAATTGCAATAGCCAAGGAATCGTTTCTGTCAATCAATTCAACGAGTTCCTAGCAAACCCGTCTAAATGTACCAAGTGCAAAGGTATCTTGAGTGTAATGTAGAATACAAGCACTTGTTCTCTTCTTTTTTTCTCCCGATGATTTGTCGTGTAGGAAATGGAAGATCGAAGATGGTAGAGAATGGTTGTTCAGTAGTACAAATATATTTCAGCGGAAGGAGTATTCTTTCGAGAAAGAGCCTTTATCTCGAAGGTGCGATGACAATTCGTCATGAAACGATGCGGTTGAAGAAATCCTCCCTCGTTTCATTTCGGAGACGGGAAGATGCCATGCTATTTGTAATGTTCTGTGCATTTGGCTTTGCCTTCCCCCTCGTGTTGTTGCCCATTTCTAATTCACCACAACGTGATCCCGCATCCCTCGCCGTACCCGTGCGACCCAGCTTCCCGTTCGAGCCCAACGACGATATGAATCAATCCGCACCCATCGAGCCCGGCTATTACACGCATTACTTTACTGTAAACGATGACTGGTACTATTTAGATGCAGACGTGGCCGAGTTGATCGATGTTTCCATCTACTTCATTCACTCGAGCGGTGATCTCAACCTGGAGCTATACAATTCGAATGCAATTAAGGTCAACGGGTCTTATAGCACAAATAACGAGGAACGGGTGACTTATTGGGCAATACGAACAGAACGATTCTACATCCGTGTATTTAACGCTGCAAATGAGTATGCGATGCAATTGCGAGTGACGGGTTGGTTCATCATGAACAAACCTGAATCGAACGTGAAATGGTACATAGACGACGTGCAAGAAATCGCATGGACTAGCTCGCTGAATGTCCGACGCGTGGATATAGAGCTGCGGAAAAACAACGTGTTCCACTCCTTCATTGCAAATAACGTGTCAAACACGGGCTCCTTCTTGTGGACCATCCCGGGCAACTTGATCACGGGCAATGACTATCAAGTCATGGTTTCGGACAATTCCGTCCCAAGCGTGCGGACATACAGCCCTTTTTTTTGGATAAATGCTTCCAAGAGCATCACGTTCATGAACCCGGCGAGTGATTCCACCTTCTTCACTAATAAATTCCATTCAATCCGGTGGTACACTGTTGGGATTATTCGTTTCGTCAACATTACATTGCTCAAGAACCAGACTAACGCCATGGATATTTCTCGTAATTTATCGAACACGGGTTCATATCAATGGCGTGTCCCAGAGACCTTGATACCAGGAAATGATTATAAACTCGAGATCGTTGATGTAAACAATGCGTCTTGGTGTTTTTTTAGCCCGGCATTCACGATCAATGATACCAAGTCCATTTCCATCGTGACGCCGAACACGGGCACGCAATGGCACGTTGGCCTCACGTATCAAATCACCTGGGATTGGACAGGCCCCGTGCACCAAGTGAACATCCGTCTACTACGGGGAATCCAAGTTGTGATGCAGATAGCGAGTGGCCTGGAGAACGCGGGATCCTTCTCCTTTTTGGTTTCTTTCTCGCTCACCTCCGGTTCCGATTACCGGGTGGAGGTTGCTGATGCCGTATCACCAGGGATAGTGGCAACGAGCGACCCGGTCACCATCAACGCGACCAAGACGATTACGGTCAGCAAGCCTGGCGCGCAAACCATGTGGTACACCGGCACGAGAGTCACCATCTCGTGGGTGTCCACGGGGGCAATCTACATCGTGGACGTGCTCTTGCTCCGCGCGGGGTCTTTACTGTTTCCGATCGCAATGGAAGCACCAAATACGGGGTTCTACACGTGGTACATTCCCGTCACCCTCACCGGCAATTATTCCAACTATCAAGTGAAGATAACGGACCATTATTATTCGTCTGTGCATGGAACCAGCGGGCAGTTCACCCTGAACGACACGAAAGCCATCTACATCGACGACGTGCCACAGCTTGCACGCGCCGGTTCGGTGATCGATATCGCGTGGTTCTCGACCGGGGCGATCGGCACCGTGGAAATATCACTATGGTGTAATTCAACATTCATCTCGTGGATGTGCACGAATACCGCGAATGATGGCTCCCACCGCTGGCTCATCCCCTCGACCATCATCCTGGGGACAGGATATATTATACGAATCGCGCAGAGCACGAATCCAGCAGGCGTCTACAAGGACAGCGGGACGTTCAAGATCGTGCAAGGCATCCCGGCTCGATTCTCTTACCCGGTTGCTGCGGGGGAGCGTTTAACGTGGACGACGGGGTTCAACATTGCAATGGAACTTCCAGACTTCGCTTGGACGGAAATTGAAAGCGAATTAAGCATGACAGGTTCGAAATTTGGTGCTGAGCAAACCTTCAATTACATGATGCAATCGAAACCGAACTCGTGGCACGTGCAAGCCAGGATCAAGGGTTTCGCCGGAAACGAACTAGCCAGCGCGGGCGATCATATCTATGCTGATTTGTTCGTGAAAGAGAATACCATGCCCGATTATCTCCCTTTGGGTACCTACTTTGGATCGAAACTTGGTACTTCAAGCGCCGTCATCGGGGCTCTCTTCAACCTGTCCCCCTTGATCGGGGACGATGCTGGAACCAACCTGGATTTAAACGAGTTGGGGAATTTCATGTATGCATTGGTTACGTTGTTACCCAACTCGACCGCCCCCGGTCTGATCCTCCCGGTAGGTATTTCCTTCAAAAATGTCCACGATGCGCTGATTGCAGGGATCGCTTCAAATGGATCGTTCAACGAGCTGTTTGGATCTTGGGAGAATTTCACCCGGCTGATCCGGTGGACTGCGACCGTGCAAAATGATGGCATACGCGTTAGTTTCGACATCCTCCCCTTGATCCGGCAACTTCCAATAGACATCGCATTCGCTGCATTTCCATTCGTGAATCATCTCGCCAATCTTGCTGAAGATTCCAGGCTGGACTTTGATGTACGTGGCGTGATGTGCTATTTAACCATTAAATACGATGCAACTGGCATCTTAGAGAAGATTGATCTGGACATACATGTTCAAGGTATGGTCACCTGCGTGAATGAGCAAGGGCCATTCATCATCTACATTGAATTCATCACGCTGCAAGGGGAATTGTCATCGATCACGTTCAAACATGTCCGGTTTGTCACCGCCGAGTACTTGATGGCATTCCCATTGATCGCTGGAAGCGCGTGCGTGGTGATCGCGTTTTTCTTGCTGGCGAAAAAGTCCTTGGTCAGGACACCTCGATTGCGAGGTTCACGTCTCCCTCAAGTCGTTTGAATCCGGGCGACCGACCGCTTCATGCTTGGCCAGATCTTGAAGAACACGAGGCACACGACGACGAGCAATAGGAAAGAGACCAGGAACACGTACAGCCCGGGAACGAAATAGCCCGGCGCTGCCATGAAGGCGATCCCTGCCGCGGAGAACCCCGAGAAGTACGCGAACGCGTAGATCTTGTGCTTTGAGACCCCGATCCAGATGCCAGGTATCATGAGCACGAAGATCGCGGCCAGCCAGGCCATGATCTGGTCCATCGCGAAGGAGGTTGCGCCCGGCTGCGGGAGGAGCCAGTCGAACTGGTGGTCGATTTCCATGAACCGGATGAGCCAGGTGTTGAACGAGCCGATCGACGCGCCGATACACAAGTAAGCAGGTATTTTCACCCGTATATTCTTCAACGCCGCGATGTCACGAAGATATTCTTCCCTCGAGACGTACTTGGTAGTGTCGAACCCGGGATCAGGAGTGTCGGGAAGGGTTTTCTTGTCCGGTTCCATCTCGAAACCACTCGTTCAGTGCCCGCTCTCTTCCTTCAAGAACTTGATCTTGTCCTTGAGCTTGAAATTTTCCTCGTTCAGCCGGTGGATCTGGGCGTCCCGGCTCTCCACGCTCTTCTGCAAGTCCCGCACCTCGCGGGCCAGCCGGTCCCGCTCGTCTCGTATCGATTCGAACTCTGCCCGGGAAGGCGCCTTGGCCAGCTCGGCCTTGAGCTTATCGAGCGTGCTCGCTTGCTCCTTCGACATGGCGCCGTGCTTGCCCTCGAGCTCAGCGAGGCGGGTCTTCAAGTCCACGTTTTCCCCGCGCAGCTGCTGGACCGTGATGTCTTGCCGCGCCACTTGTTTCTGCAGCTGGTTGAGATCTCGGGTCGCCGTCGACAGCTGGGACTCGAACCGGGTCACCATGATTTCCCGCGCCTTGACCTCCTTCTCGAGGTTCATAATGTCTTGCAAGTATTTCTCGACATCCTTCGACGAGAAGACGCCCTTGGTACCCTTCAGCGTTTTTTTTCCTAAAAACATGTGGCTATCCCTTGGCTTCCTTCGTAGCCTCTAGTTTCTCGATCGAGTCAGCTGGATCCTTAGCATCACGGACATCGCCGGGGGTTATCTTGGCGATATCTGCCTCCACCATGCCTTGCTCCGTGTCACTCTGGAGTTTCTCCTCCTTTACCGATTCGAGGAGGGTGGCGACGGCCTCCAGCTTCTTGCTCTTTATCTCCCGGAAGATTTTGAGAATTTTCTGGTAGTAATTTTGCTTCGAGCTGATGGAATCGTGTATAAGGAAAGCTGCGGATTCGGAGATGCTCTTGAAGATGCCCAGCTCGACGAGGGCTTCCATTACTTGCAAGTCATCGTGGCTGACCCGCGTCATAATCGTGTTCTCGCGGCGTTTCAAGCCCTTCGTTGGTAGATTGAACGCGTCGAGCAATTCCTTCTTTAACTCGGAAGTCAGGTTTTTTTCGGACACGGGTGGTTGTCACCACGTGATGCTTTCCACGTTCCAGGCTATTACTAATTGGTTCACAATAATAAGTTTATGCCCGCCGTGCATTCGGTTATCCTTCAAACGATGCAGCGCTTTGAGCTTGTCGCTTGACCGCGCTGGCGACATTTGACATTCAGAACGATTCGAGGCTGAAGCTTACCTCACTCGCCTTGAGCAGCCGATCACGCGCCATGTCGATGGCCACGCTCGATGCATCTGCCCCGATCCACGACCTGTTCAAGGACGATGCCGCGACGAGGGTCGTGCCCGAGCCACAGAAGAAATCTGCTACGAGATCGCCGGGCTTGGAAGCGCAAGAGATCACCCGCTCGAGCAATGCCTGGGGCTTTTGCGTGGGATAACCGAGGCGCTCGTTCGCCTGGGAATTGATGATGGGGATCGTCCACACGTCGTCGACCATATCACCTTCCATCTCGTCCAGGAACTGCTTGCGACGGTACCGGCCGGTTTTAGTCTTGAACACGCGACCACCAGCGGCTAGCTCGTCGAATTTGCGCTGGGAGATCTTGCCAACGTTCTGGTCGACCCACAGCCTGCCGTCGGGATCCTTGCGCGCCCGGTCGTACAAATATTGTTTCATCGGCGCGAACTGGGGAAAAAACGTGTAGTCCTTTGACTTGGAATAGAAGAATATTATGTCGTGCTTCCGGGGGAATGAGGTTTTGACCGGGCTGGGGCCCCCGAACCACCAAACGATCTCGTTGCGCAAGTTATCACCTGAAAATATCTCGTCGAGGAGTATCTTGATGTAATGGCCCGCGTGCCAGTCCACGTGCACGAAAATGCTGCCCCGCGGCGAGAGTAGCTGGTGCATGAGCTGCAGTCGCGGGTGGATCATACTGAGGTAAGAATCGAGGCTGCCGTCCCATCGATCCTCGTAGGCCAGCACGTCTTGCCCGTCATTCGTGTAATAGTCGTCTCCGCTCCAGAATGGCGGGTCAATGTAAATCAGATCGATCCGCCCCCCATACCCCGCAGCGAGCAAGTGACGCATGATTTGCATGTTGTCCCCTTGGATCAAACGGTTAGGACAGAGGCCAGCAGCGGGATGGCCTGGGACATTGTTCCGTTTCCCTTTCTCATAGGAAGCAACGATGCGGGGCGGTCCTTGCACCACGTTCCTTGTATCGATTCTTTCTTTATTGTTCCAGGAGAGGCGGGCCGTGTCCCGGCCGCCACCTGGCCTCGCCCCGTTTCTCACCAGCTCGATCACCAATCGGAGGTCCTCGTTACTATTCGTTTCTGCATTTCGGCATCGATCTCGTAGAGGTCATAAACGGCCATGTCAATTTGTCCTTGAATTTCCGCGATCGAGAAAACCCCAGTGCCAGCACGCAACCGGGTGATCATCAAGTTCACGAGCTTGATCAATCCTTCCCCGGCTTCTGGCTCCGGGATCCTTACCGGTATCAGCGTCTTGCGGGCCTTGGATGGTTCCAGCTTCTTTGTGAAACCGCCGTGATACCCGAACCCGAACGTATTTTGCCAGAAAGCAGCGAGCCGACTATTAAGCACGCCGGTGACATACCGCGCGCTTAGCTTCTTGGGGATGATCATAGTATTCGTGCCCTTGAACACGGACCGGCGGTCGTCGAGGGCGAAGCAGGGCCCGGAAGCCGTCCGTGGAGAAAGAATCTTCTCGGGGGTGTTGATTATCATACCAAGGTTGCGTACGTTCGGGAAATGCCACCAGCAAGGTCTGCTCGTGTCGACGCGTTGTTTCAAGATCGCGTGCAAGTTCGGATATTCCGATTCCAGCTCGCGTTCTGAAGGGATGGAGTTCGCAATGATCCAGTACCGCCCACCATTAGGTATGATGACATAGCGCCGGATCTCCCGGGCGTCGTGCACGAGGGGAAAAACATGGGCACGTTCGGCGGCATCGAGCCGCGAGAATATACAATCGTCGATCTCGAACTGTCGTGCGGCCGCGACGGGTGGCTGGAATCCCCCGTGCACCGCGAACTCGCTAGCATCGTCGAACCGGACAACGGGTTGGCGGAGGATCGCATTCTTGATCGCCAAGGCTTCCTTGTCCACGATGACCCACGGCGTGTCTCGAGCCTCTTCAAATGCCATCTTGAACATCAGAGATGTCTGCGGAGAAAAATCGGGTCCAATGGTCTTTTCCTTGTTTATACAAGGGATGGCGTGTAATGATACACCGCCGTCCCCGTGCTTGCTCAAGATAAGGATCATCGAGGTCGTCCCTGCGCTTGCACCCTTCTGCGAGAAGATCTTGGCATCAGGAGGGAATATGCCGATGTCGATTACCTTGAAATGATCCAACAAAAACCGGCGAAAATCGATAGCACGTTCGTGATAGAGCCACTCTTGGGGCAATAAAAAAGAGATGACGCCGCTATCGTTTATTAAAGACGATGCGAGGGCGATGAAAAACAAGTAATAATTCGGCTGCGCGTCGGCGTGATTGGGCCGGCACGCATACGTCACGTCTAGGAATCGACCACCCTCGAACGTCGCGCGGTCTATCCGGGGGATCCGGTTCCAAGGGATGTAGGGCGGGTTTCCAATGATCATATCGAAACCGCCGGACGCCATGATCTCCGGGAACATGTTTTTGCCAAGCGCGTTGTGCCTTACCAGGTGCACCATCCCGTCGAGATCACCAACCCCGAACTCCTTGCCGGCGCGGGAGATTGAAGTAGATGCATTTCGCAAGGCTATCTCGTCGATGTCAATCCCGTGGATGCACGGCTTGAACGAATTATAATCGTAGCCGCTAGTGGAGCTTGTTTTAAACGCACGGAGTACCTCGAGCAAGAAAACGCCGTCCCCACACGCTGGGTCGAGTATCGTTACGCTCCGCTCCCCATGTCGCGCCAACGGGAACCATCGCTCGATGGCTTTACGAACGATGTACCGAGCGATCGGAACGGGCGTGTAATACATACCCGTGTTCCGTCTAAATTCCCTTGTTACGCGACGTATTTCGTCAGCCGCTATGCCATCTTCGACGAATCCATCTTGCATCGTCATTTGCTATCTGTTAATGCACCTGGAGGTATTTGAACATTGGGACAAGCCACGGACTATCGTGCTGAAGCAATTTTATATCTTGAAGACGAACTTGAAACGATGCACATGAAGAAGCCACACCCTTTCGCGTATGATAAGACCAAGTACGGAAGCGTGATCGACTACGACAGGTACTCGCTGAGGATCCAGGGCACGCGGGTGTTTCTTGTCGGCGGCGAGTTCCATTACTGGCGCATTCCCGACCGGGAGCGCTGGGAAGACATCTTGAAGGCTTACAAGGGAGGTGGCTTGAATTGCCTTCGCATTTATTTCCATTGGGGGTACCACAACCCAGCCGAGGGCAAGTACGTGTTCGATGGCAACAAGGACATCAATTACCTGCTCAAGCTTTGCGAGAAGATCGGCTTGTATGTGTTCGTCGCGTCTGGGCCGTATATCTGCGCGGAAACGACCGCGGGCGGCTTCCCGCTCTGGCTACTGCAGCGGCGGGACGTCCGCATCCGGCACATGAAGGGGGACTTGCGCTTCAAGTACGACGACGCCTACATGAGGTATGCGAAGGACTGGCTTTCCCACTTCATCGACCAGGTCAAGCAGCACCAGCTCACGGAGAATCCAAGCGGGTGCATCATCGGCTATCAGATCGAGAACGAATACGGCGTGACCCTCATCAAGGGCTTGAAGAGGTACATGGTCGAGCTGGCGCAGCACGTGCGGGATTGCGGCATCACGGTTCCCATCTTCCACAACGACGCGTTCGAGGCGGGAAGCTGGAACGGGCTGGTCGACCTGTACGGCTTCGACAAGTACCCGGTGTTCGCGAACAAGAAGGCGAAGGCGCTGAAACCCGCCTCTTGGCCGAAATGGATGTTCAAGCTGCTCGTCGACGGGTCAGAAAAGACCGTGCGGGGGTACAAGCCGCCGGCACGGGATACCCCCATGTTCATTCCCGAGTTGCAAGGTGGCTGGTTCAACCACTGGACGGTGAAGTATAATTTCGACGACTTGTACGACTATTACGGGACCACTTACCAGAAGATGCTCGTGGAGTCCTACGCCGCACAAGGGACGAGCATGATGTCGCTGTACATGTACTACGGGGGCACGAACCACGGGACCATCGGGAGTCCCGAGGTACATACCAGTTACGATTACGCGGGTTGCATTCGGGAATACGGATTCTTGACCGACCGCGCGCTGCAGCTCAGGACGTTTTTGCACTTTGCAAGGAGTTTCATGCCTTTGCTCGTTGAATGTTCCCGTGCAAAGCCTTCGATCAAGACCGATCCTGGCGGGATGCTGTACCGCCAGCGCAACGCGCCCGACGGGACAGAGTTCTATTTCTTCCGAAATTTCAAGGGAAAGAAGGACAAGTTCGCCATCGTGCTGGCGGATGGAACGCGAGTGCCGAAGGAAGGCGGGCACGTGCTCGCGCCGAGGGACTGCCTGGTCGGCGTCGGCAACTTCAAGGCTCCCGACTTTACGATCAAGCTGTGCTCGATGCCCGTGCTCGTGAAAGCAACCACGCCACGGGGCATGATACTGGTCCTGGGGCAAAACGGTGGCGAGCTGCTGCTCGATGGCGACGGGTTCAAGGTAGCAGGCGGGGTCAAGCAGACCGAGGAGGCAAACTTCACCCGCATCCAGTTTCCCGCGCCAGGTCTCGCTACCGTCACGTCACGTGCGGGAAAGATCCTCGACATCGCCTGCTTGTCAATGGAGGATGCCATCACGTGCAACACGCGCTTCATTGAGGGTGATTCGGTCATCACCTGGGGCGCGCACGGGTCGTTTTTCTCCCGGGAAAACATGGTCGAGTTCCACGCGCTCGGCAAGCAGCGGGTGCACATGTTCTCCTCATGGCCCATCAAGGGATTCGATACCGTCAAGGACGCGCCGTTTCCCGGGCTGAAAGCGGCGGAGCTAGGCGAGGACATCGATGTCTTCGACGTCGTCCTCTCGGGCTGGGAACGAATGAAAGCCGATCTTGGCAAAATTTCTTGGCAAGGAATCGATTTCGCTACGCAGCGGGATCCCATCGACCACGGGTTCATGAGCGGCCACGTGCTCTACAAGTGCACGTTCAACCCGGGCGATGCCAATGGCCTCACGCTCAAGCTAAACATCAGGCACAAGGCAGCCGCCTGGCTCAATGGCAAGTTCGTCGGAGGCCACCATGTCTATAATCTTGCAATGCTCATCGATCCCTTCCACCCGGGCAGTATCAATGGCCCCGATCCCCTCCGGCTGGGCGGTAAAACGTATGACTTGTCGAAGGCAGTCCTCCCCGGCAAGGAAAACGAGCTCCTCGTGCTCGTCGAGAGCCTGGGGCAATGCAAGCAGTTCTTCATGTTCAACGATTGCCGCATCCCGAGAGGGATCCTCTCGGCCAAGTTTTCCAGGAAACAAGTTGGTGAGAAATGGTCGATCGCGGGAACGGATGTCACGAAATTGAACGATGCGTATTCAACCTCTGGCCTGCCCGGCGAGGCGGAGGCCCTCGGTGTTGAGGGTACCAGATGGGAGCCGGTGGACGAGTTAAGCCTGCACCCGGACGATCAAGTCGTGTGGTTCCGCACGAGCTTCAAGTGGAACCCGCCCGATGATGCGTGGATACCACTTCGCTTGCACCTGGAGGGATTCCACAATGCCAACATCTTCTTGAACGGGCATTACGTCGGCCGCTATTGGGGGGACAAGGGCCCGCAGCAAGACTTCTACCTCATGGACAAGTATTTGCAGGCCGAGAACGTCCTCGTGATGGGCTGCTGGACGACGACCGACGATTCTTTCTCTGCGGAGATCAAGCCCTACTTGGTCAAGCCCGATAGCGGGAACATCGACGAGGCCGGGACCCTCGCGGCCACGAAAATTTACCGGTTCTCTTTTTAGTGCCATTATTACCCAAATCGCCATATTCCCGAATCGACCGGTGATCCCATGCCCCTACGCGCCACGCTGATGGCCATCCCCTACACCGCGCTGAACGGGGAGAGATGGTTCATGGAGGCGGAATTTCTCCCCGCGGAGAGACGCGGCGAGGAACTTGCCATCATCTGTCACCCCCATCCATTGTTCGGGGGCGAGATGCACAATAACGTCGTCGACGGGCTGTTTCGCGGCTTGTCTAGCGAATACGCCACCGTGCGGTTCAACTTCTCCGGCGTCGGTGGATCCGATGGCGCGCACGAGAAAGGCGACGGCGAGGTGGGCCAGGTGAAGGCCGTGGTCGATCACATGTGCGGCGAGTTCGTGCGTGAAAAATCTTGCGGCGCTTGGAACAAGGTGCACGTAATAGGATATTCGTTCGGCGCCGCCATGGCCCTCCCGGCGGCGCTTGCCTCGGAACAAGTATCGTCGTGCACGTCCATCTCGTTCCCGTTCGAGATGTTTTCCAAGCACGCGGTTGAATCCGCCGCGTTGCAAGCAAAAAAGAAGGCTCCATTGCTGTTCTTGACGGGTGATGCCGATGATTTCACGCCAATCAAAACCTTCAAGCAATGGGTGGCCAAGTTTCCTGGATCCGTGCAATGCATCATCCAAGGAGCGGATCACTTCTTTGGCGGTCACGAGCGGCGGCTTGTCGATGAAAGCCGGAAATTTCTAATGGGTTCCACCAACACATAACATGACCCTCATGACCGAGGAGAAACCGGCAAAACCGGTAAAACGCCCGAAAAACCCAGCAAAGCCGGCAAAATCCGCGGAAAAACCAGAAAAGCCGGCAAAGGTCGTCGCCGTTCAATCAGAGCAAACAGGACCGGCGATGGGCCCCCGGATATATAACCTCTTTCCACGCGTTCTCGGACCCATCGACACGTGGGCAGACAAGCACCTGGATCGCATCAAGAAGATGGGCTTTGACTGGGTTTACTTGAATCCGCTGAGTTATCCGGGGTTTTCTGGTTCCTTGTATGCCGTCAAGGAATATTACAAGTTCAACCCCATGTTCGCCCCGAAGGGCGCTGCCGACCCGCACTCATGGGAGCCACTCGAGGCATTCATCAAGAAATGCCACGCGGAGAAACTCAAGGTCATGTACGACCTCGTGATCAACCACACGAGCATCGATTCCCCGCTGGTCGAGGAGCACCGGAACTGGTACGTGATCAAGAGCGTGGTCGTCCGGAAGTCCGACGGGAAGGTGGTGCTGCAATGCCCGCTCCACGAGCCGGCTAGCAAGCGGCACTTCAACGAGAAGAGCTACACGATCGAGGAACGCGTCGCCCACCCGTGCGCGATCGACCCGAACGATTCACGAAAGGTCACGATCTGGGGTGACCTCGCCGAGATCGACCACGAGAACTCGCCGGACAAGGCGAACATGCTCGCGTACTGGCTCGACCTGGTCTCGTTTTACATCGACAAGGGGATGGACGGCTTCCGCTGCGATGCCGCCTACCAGGTACCCGCCGACACCTGGAAAACGATCATCCAGATGGCCCGGGTGCAAAAAAAAGACACGCTGTTCGCTGCCGAGACGCTCGGCTGCACGCTTGACCAGATGAAGGAGACCGTGGAAGCGGGCTTCGATTTCATCTACAACAGCAGCAAGTATTGGGATTTCACGCAGCCGTGGTGCCCCGAACAGTACGAGAACTTTCGCAAGGCCGCGCCGTCGATCTCCTTCCCCGAGAGCCACGACACGCCGCGCCTCGCGGAGCAAACGAACAAGCGGGAGGACGTGCAGCGGTTCCGGTACCTCTTCGCTGCCTTCTTCTCGGCAGGCGTGATGATGCCCGTCGGGTACGAGTACGGCTTCACCCGGCCGCTCGACGTGGTGAGCGGGTCGACGGCGGACTGGCAGGCACCCAACTTCGACATCTCCGAATTCATCGGGAAGGTGAACGCCTTCAAGCAGCGGTTCCGCTGCCTCAACGAGGACGGCCCCATGAAGCACTTCGACTACGGCAACAAGGCCGTTCTCGTCCTCAGGAAAACATCGTTGGACGAGAAGCAGCACTTGTTGCTGGCCTATAACAAGGACTGGAACAACCCGCAAGACGTCGTTTTCGACTCGGTGCCGTACTTCCTCGACCTGGGCACGCCGGTGAAGCTCGTGGGCATCGAGGGAGAGGACAAGGTGCTCGACGGCACGTCGTGGCGGGCCACGCTCGGGCCGAACGAACATGTCTTTTTCCTCCAAGAACAATCCCCCTAGAAACCAGGAAACAAGGTCCGAAATAATAAGGGGCCAGTATCAAGGAGAAAATGTCACACGATCCGGGTGGCTGAAGAGAACAGATCACCTGAACTTTTCTGCTTTCCATTTCAAGAGCGTGTTCATCTTCTGCTTCGTTATGTTCCGCAAGTCTTGCAATTCCTTCATTAATCGATAGACTACCTTCAGCTCGATCTCCCCCGTGTTTGTATAGATTTGAAGCAATTCGGCGAATTGAACGGCCGATATCTTGTTCAACTCGAGATAATCGAGGAGTGGCCGGTCTTCAGTAACAATAATGGTCGAATCACTTTCTTTAATGCCCATGCTCGCCAAGCTTGCATCCGCATCGTCGAAGCCAAGCGACAGCGCTTCGTTATATATTTCCGTTTACAATGTGTAACATTTTATGGTACAGATCAACATACGCAACGACAAGACCTTGGATGCGATTATCTCGCTTCTAGCAGAAGAGCGGAAGGTCTCGAAATCGATCATTGCAAGGGACATGCTTACCTCGTTCGAGGTAATCGAACGCCTTTCCAAGGCACTCGATGATGCTCCCCTTACCCCTGAGAACGATGCGTACACGGGGAAGATTACAGAGCGGATCTTGAAGTCGCTTGATTCTTAGGAATACCTCTTGAAGGAAAAAAAAAGGTCGACACAAAAAAACGCACTAAATGAGATAGCCAGCCCCGATACCCGCAAGATTCCCTAGACGAGGCTCAGCCTGCGGTTTATTCGTCATGGCTACGCGTGCCGCGCTCTGCAACGCCGTGTCATCATCGCCCTCTTTTCTTGCACACCGGTCACGAGACGATACCGTGTCAATCGACCAATGATTGCCAAGAGTGGAAAAAACGAGCGGGAGGCCACGTCGCTCGCCGCCGAGCGATCCTAACTCGGAGTACAAGGCCTTACTCGAGCTGGAACCACCGACGGATCACGCGGCTTTCATTCTATCCGTGCTGCATGCCGCTCCGGTATTTATAGGATGAGGACAAATGGAGGCAACGGGTTTCGTCTAGAAAAGGACTAATCATCCGAAGGATTACATGGATGCATCGCACGAGAAGTGACACGGACATGGCGACATCGACGAAGCAGAAGAAGATTGTCGTTGTACCACACACGCATTTCGACCGTGAGTGGTATCAGCCGTTCCAGAAGTTCCGGCACAAGTTGGTGAAGCTAATAGACACGTGCTTGTCCATTGACAAGCCAGGCTTCACGTTCATGCTCGACGGGCAAACCGTCGTCCTCGAAGACTACCTGGACATCAAGCCAGAAAACAAGGAAACGCTCGTGAAGGCCATCCGGGAAGGTCGCATCACTGTAGGGCCTTGGTATCTGCTCCCGGACGAGTTCCTGGCCGGCGCGGAGAGCTTCATACGGAACCTGGAGCGTGCCCATAACATCAGCAAGAAGCTGGACATCCCGTTGATGAAGGTCGGCCATCTACCCGATTGTTTCGGGCATACCCGGGCCATCCCGCAGATACTCGCCGACCTGACGAGCTGCAAGGCCGCCACGGCGTGGCGCGGCGTCCCCCCGTCGCTCACCACCGTGCCGTTCACGTGGAAGTCGCACGCGTCAGCGACCGCGTCGATCCCGGCCATCTACCTCCCGCACGGCTATGGCAACATGGCCAACGCGAACGAGAACTTCGACCTCTACAAGGACCGCATCCCGGACTTGCTCGATGAGCTCGAGCCGTTCTCCCCCGTCCCCGCGTACCTCCTCATGAACGGGTCCGACCACCTGTTCCCGCAGCCCTTCGTCCTCGACTTCAACAAGAAGCTCGAGAGCAAGGACATGACGTTCATCCTGGGCAATGTCGAGACATTCGCCGACGTGCTGCAAGCCGAGATGAAGGCGGCGGGGTACACGCCCCCGGTCTACGCTGGCGAGTTTCGATCCTTCGCGCGGGCGCACTTGCTGCACGACACGCTGTCGTCGCGCATGTGGATCAAGCAATGGAACCAGAAGAACGAGGACTTGCTCTGCAACCTCGCCGAGCCCCTCGCCACCTACGCCTCCCGCGCGTTCGGCGTGCCGTACCCGTCCGGCTTCCTCGACGAGGCGTGGAAGTGGCACCTCCAGAACCAGCCCCACGACTCGATCTGCGGCTGCAGCATCGACCAGGTCCACGAGGAAATGGCGGCGCGGGACTCCTGGGCCACGTCCATCGCCGAGAGCGTCGCGCTCGAGGCGGAGACGACCATGCAAGAGAAAGCCAAGCTAGCCAAGACTGCATCGGCCATCATCCTCAACCCGACGAGCGCCACGGGTCCCGTTTACGCGGAGATAGACACGCCGCCAGGAACCATCGCCGCTGCCGTCGAAACGCCGGACGGCAAGAAATACAACTTGCAGCAATTGCGATCCCTAACGGGCACGCTGCTCGAGACCACGGCGAACACGTTGGCGGTAAAGATGCTGCTCAAGCTCGCGTCCCGGAAGATAGCGGGCTGGTACATCAACGAGGTTAAAGTGTTCGACGGGGCCGAGCCGGGCCTCGTGGAGGTCCGTGCCACGGTCGACAAGGTGGCGGTCGGCGAGTTCGACATCGAGTTCTGGAAAAAGGAGGCCGAGCGGATGCTCGCATCCGGCAAGTACAAGAAAGCGCACGTCATCGCCACGCAGCCCGCGAACGTGGTCTACGGTGGCGTCCTCCCGCTGGCACCGTGGGCCTTCACGCGGGTCACGTTCACGGACAAGCCCGCCGAATCCAAGGCGGACGACGTGCTCGTGGCATCGGCGGACAAGGTCGACACCAAGTATTACTCGGTGAAATTCAACAAGGACGGCAGCTTCGAGCTACTAGACAAGCGGAGCGGGGTGGCCTTCCCCGCCTTGCACGTGTTCGAGGACTGGGGCGACCGGGGCGACGAGTACACTTACGGGCGCCTCGGCCCCGAGAAGGCAAGGGTGTCGGGTGCCAAGCGAAAGGTGAGCGGCCAGGGTGCCGTGTTCGCGGAGATCAAGCAAACACTGACCCTGGAGCTGTTCAAGGAGGCGAACGAGAAGATGGACAAGCGCGAGGGGAAGGTGGACGTCGACGTCGAGACGACCTTCCGGTTCTTCCGCGCGCTGCCACGGATCGACATCGAAACCAGGCTGGTCAACACGGCCAAGGACCACCGGCTGCGCGTCCGCTTCGACCTGCCGTTCAAGGCGGAAAAGATCCATGCCGCCACGCACTTCGGCACGATCGAGCGCGGCTGGGCGCCCGAGGTGCTGGACAAGTTCGCCGAGCAGCCGACGGGCATCATGCCCCAGAAGCGCTACGTCCGGGTCAACTCCCCCGACGGGAAGGTCGCCATCACGCTCGCCAACAAGGGCCTGCCCGAGGTCGAGCTCGCGGGTGGCCACCAGCTCGCCATGACGCTCCTCCGGTGCGTCGGCTGGCTGTCGCGGGGCGATATACCCGAGCGACCCGTCAACGCCGGCCCGGGCGAGAAGACGCCCGGCGCGCAAGAGCTTGGCAAGGCCTACACGTTCGATTATAGCGTGTCGATCCACCCTGCTGACGTGCCACTACATGCCAGCGATGACTTCGCGGACTCGTTTTGCGCGAGGCCGAAGACCATCTTGTTCCAGCTCGGCGAACCGGATCCGAAGCTTTTAGAGCCCATCATCAGTAACCTGGATCCCTGGATACGCGTGACCTCGCTCCGCATGCGGGACGGGAAGGTGCTCGTGACTGCCTTCAACCTCGCCGATTTTGTCATCGACACGAAAGCTAATCTCGCCCCGGGCATCGCGCAGCTGTTGGAAATCAAGGTCGATGGCTCCGTGAAGAAAAAAATCGACGTGTCCGGGGGCCAAGCCGCGTTGCACTTCGAGCCGCACGAGATCAAGATGTGCTTGCTCGGCTGAACCCGTTTACTTGTTCCTTTTCCCCTTTTGCTTGGCTTCTGTTTTTTTCCTTGGCTTGTTCAGCACGACGATCTTGGGACAAATCGCATCTAGAGGACATTCGTGGCAGATCGGGGTGATGGGCTTGCAGATTTCCTTGCCAAAGCGGATAAGCAAGTCGTTGATGACGAGCCACCACTCGCGTGGCAAAATCTCCATCAACTGGTCGCAAGTTTTCTCTGGATCTGTCGTCGTGACGAGTCCCCATCGATTCACGATGCGGTGAACGTGGGTGTCGACGGGAATGGCGGGTATCCCGAACGCGTAGACGAGCACGCAGTTGGCAACCTTGGGGCCGACCCCAGGAAGCTCCAGCAAGGCCTCGTACTTGTCCGGGACCTTGCCGCCGTGCTGGTCTATCAGCATCCGCGCCGCGCCCTGGATGCTCCTGGTCTTTGCCCGGTAGAAGCCGATGGGCTTGATGATCTCCTCGACTTTCTCGGGCGGCGCGGCGGCCAGTTTCCCTGCCGTGTCGTAGTGCTTGAACAACGCTTCGGAGACCTTGATCGTCTGCTCGTCCTTGCTGCGGGCGGATAGTATCGTTCGGACGAGGGTCTTGAACGGGTCGCTATCGATCTCGGACGCGAGCTCGACCGGATCCTCTTTCATCAAGTCATGGAGCAAGACATCGCGGTTCTGGTTGGTGTCAATTCCCCTGGCTTCGAGTATTGGCTTCACGGTTGGCCAGACGCGATCTAACAGTTCCCCCTTTACGTACGCGAATGCTTGCGGGAAGAGTGGAAGCAGCGGAGCGAAGACCTTCTCGAGATCGCCGCGAGCGATCAAGTCCTTTATCCGCTCCATGACACAACGGATCAAGCTCTGGCGATATAACTACATGGTGCCATCCGCGAATACGTCTACGCCTTGTTAAATTGGCACGAGTTTTAAGCCCTCGCCGCGAAGGATCATCGAGCGCAAGAGACCACACTGCAGTGGAACTAGCATGGCAAAGACCACGATCGGCTTTTTCGGGGGCGTGAACGTCATCGGGGGCAACAAGATCTGTCTCCAGGCGGCGAACGGCCGCGCGATCATGCTTGATTTCGGGCTAGATTACGGTATCTCCAAGAAATACACGGATGCGTTCTTGAAACTACGGGAGAGCGAGTACATCCTCGACGCGCTATCGATCGGGTTGGTTCCTCGTCCCGAAGGTTTACTCAAGGGCATCTACCGCGAGGACCTCATGCTGCACGTCGCGGGGGACTTGAAGTCCGTTTTCGGCATCCCCTTCGATTTCGCAGAGAAACCCGCCGTGACAGAGGTCGCGCTCTCCCACTTGCACGGGGACCACGCCGGGCTGATAAAATATTTGCACTCGACTATCAATCCCGTCTATGGAACCACGTCAGCCAGCTTGCTCGATCATTTCGAAAAGGTAAGCAAGGCCGGCACGCCTTTACGTGGCATAAACGAGTACAAGCTCCAATACAAGCTAGATGGAACCAAGATAGTGGCCGATTCAGTCGAAGGGGAACGCAAACCGGCTATACTCGCTCCAGGGGAGCGAAAAAAGGTCGCGACGGGCGGCATCGAGCTCTCCTTCCACGAGACCGACCACTCGATCCCGGGTGCCGGCGGGTTCCTGATCAAAGACACGACGACGGGAAAGAAAGTGGTCTACACGGGGGATATCCGGATGCACGGGCCCCTCGCGTCCCAGGCCCGCGCCTTCGTCCAAGCCGCGAAGGATTTCAAGCCGGATTTACTCGTCATCGAGGGGACGAGGCTGGAGCGTGGCGACAAGATTTCCTATTACCAGGACGAGGCATCCGTCCAAGCCGGGATCGAGGCTATCCTCGATAAGGTGAAGGGGGAATCTGGGGAAAAGATGGTTTTCTTCGATTGCTCAGGAAAGGACATCTGGCGGTTCCAGAGCTTTTACCGGGCCGCGAAAGCGGCGGGGCGGCAGCTCGTTATCGACGCCGACGTGTTTCTCTTGATTGATGCATGCAAGAAAGCCGGCATCGCGGGACTGGCATCAATCGACTTGAATGACGTGCTGATCTATCTCTACAAGGCCAAGTCGGGCTTGTACGAGCCGAGCGATTATTCCTATTCCAACGACATCGCGGCAGCATTCATGGATCCAGCGAAGGCTACCGAGAAGGCAAAATACAAGAGGATCAACCTCTCCTTCCGGCCAAACGTGAGAGCAGAGCACGTGCGGGCACATCCCGGGCGATACTTGATGTATCTATCGTTCTACATGCTCAACGAGCTGCCGGACCTGCGGCCACCAGAGGGGTCCCATTTCATCAAGTCCATGAGCGAGCCGGTCGATGACGAGGGAGGGATCTCGGACGACAAGCGGATGGCATGGCTCGAACGATTTGGTATCCCCGAGGAAAACGTTCACAGCACCCATTGTTCCGGTCACGCGAGCCCGGACGCGCTGGAATGGATGGTGCGGGAAATCAAGCCCGCTTGCGTGTTCCCCGTCCACTCGCTCAACCCGGACTTGTACGAGAAGATGGACCTGTCCAAGGCGACGACCGTCGTGCTCCCGAAGCTCGGCGGGGAGTATGAGGTCTAGCGGGACCGCGCGGCGGCCGGCATGGTATAAAGCCTCTCGGCGCGTCCTCATTACACATGTCATTCGATCGCGCCGTCATGCAGGCCTTGCTCGATCGGGAGCGCGCGCTCGCGCCCGTGGCAGCTCGATCGGCCGACGCCATCTTCCGGAAAGACGAGCAAGAACGTCACGAAGGACCGCGGCTGCAATACTGGCGGGATAGTGATAGGATCCTCCATTCGTTTTCGTTCAACAGGTATGCCGACAAGACACAAGTTTTCTCCAATATCGAAGACGACCGCATCAGCCACCGCGTCATCCACGTGCAATTCCTCGCCAAGATAGGCCGGTTCATCGGCCGCGTGCTCGGTCTCAACGAGGACCTCATCGAGGCCATCGCCCTCGGGCACGACGTCGGCCACTGCCCGTTTGGCCACGAGGGCGAGAAGGTGCTGGACAAGGCTTGCGCCAGGCACGGCATCGGCCACTTCCACCACAACGCCCAGAGCATCGTGTTCCTCGACCAGGTCGAGAGCACGTACCGGAAGCAGCCGGATCCTTTCCCCGGGCTCAACTTGTCAATGCAAACGCTGGACGGCATCTTGTGCCACAACGGCGAGGTCCAGGTGCGGGAGATCGAGCCGGAGCACGTCGACGGAAGGGATCCAGGTCAAGCCATCGCGAGGCTCGATGCAAACCTGGAGAAGACGATTCGAGCGCCGGGAACTGTCGACCTGCGGCCGATGACCCTGGAGGCGTGCATCGTCCGGTTCGTGGACACGATCAGCTATCTCGGTCGCGACATCGAGGACGCGATAACGCTCGGCTTGATCGCGCGGGAGGACATCCCGGACACGATGCTCGGCAACACGAACCGCCAAGTGATCGACATCCTCGTCAAGGACCTGATCAAGAACACCAGGGAAGCAGAGCTATCGAAAGTCGCCTACAGCAAGGACGTGCACCAGGCATTGCTCGCTCTTTACGAGTTCAACATGAATCGCATCTACAAGCACGAGACCCTCGCGTCCAAGATCCAGGACGTGCCCGCGAAGATGGAGAAACTGTTCGAGCAGGCTTGCGACGACGTGGCCAGGGGGAACGAGGGCACCGCCGTGTTCACCGACCACGTGCAGCTGGTCGGGAATGATTACATCGAGCAACACAAGGCCACGCCAGCGATCATCGCCCGGGACTACGTCGCCGGTATGACCGACCGCTACTTCAAGAAGGTAGCCTCGGCACCCTTTTAACCCTCGTGGGCGACCTCTCATACGGATCGAAATGCCGGGCAAAAAACTCAATTTTATAATCATCATCTCGGACACTCTGCGGCGGGACTTCGTTTCGTGTTACAACACCATGAAGGTGAACGGCAGGCCCGTCGACACGCGCAACATCGCGAAATTCGCCGAAAAGTGTGCGGTCTTCGACAACGCGTACTCGGCCAGCTTCCCGACCGTCCCCCACCGCCACGACGTGATGGCGGGGACGTTCTCGGCGACCTACACGCCGTGGGCGCCGTTGCACCCCGGGGAGCCGGTTCTCCAGGTCATGATCGGCCAGCAAGGCTACACGACCATGATGGTATGCGACGAGCCGCACATTCTCGAGAACGGGTTTAACTACCAAAGAGGCTTCGATGGCTTCGAATGGATTCGTGGACAAGAACATGACCGCTGGAAGACGTCGCCCAAGGCCCCACCATTCAAATCTGACCCGTCATTATACAGGAATCCAGTTGGCCTCCAAACGATGCACATGCGCGCCCGCGCCCACTGGCACCACGAGCAAGATTGGTTTGCACCCAGGACGGCGTCTTGCGCGTGCGAGTGGCTCGAAGAAAACTACGACGAGGGACCATTCTACTTGTATGTGGACTTTTTCGACCCGCACGAGCCGTGGGACGCACCCCAATGGTACGTCGATAAGTACGTGGATCCCGACTTCAAGGGCCGCGACGTCGATTACCCGTGCTACACCAAGACCGCCGGATACCTCACGCCAGATGAGGTGGAGAACTGCCGTGCCCGCTATGCCGCGGAGGTAACCCTCGTCGACAGGTGGGCTGGCCGGATCTTCGACAAGGTAGAGGACCTCGGCCTGCTTGACAACACCATGATCATCTTCACGGCCGACCATGGCTTCCTGCTCGGCGAGCACGGGTTCATCGGCAAGAGCTTCACGAGCTATCAAGGCCCCGCCCGGCACGTCCTCCGGTACATCCCGCTGTTCGAGGAGATAAACCACATCCCGCTGCTGGTCTACCATCCCGACGTGAAGCCATGTCGCAAAAAGGCCATCGTCCAGCCGCCGGACTTCGCGCCGACGATCATGGACATCGAGGGGCACCCGTTCCTTGCCTGCCAGGGCCTGTCGTTCAAGGAAACGCTCCTCGGCAACAATGATCACCACCGGGACTTTGCCACGAGCTTCCCGTTCCTTGCAGGCCCCGGCATCCCGGTCTCGATGGTCAAGGACGGGTGGTCGGCGATCCTCGTCTCGCGCCGCCGGGAGGGGCAAGGCAAGGTGATCATCGACAAGGCGGTCGACGGCCTGGAGAAGACCCTGGAGCCGTGGGAGGAGGCCCGCGACATGCTCTTCGACCTGCAAGAGGATCCCCGGCAGCAAAACGACGTGTCGGCGCAACATCCCGACGTCATGGCCGCCATGAAGAAGGACTTGATCCGCTTTCTCGACGAGATGGATGTTGAAAAGGAGCTCCTCGACGGCTGGAAGGATTAAAGAAGAAATAGACAAGTAAAAAGAAAGCTTGCATGTCTTTTTTTTCTATCTCGTTCAATCTTTCGGCACGTCGAATGCCTTGAGCTTGAACACGATTGTTTCTTTTGGTAGCTCGATTTGGATCTCGGTCGGGTAATCATGCGCGATGCGGATGAGTTTGTCGCCGCCGTACGTGTACTTGTGCGAGCACTTCTTGGGCTTGGACTCGGCAAAGATCCAGAGCTGGCCGGACGCGTTCTTGAAGTTGAAGCCGTTCACGACGAGCTGGCTGCCCTCCTTCTTGGCCGACGTGATCTCGCTCGTGGCGAGGGCGACGAACACCCCGTCGGCCAGCTTCTTGTTCACGTGCCAGAAGAAGCAAGTGCGGGCGATGACCTTGATCCCCTCCACATCGATCCGGGATGCTGCCTTCCGGGCCTCGTCCTCGAGCACGACATCCACGACCTCGTCGCGCTTCCACAAGTTACACACGGCGACGAGCCGCTCGCCACCGGGAGCCTCTTGCTGGATCGCGAGGACCCCGGGGACGGACACGCTGGACTTGGGAGGAGGTACCTTGAGGTCGTCGAGCAGCGCTTGTACGAAGGCGCGGCCCTCCTTCTCGGGAGGTGGCGGGAAACCGATGTGGACGACCTTACCCTTGCCGACATCCGCTGCATACGCACAGAATCGCCCGTCCGGGAGCGTGGCGATGACCTCGGAATCGTTCGGGATGTCCTTGAACGCGAGGGCAAAGTCCGCGCTGTCGATCACGTGGCCCAGGGCGGTGATGGTCTGGTCGGTCACCTTGGCTTCGACCGTGGTAGGAACGAGGCTTCCCATGGCATCCAGCGGGCCCATCGCAGCGTTCATTGACGGCACCTCGAAGAGCGTGATGAGCGTGCCGCCGCCCTTCACGAAGTCCACCAGCTTGTTCATGGTAGCGCCGTCAATGTAGGATGCAAAAAAGCCGAACGCCACCTTGTACCGGGCGAGTTCCTCGGGCGTCGCCTGGGTCAGCTCGACCATCTTTGGTTGATAGTGAAGTTGATTGAGGCATGAAAGGAACTGGAAGAATGGACTCCCGATCTCGATGCTGGTCATGTTATTGTAGTTGAGGAGGAAGCCGAGTGGCTCGGTCTGGAGCTTTATGCGCTCGTACGGCTGGTAGTGGAAATAGGCGATGTCGTCGTGCACCTTGGACATGGAAAGGAGCTCGGGAGCGTTGTTGGCGCAGAACGCGAAGAACCGCTGGTAGATGAGGAACCGGTCGCTCTTCTGGCCGCGCTCGCCGATCGCGGCGCCGAAATCGTACGTCGTCCCCGTCGGGTCGATCACGTTGCCAGGGCCGACCACGTTCCCCATCATGCCGTAGTGATCGAATGGATGCTTGTAGCGCTTCTTGAGATCGGCCGGCATCGGCGGGTTGCGCCCGCCGACGAGCATGTAGAAGCTGAATGCCTTGATGCCGTGGGCAAGCGCGAGGCGTGGCAGCATCTGCGCGTCGTTCACGCCGGAGGGGTCCTGGTAATGGCCACCCTGGAACTCCCAGCTTATCGGCATGTGTGGCAGCTGGGCGTCGAGCATCTCGGCGGACAGGGAGAGCTTGAAGTCTTGCAAGAAGGTCGCCTCGAGCGTGCGCGGGTAGTAATCGTCGCCAACGAGCACGATGCCAGCGCCATCCTTCGCGTCGCGTTCCGCGACGTGCTGGAGCATGACGTTGGCGGGCGTCTCGAGCGACGGCGTGTTCACGTACATGGGTGACTTGACGCCGAGCTCGCGCAGCATCTTGATGCAGCGGGCGGTGAATTCCTGGATGATGCCCTCCTTCGCCTCCATCCAGTCGTTGCAGCGGGCGAGGAACTGCTTTCCCTTGCCCTTGGCCTCGGCCTGGCGCGGGGGCTCGATCTTCTCGAACGACGCGAACTTCGTGCCGTGGGCGGTGTTGACGCGCTCGATCGTCTCGTGCTTCCGCTTCAAGAACTCGCGGTAGAACGCCACGGAAGGCTTGCTGTAGTCGACCGACCAGGGCCCCTTGTTGAACCCGAAGGAGAGCTCGTTATCGGGCTGCACGAGTATGATGCCGCCGCGCGGGTGCTCGTGGGCCTTGATGATCGGGGCAACGGCCGCGTACCACTTCTTGACATGATCGAGGTAGACCGGGTGGAGGTACGAGACGGGCGGCGACTTGAGCGAATTCCACGTGGGCACCTTCCCCTCGTCGTTCGTGCACAGGATCTCCGGGTGCTCGTCAAACAGCCACTGGGGAATCGCCCCGTTTTGCCACTCGCTGCATATCCACGGCCCAGGCCGGATGAGCACCTTGAATCGATATAACTCGCAGGCCTCCAAGAATGCGTTCAAGTCCTTCTCAGGCGAGCTAAAATCAAATTTTCCCTTGTATTCCTCGTGCCAGTTCCACGGGACATACGTGCTCACCGCGTTGGCACCCATCTCCTTCAACTGGCCCAACCGGTCGTTCCATTCTTCTGGCTTGATGCGGAAATAATGGCATTCGCCAGCCAGCAAGAACATCTGCTTAGTTCCGACCTTGAACTCGTGCTTGGTGATATTTATGCCGTTGACCTCTACCATAATGGATCGTATGTCTATCAATGTGATAAAGGCTGCGTTGGGATTCGCGAACCGAGCTGGATCCAGCTTGAATAGCAGAGCCGGGTATCATTATATAGAGTCGTGCAACGGGGTGCGACGACCACGTTTGGAAAAAAGCGGGCAAAGAACGAGCCGAGCAGCACGTGTCCAGCTTGCGGGAAGCGACCCGTGAACTATACTTGCCCCTCTTGCGGCCGGCTCCAATGCGTGCATTGTTACCGCTGGTACGACAAGCTCGAGACCACGTGCAAGAAGTGCGGGTTCCCGCTCGTTTGTTGAACCTATTACTTGGCGGCTTCGAATGCTGCGTTCTGCTTCGCCTTGCGCCACACGAACGAGATGATGAGCAATATCATGGCGGAAAAAACGGCGGCGAAGAGCAGCGACACCTGGGTGAAGTGCAAGATTGCCAGATTTATATGAGTGCAATCCTCTCGTTTCAAAGAGGTACACCCTCGCCCGAAAGTGCCTTCACTTGTGTTAGCGGCGATCGTCGACATCTCATATTTTACCTTCACCGTCAACATCATCATCGCAGACAAGATGAACCGGGCGGCCATTATGCTCGTCAGTGGGCTCGCCGCTTTAATCCTACTTGCATCGGTTCGCCACCCGTTCCTTGCGTCGCTTTTCGCCATCGACGCTGAAGTATGAACCTAGGAGGCGCGGAAAGTATATTTAAATCGGTTCCGACCACTAGTTGAACAGCCAATGATAGATCCAAACCCGTGGAGCCAGATCCTCGTGACGGCGATCTTCGTCGTCGTCGTCATAATGATCCTCAAGGAGGTGCTCAACCGGGCGTTCGTGGCACTGATCGGAGCGTTGGCCGCCTTTTTCGTCTTGCTATTGATCGAGAACGCTGGGTTCATTAATTTCATCTGGTTCTTGTTCGGCGACGCGGATGATGGATTCGTGAACTTTCACAGCTTGCTCCTTATTTTCGGCATGACCGTAATCGTGCAAATTGCCAACGATGCGGGATTTTTCCAGTTTTTCGCCATCAACATGGTCAAGCTCACGGGCGGCGAGGCCGTGAAGCTAATGATCACGCTGTGCTTTCTCACGTTCGTGATCTCGGCGATCCTCAACAACATACTCACTGTCTTGATAATGATACCCCTCACGATCACGATCGCGAGGGCGCTAGACGTGGATCCGCAGCCTTACATCCTCACCCAGGCCGTGCTCGTCAACATCGGCGGCACGCTGCTCCCCATCTCCTCTATCCCCAACATTTTAATAAGCACCGGGGCAAAGATAAGCTTCGCCGAGTTCTTCGCGAACGTCGGCGTGCTGTCGATCGTCACGGTCTGCATCACGATCATGTTCTTCTTGTTTCTCTTCCGCAAGCAACTCAAGGAACCCGAGAAGCGTTTTATGGAGGTGCTCGCGGACTTCAGTGGCTGGTCGTTTGTACGTGACAGGCGGTTGATGATCAAGTCCGTTGTCGTCTTGTTCGCGACCATCGGTCTCCTCATCACCACACCATCCGATGTCTTGAGTCCCGACATCATCGCGCTGGGTGGTGCCCTGGTGCTCGTGGTGATAAGCAAGGTGAAGACGGACGCGCTCGTGAGCAAGATCAACCCAGAACTCTTCCTGTACCTCATGGGCATCTTCGTCGTGTCCGGCGCCATGGAGTTCACCCACGTGATCGACATGATCGGCACCGGACTCGCCTTCATCGGCTCGGGCGACGATTACTTGAAGCTCATGATCATCATGTGGGTTTCGGCATACCTCTCCGCCAACGTCGACAACATCCCCATCACCAAGATCCTCATCCCCGTCGTCCCCGTCGTGATGGGAAGTTCTGCGACTCCCGAGGCGTTGAAAGCGGCCAACTACGCTCTCGCCTTCGGCGCCAACTGGGGAGATAATCTCACGCCTATGGGAGACAACGTGCTCGTGATGAATATCGCCAAGCAGTACAAGAAGCCGATCAGCACGAAAGACTTTTCCCGTCTCGGGTTCATCACGACTAACATCCAGCTCTTCATCGCGACGATCTACTTCTCTTTTTTATTCCAGCCATTTGTTGGCCTCGTCCTCCTCGTCGCCGCGGGCGGGATCATTCCGCTCGTGGTGTTCTTGCGCTCGATTCTCGCTAAGCGGCGAGGGACCAAGCCGGGGCGGAGAGAGGGGACCGAAAGGGAGGACAACTACACCCCCTTCCGCAGGTGATCGCGTGTGCACCGAGCGAGCCAAGAACAAGCCTCGGGACACGTGACCCGCGTGTAGCGTGCGCATCGTGACCAACCGCTGCCACTCTTGCGGCATAGCATTGTGCGCCAACTGCGACCGCGGGCATGACAAGCTCGAGACCACGTGCAAGAAGTGCGGGTTCCTGCTCGTGTACTGAGCCCGCATATCGATCCGGGTGCCAGGGGAGCGCGCAAGAGATGGTCATTTTCTGGAATATTCCTCGGCCGTGCGCATGTGCTTTTATGCCGCCGAAAGCTCGACGTGCTTGATGAGCGGATCCTATCGCGTCGGCTTCTCCAGCACGAACATCACCCCGCCGCTCGACCTCGGGATCAGGGTTGGCGGGTACTTGAGACTGCACAAGGTCTCTGAAAAGGTGCTCGACTTTTTATACGCCAGGGCGGTGTGCTTCCGGCACCCCGACGACCCGGCGCAAAGCCTCATCATCATCTCGGCCGACCTCGTCGGCTTCCAGTACCGGATCGCCCGGCTCGCGCGGCGCGCCATTTCGCGCAGGACGGGGGTACCCGTGTCCCGCATCATCCTCCACTTCACGCACAGCCACTCGTCGCCGGATACGATCGGTATCTTCCCGAACCGGCTCGCCAACTTGCTCACGTTCGACGTCCAGTACGACGTCATCCGGTACATCATGCGCCACATGATCCGCGCGGGCGTGAACGCGTTCAACGACGCTCGCGATGCGAAGATCGGGTATGGAACGACCGCACCACCCGAGCCATTCCTGGCCATCCGCCGCCGGCCGCCGTATGAACCCATCACGTTGCCCGTCAGGTTCCTCAAGATCACGGACGCCGACGGCAAGCTCGCCGGCATCGTCGTGAATTACCAAGCACATCCAACCCAGCTGCCTGGGAAAAATGCCGACGTGCATCCCGAGTACCCGGGCATGGTGGCCAAGGCGCTCTACAACCAGTACCCTAATCTCAAGTTAGCAGCTTACTTTAACGGCGCTGCTGGCGACGTGACCATCCACGGCTACAAGGGGTATTATTCAGCGCGCTATTACCACCACGCTACCCACGCCGACGCGATGGCAAATGCCCTGAAGGAAGTCGAGGACCTCGGGAAGCGGTTCGCTGACCTGGTCGTCGATGCCATCGACGCAGTGCCCGTCGAGCCCGTGACGTCCATCGACGTTCGACGGCGGTTCGTGTTCCCCCGGATCGGCCGAGTTAAGTCTGTCTGGGGCCGCTTGAGGCACTACCATTCGTTGAAGGACAGGGCACGCATTCTCTTGCGCGAATTACGGGATATACTTCGGATCGGGCTGTTCCATAATTTCTACAAGTTTCTCAACGGAAGATTCCTTCCTATGCTCAACATCATCACAAACGGACGCCGTACTTACCACCAGACTGAGTTGTTCGTTGCTCGAATTAACGATATATACTGGTTCTCGAGCCCCGGGGAACCGTTCATCACCTATCAAGAGAATATTTTCAAGCATGTTCCTTCTGACAAGCACATTTTCTCGCAGATGAATGAAACATGCGGATATATATACCCGTGGAACTTTTACGTGCAAGGTGGTTACGAAAAGCTCTTCTCATTCGACGCGTTGTTCGGAAGATACATGTACGACTTGTTCAAGGACACGCTGAAGAAAATGAAAGACGAACCTCATGAAAAAAATGAAAGCGGGTTATCGCCCTGAGAATCCTTAAAGATATAATTGCAAGCCTTGAAAAAGGATTGAAGGTAAGCGAGATACGAAGGGGCCCGCTCTGGACAGGCGTGGTGAGCAAGCATTGCGGTCTTGCATCCGCGCTTAACGAGGGAGACTGCAATAGCGGCGGGTCGTCGCGAGACGCCACCGCGTACGCGGGCATGACCGCTGACGAGCTCGCTGCCCTGTCATTATCGGAAAGCATTCCGGAAGCTTCCCTCGGGATGGCCGCGATCAATTCGCTCATCGATATCGACACGGGATCGAGCAAAGAAGGCGACGCGGCCGGTTTCATCATAAAAGCCGGGCGTGGCAAAAACGTGTCCATTATAGGGCATTTCCCTTTCGTCGAAAAGGTGAGAGAAGTGGCGAGGAACCTCTGGGTCATCGAAAAAAGGCCGCAGCCTGGCGACTTGCAAGAAAGCGCGAGCAGGACTTGCCTTCCCAAATCCGATATAATAGCCATCTCGAGCACGACGCTTATCAACCACACCCTCCCGGGCTTGTTGGAACTCTGTCCCTCGCAAAGCATCAAGATATTGCTCGGCCCCACGACCCCGATGTCTACGGTTCTTTTCCGTCATGGCGTGGACATGGTCTCGGGGTCGGTCGTGACAGACACCGCTCTCGTGCTCGAGAACATCAACAAGGGAATGAGCTTCAGCGCGATGAAACAACGAGGAGGCATCAAGCTCTTGAACCTCGTCAGGAACGATAGCGGGATCCACTTGGACATCAAGGATTAGCCAAGCTTCGCAAGGGATACCATTGATTTCACCTCGCGTTTCGTGGCTAGCCGATGATTTCTTTTCCCCGGTGTATCCCTTGCCTTGCAAGTTTTTTTTTAAGCCAAGGAGATAACTTGACACCATACCAGATGATGCCAAGTTAAACTGCGCGAGCTGCAAGAAGCTCGCATGCCTGGTCGGCAGCAAGAAGAGGCCGGAAAACTGCCCCATGGAACGCGGCTCGGCATCGCGTTCTGCATCGGGCTCCAGAGCGAGGCGGCCAAGATCCAGCGGATATTCGAGGCCTACGGCTTTGACGTGCGTTCCGTCAACTGCAAGACGGGGAGTTTCACGAAGACGGAGATCGGCGATATCCCCGAGGAGTACCAGATGGTGTCCAAGACGGGCCACGCGATAGGATTCGTGTCGTGCAACCCGGTTGCCCAGGCCCTCGTGCTCAACGAGGAGAAGACCGACCTCAACGTCCTCGTCGGCCTTTGCGTCGGTCACGACAGCTTGTTCATCAAGCATTCGGAGGCACCCATCACCTTGCTCATCGCGAAGGACAGGAGGCTCGGCCACAACCCCGCCGCCGCGATTTATAACTACTACGGCGACAAGTACTTCGCGCGCGACCAGCATTCCTCCTAGGGGCCGCCATGTGGCCACCACGGGCAAATGCTTGAGGCTCTCCTCAAGAGGCGCAATGCTCCTTGGAAAGCGAGCAGCCGACCGAGAGAACCGATGCCAAGAAGTGAGCCCCCGTGATGGTGAACAGCAGCCACGTGAAGTGGGTCGATGCCGTCTCGAGCCGGATGAAGCCCAGGGCGAATAGCAAGGTCGGATCGCCGAACATGTTGCCCACGACCAGCGGCACCGCCACGAAGATCGCGCAAAAAATCAGGAACAGCTTGGGAAATCTCCTATTTCCCGTCTCTTTTCCCTACACCGCTCGAATCCTTGTCGGCGATGGTTTCATATCGATGAGACCTTCTATATGAACAAGTCGAAGCCAGGAGCCCTTTCATAGCTCGATTACATCACCTGACATGCATCTTTTTATCAAAATACGGAATATCTACCACTTGCCTTCAAAAATTTCGAACATCCTCGAGACTAGTGATAACGATGAAACATAGATACCATCTGTTATGTCTGGTTCTCATTACCCTCGTCGCTGCTTCCTTAGAATCTGTTGGATTGTGTCGTGCTGCATGGCTACAACATGGAAATGTTGTATGCAATTCCCTCGGATACCAAGAAAATGTTTGCATGCTGCCTGATGGTGAGGGAGGAGCCATCATCGTGTGGGACGATGGTCGTGGTTTAGATAAAGATATCTACATGCAACGCGTGAACGTGGAAGGGGAGAGCCTGTGGACGAAAAATGGAAGTGTCCTTTGTGAATTCACGGAGAATCAAATGCGGCCAGCGATATGTTCAGACGGGGCGGGTGGCATTATCGCTGCCTGGCGGGACGAGCGAAACTCGATAAATTCGGGCATTTACGCCCAGCACGTGTGGAAAAACGGGAGCATCCATTGGAACAATCAAGGGGTGACGGTCGTACCCGTCTCACATAATCACGTGTTACCGAGGATATGTCCCGATGGTGACGGGGGAGCGTACATAGCATGGCTTCATCCGATGTTTGGCCAATTTACAATCCGCCTACAACGCGTGTTGAAAAATGGAACGCTCGCGTGGCCGGGGATAAATGGAACAGCAATATGCACGATCGTGGGCCCTTTCGGGGATCCAAGCATCCTCGTCGATGACAACGGTGATGCCCTCATCTCCTGGGGGGTCTCGAACATGATCTTCATACAAAAAGTAACCTCCAGCGGCACGCCTGAATGGGACATCGATGGCAGGCTCTTATGTTTTATGCCAGAAGGATACCGTTTCAGTCCCGTTTCATGTCTTGATGGAAGCAATGGCGCCTTCATCGCCTGGCCGGACAGCAGGGATGGCGATCTCGACATATACATCCAAAGGGTAAATCAAGCTGGCACGATCCTATTGAGCCCGAACGGGTCGTTGATCGCCGGTGGTGCCAACGATCAAGATTATCCGAAGCTGGTGTCCGATGGAGGCACGGGTGCGTTTCTAGCGTGGCAAGATGACAAGGATGGAATTAGTAGGGATGACGTTTACATCCAACGCGTGAACGCGAATGGTGGTCGCATGTGGGGGCCAGATGGCGTTCAACTATGCAGTTTTCCAGGGGACAAAGAAGACATCGACGTCGCCCCGGATGGCGCCGGGGGTTGCGGGGTGGTTTGGAGCGCGTATTATCCAGACGTGGAACCGGACATATACGCCCAATGGCTCGATGCTAACGGACAGAAGCAATGGGAAGCAAATGGAAAGAGAATCTGCGGTTCTCCTGGAGAACAAAGCTATCCTGTCATCGTAAATAACGCCCCCAAGAGTTTTTTCTATGTGTGGGAGGATTACCGGAATTCAATATCCAGCAATAGCGACGTGTACGCGTTTGGTTTCTACACGGCCCCCACGACTCCAGAAGATTTGGCTGCACTTATCGTTGGGCTCTCCATCGGCATCCCGCTCGCGATTTTGGGTGCTGTGCTCGTGCTGTATTATTTCCTCGGCTATAGGCGAGGTGTAGGTTTCAAGGATTTTATCAAGAAAGGGTTTTCGTGGTTCGATCGCATTCATTGGCCGAAACCAAATACACGTGATTAGATACCCATACCGGACATGGAGCATCGAGGACATGTCTTAACTGCTTGGACTTGTGCCCCTCTCCACTCCTTTTTTCCAATCCCACGAGCTATTCTCCCGGGAGAGGATCAAGCCCGGGCCTTCATCGCCCGCTCCATCTCCTTGGAACGTTTAATGAACAAGACGTTACACGCGAGCATTAGGTAGTACCCGGGAGCGATCAGGGCGATGCCGGGGTAGATGCAGTTGACCAGCACGAACAGCAGCCCCGTGAATGCCATCGAGATGCCGCTGGCGACGATGTTCTTATGCCAATGCTCCTTGGAAAGCGTGCAGCCGACCGGGAGAACCGATGCCAAGAAGTGAGCCCCCGTGATGGTGAACAGCAGCCACGTGAAGTGGGTCGATGCCGTCTCGAGCCGGATGAAGCCCAGGGCGAATAGCAAGGTCGGATCGCCGAACATGTTGCCCACGACCAGCGGCACCGCCACGAAGATCGCGCAAAAAATCAGGAACAGCTTGAGCTTGCCCCGGTCGACCCGCTGGTCTTCCTTCTTGCCGTACGTGGCGGGGTTCTTGAACCGCCGCACGAGCGTGTAGGCGACGCACACGCCAATAATGCCAGGCACGCCCGCGTATAGAAGGAGCATCCAGTGGAATTGTGTCCAGCCAGGCGTCGCGTTAACGTCGTAGTCGATCGAGACGACTTTCACGCCCGACGCGCCGCTGATGCGCGCCTCGATGTGCATCTTGTCCGGCGCGCTCCCCGGTAGTTGAAGTTCCCACAAGGGCCCAGTCGCTTGCGTGGCATCTTGCCACGTGCCCCCGTCGATCCGGACTTGCACGCCGGTCACGCCCGCGGCGTCCCACGCGAGCACGCGGATCGCGCCGGGTGCCGCGTGGGGAACTTCGAGGTAGTCACCATACACGTGGTCGGTCGCGATCGGGCTCGTGATGAGCCCTTGCGGCCACTGGCCCACGAATGCCAGCTCCGAGGACAAGACGCCGCTGTCGACCGCCACGATCCGGTAGGTGCCCCGATCCTTGTGGAACGCGGGTGTCTGGATCGCCCGGATGCCGTTCGCTTGCGGCATGTAATCGATGGTTTCGACATGGTCGTGGCCGAATAGCATAACATCGACTCCATAATCGTTCGCTAGCGCCTCGAACGACTTCCCAGAACTCGTTAGCTCGGCGGTAAACGTGTAGGGCGGGTGGTGCTGGAGGAGGAACGTGACCGGGGAAGGCGAGCCCGTGTCCCTCCGCAGCTCCCCCTCGTACCAGTCCATCTCCGCCCGTGTGAGGATCCCGAACACGGCAAACTGGTAGTCCACGCCGTCGCCCTCCGTGCTCTTCAGCCCGATGAACCGGTGCTGCCCCGCGCTCGTGTTGACGCCCCATGCATGGTGGTACTGCCCGGTGGCCCTCCCCAGCACCGAGTTGGCGAGGTAGTACGTGAAGCCCGGGTCGCCGTAGCCGTCGTGGTTCCCCGTGAGGTCGACGTACCACGAAAGGTTCGCGCCAGCCAGGTCCGTGGCGTTCCGGTACATGGCCCACTCATTGTCGTCCTGGCCGAGGTTGTCGGCGAGTATGTTGCCGTCGTGGTCGTTCGTGTTCACGATGTCGCCCGTATTGACGACGAACTCGGGCGCTATCACTCGGGCCGACTCGTTCAACAGCAAGAAGTACTGGTGAGCGAGGCCCGGATCCTCCGCCGCGTCCCCGTAGAGCCAGCTTTCTTGGGCGTCGGTAACGTGCAAGAACCAGAAGATGTTGTACCCGGGGACATCTATCCCGGAAGGATTAGGAATGCCTTGGTTCACGCGTGCAGCCATGGTGCTGCCTGGCTGGCCATCACCTGCACCCGCGGAGGGCAAGGAGATTGCCAAGCAAGCCAAGAGCGCCAGGCACGCGATGGTCCCAAATGACGAGGCTTTCCGCGTGCGCAACTCCATGGTCATCCCTATCTCGCGGTCGTTTTAAACACGGACTTGCATTGCCAGAAGCCGCCCGGCGGCGCGCGAGCCCGGCTAGCATCTGCAGAATGGCATTTGCAGAATGGTTGATAGAGGTCAAGCAGCAGCGTGAAACGTGCCCGATAGCAAATTGGATACATGAGCACGTGTATTGCCGATCTGGAAGGAATGGCTCGACTCGGGGTGTCAATCGTTGAAAAGGAGCTAAATTCATAAACTCAAGGCAGATGGTTTCGGAAGGTTATTGTGGTCTTGACGAGAATAAATCACAGAGGCATGTCGCAAGAATCATCAACTGGGAAACCGAAATACAATATACGGTTTCGCGAAGCCATGAGTGCTCGAAATATTCAAGATATAAAATTGAAAATGTAAATGATCAAGAATATCCCTGAACAAGAGATGATCCGGCTTTTTTTCGAGATGTGCGATTGGGGAATCAACGTGTATATTCAAGAGGAAAAGGTCCGACATCCAGAGAAATCAGAAATTGAAATTATGAAGGATTTCCATTTACAAAAGATGGCCATGGCAAGGCGAAGATAGGATGCAAGCACATTACCCGAAAGTGTTTGAAATGTTAATATTATTCCTTGAATCTCTTGAATCACAATTTAATTGGCATTACATGATCGTTGACGGTGTATTAACACCACTATATGCCCAATCACGCATGACGCAAGATATTGATGTCGTATTGCAACTCAGCATAACAGAATCAAGCAAACAAATCTTGATTGCGCATTTTTCGGAGCACGGGTTCAAAACTTTTACGAATTGGGATGATGCGTTTTACGGGTAGCCGAATATTTCAATTGTCCCGCTCCTAGATCCAAGCCAAACTGTCAAGATCGATGTCAATATCCTACCTTTTGATATGCAAAGTGAAAATATATACAAGCGCATCGGAATTTTAGCATTACCACACCGCGTGCGTAAGAAATTTCTAGGGATAGAGTGCTGGGTTCAAAGTAAAGAAGATTTCATCATCGCGAAGCTTGTATATGCCGGAATACAAGATTATAAAGATGCTTTATCGTGTTGGTTAAAATATAAGGACGAAATTGACATTGCGTATCTAACCGAAACGGCAGAAAACCTTAGGGTGCTTGAGTATCTAAAAGCTCTCCAACGCGGGGAATCGGCAGAGGATGTCTTTCAAGATTGAGGCATGTTCTACATTATCACTATAAACTAATGTTAAAAAGATTTAGCAACCCAAAGGATGTTTTTCTTCATAGTTACATGACTTACCAGCACCATCCGTTGTTTATAACCGAGATTCGCGACTTTCGATAAGCTGGGGATGCAATAAAAAAGGTAGTGTGCTGGAAGGGCCTAGCTCGTGCCCCATCTCCAGTAGAACTTGTTTTTTTCACGCCTGTCCGGGATGAACTGCGCGAGCGTGGCAAGCACGGCCTCGGATGCCGGGGTGGGCTCGCGCACCAGCTCGTACTGGATGTACGCTGCTGCTCCCTTGGAAACCCGGAGAACCTCGTCAAAGATCTTGAAAACGTCCCGGGCGATCTTCGGGGTGTCCATCGTGTCCAAGCTGTGCTGGATCGAGAAGATGTCGATGGATCCTTCCTCTCGCTTGATATTCATTTGTTCCAGCTTCTTGATATGTTCCGGCTTGAGGGCAAATTTTTTCGGGATGTACTTGTCGCCTGCGACTTGAATGTACAGGACCTTCTTTTTTTGCTTGCACACCACGTTGATCCAGCACCCATCCACGACCAACAAGCAAGAATTGTGCCCGTCCTTTCCTAGGGCGACGAGTTGCTGGATGGCATACACGAGACCTTCGAGAGGTTTCGGCAGGGTCGTCGATGCAGCCGGCCTTCCCGCGCCATCGCTCGGCATGGTTTCCTTGTGCCGGCCAGTGCCCGCCGGCGTGGTGCGCGTGCCCTCTTCTTGTTCTAGTTTGTCCAATTTGGCAACATAATACGGAGCCACCAGCTTCTCCCCCTTGGCCTTGCCCTTCCGGATTTCTTGCCGAGCAGCAGCTTGTATTTTTTCGAGCAATTCGGGATTTTGAAGGAAAAGCTGGCGCGCCTTCTCGACCTCCGGCACTTGTTCGACGTAATGCGTATCCCCATCGACGAGGGCAGAGTAGAAGCTCTCCGTCTTCACGATTATTGCTCTTCCAACAAAATCCATCGTTCCACCCTTTGGAAAAGCTATTCTGGCTCTATCCTTGAAGTGTTTTTGGTAACCGATGATTTTTTGGCTAAAAGCTAGCGCGATCTCGCTAGTGGTGTTGGGATGCTCCCTCGAAAAAAAGCCGAAATCACAGACATTGAACGCCGATCCGAATAGAGGGAGGCTATGCCTTGATTTCTGTCCGGCATCCTCCGCGATGACCGATGCGTGGACCATGAATTTGCCCGGAATGTCTTTGAATCGGATTTTCAAGAGATTCCCGGATGTAGTGACCTCGAGATCCCCTTTCTTCATGATCTGAGGAAAGATCATGTTCTGGCTTAGAAAGCGAATATTGGTATTTGTAGGCGACCAGGATGCAGCAATATTGTTTGATGGAAAGAACGCGAGCACGCCAGGACTCACGGGGCTTGCGACTGGCTGGATCAAGGTAGGATGTGCCTCGAGCGCATAATTTCCCTTGAACTCGCCCTTGGACTTCTCGATCCACATCTTGATCTCGAAAGGGATGATATAATGGATAGGAGATCCGAAATCCCCGCCCCCCACGATGGAAAACAATCCGTCCATGAAACCCTCGAAGAGTTCCCTTCCCTCCCCTGTCATTCGGTCACGCCCTCGATTGTTCCATCAAGAATCGATTCCATTTCCTTGGCACGTTCTGCCATCTCGCGATGGAGGCTCTCGATCTCGGTATTCTTTTTGTGAACCTCGGCCCGCAGCGATTCCATTCGTTTCTGGAGATCGGCTGATGGTGCAAGAACTTTATCTAAGAGTTTTTGGAGGGCCAGGGTTTTCGTTTTCACCAGTTCCAAAAACGTCTTCTTTTCGATGCCCTCATCGGTAGACTTGGCAAGCCACGCTTGGAGATTACTATACTCCCCGGCAAGAACTGGATGCTGCGTCTTCAGGAATTCAACGATGATGCTCTCGGTCTGCTTCATGCATTCACGAACCTTCATCGATGGCGCTAGGAGCTTGTTCAGCGAATCGTGATACTGGCTTTGTAGCCGCACTTCGATGGAATCCTTTTTCCCTGGCGCTCCAGACGGGGGTTTCGGCGCAACAGGTTTTGCGCTTTGCGTGTCTGATGCGACTGATCCAGCACCTTTTGATTTGCCTTGTAATTTCTTCATCTGGTATCTCGTGTAGCGCATTAGAATCTCTGTAAAACTCAATTTCTCGTCTTCATTGATCTCACCCGCGTCGATCAATTCCTTCCTCTGTTTTTCCATCATCTCGGCCATTTCGTCGCTCATGGCATTCACCCAAATTGACTAGTGTTTCCTTTGAAACTGAGCATCAACCTATATTAGGTTTCCCCAAGAACCAGCTCCTAACTGGTAGCCGCCCGGCGGCGCGTGAGCTGGGGGTGTTCAGTGGCCTGGCGAAATTCCTCGTGCATGTCATGCACCCGGCACGCTTCTTGCGCCCTCCCGCTTCTTGGCCAGGTCGGCCTGGATTTGCTTGCTCGCCGTCTTGGTGATGGGATACAAGAATAGCATGCAAACCACGGACAAGATCGTGAGGATCAGCGGGAAACCGATGAAGGCGACGTTGATGCCGAGGATCGCGAGCGGCGCTTGGGGGTGGAGGTCCGGAACGTACCCCGTGGCGGCGAAGATGTACCCAGGGATCGCCGCCCCAATGCCCATGCCCGCCTTCACGATGAAGGAGAACGTGGACGCGATGGCCCCCTCGGACCGGAATCCACGCCTCCACTCGATATAATCCATCAAGTCGGCTTGCATCGCGTAGTTCACGACCCCGGCAAAGCTTGCACCGATCCGGCTCATTCCAAGGAAGAAAAGGGCCCACCACGTTTCACTGGGGGGAATGAAGAGCACGGGGATGACCGGGATGATCGTGAATATCGTCCCGTAGATCCAGATGCTCTTGTTTCCTATCTTGCGTATCAAGTAGATGGCGATGAGAAATCCCACCCCACCCAAGAGAACCGTGATGATCGCGAATGTCGAAAACAACGATGCATCCCCCACGACGTAGGTAAAGTAGTACATGGCGGACGCGCCGGTCGATGCCCCGGCTATGCTCCCGAGCAAGCTCGTGAAGAAGAGGCCAAGCACGGGCGTCAGGGAGAATATCTTGAGGAGATCCTTGGCCTTATACCGCTCCTTGGTGACGGGCTTGATCCGCTCCTTGATCCCCGCAGTTCCAATGGCGCTGAATCCGATCGTGAATGCGACGGCAATGAGGATCACGGAATGATAGCCAAGCTGCTGCGTGGGAAATGCCAGCACGAACGGGACGATCGGGATGGTGAAAAGGATCCCGCCAATCCCGTACCCCAAGCTCTTGATCACCGCCAACGAGCCGCGCTCTTTCTCGTTCGCGCTCATCACGGGGATGAGGGAATTCAACGGGACGTCCATCAAGTCGAACGAGATGCCGATCAAGAAGTACGAGACGTAAGCAATGGCGAGCTTGTTATATGTTGCCATGCTCGGCCCGAGCCAGAGAAGGATGTAGTTCAAGCCGCAAATGGCAGTCCCGATGACGATGTAAGGCCTGAAGCGGCCCCACCTGGTATTCGGGAGGTGATCGACGATGTACCCCATGATGGGATCGTTGAGCCCGTCGAGCACCCTCGTGATGATGAACATGGTCGCTACTGCCGCGGGGTCGAGCCCGGCGACGTCCGTGTAGAAGATGAGCAGGAAGCTACCGATCAGCGTCATGATCGGGATGTTCCCGATGTTCACGGAGAAGTAGGCAAGCTTTTCCTTCATGCCGATCCGGGTGCCAGCCTCGCCGCCCTCGGGCGGGGCGATGGCCTCGGCAACGTCCATGATAAGAACTACCCGGCCTTGCTCTTAAGCTCCCTGGCGCGCGCCTCTACGATGCGCTTTATGCGTGCCTGGTCCCTCTCGACCCAGATCACGGCGAGGAACCACATGCAGATGCCTGGCATGGCGACGAGAGAGACGACCTGGATGGCCGCCTGGTACTCGTACGCGAACGCCACGAGCACGACGCCGGCGAGCAGCGGGCCAGAGCCGTACGAGAAGATCTCGACGAGCTGGCCGAGCGACGCGATCTGGCCCTGCGCCTCGGGCAGGTTGACCTCTTGCAAGATCGGGGGCTGGTTGACCCCGAAGATGCTGAACGTGGCGCGCATGACGAGCATGAGCACGCCGAAGACGACGAAGACCGGGTACGCGAACATCTGGGACGCATCGGCGCCTTGCGCCTCGGTGAAGGCGGGTAGAGGGAGCGAGAAGGCGACGAGGATGAGCACCATCGATCCGAGGAGCGACGACGCGATGATGAGCACGCGGTTGCGCAGCCGCTTTGCGCCGTACTTGTCAGAGATCTTGGCAAACACGTAGGCACCGAGGATGGCCCCTGGCACTCCGTAGACCAGCATGAAGATGCTAGTGACAAGGGGGGAAATGTTGCGCGGCGGGGACTGGATATAGGGCAACCAGATGAGATCGATAATTCCGAATAGGATACTCGTGAAGATACCCTCGCTGAAGGCAAGGATGTTCGTGGGGCGGAGGATCGTGTCCTTGATCGTGTCCCGCTTGAGCCGGTAGTCATATTTCACGCCTTCCGTGTTCCCGATGATCTTGGTGAAGGAATCGTGCGTCGCCGCGCGGGCCGGCTCCTTGAAACTAAAGCCAAGGAACAACGTCATGGCGAAGAACATCCCCGATGATATCACGAAGAAAAGGCGCCACAGCTCCCCCGTCGAGAACATGAAGGCGCTCAAGATCATGCTGCCGATCTGCACGACCTGCCACACGATCGACGAGTACCCGAAGTACTGCGACTTTTCCCCGGACTTGGCGATGTCGCTGCTCAGCGAGTTGCCGAGGGGGCCGCCGCCGCTCATGAACCCGCCGATCACCATACGGAGAGCGAGCCATGCATGGTAGGACGACAACCCGTCGCCGACGGGGAGGAAAGCATTTGCCAGCACGAGCGAGCCGGTCACCGCGCTGTTGAACATGTGGAGCTTGCGACGGTCGAACCGATCTGCCAAGGGGCCCCATAATAGCACCGCCGCGATGCCGTCCATCCAGAGCCGCGCGGTGATGAGCCCGCCCATCTCGAGCGCGTGGAAGGGTTCTCCGGGCCAGATCTTGTAGGACATGACGAGCAGGTTGATGAACTCCGCGGAGACGAGGAATGACACGCTCGCGTTCCACCACAACAAGACCCACGCCCGCCGCAGCACGCCCGGCTCGCTACCTTCCATCGGTCGCTCACTCGATCGATAGAATGAAGGAATTCAACTAAAGTTAGGGGAAGCCGTGCGTTAGCAATGCTTATTACTGCCCCGGGTGAACGTGATTCCATACGAGTAGTTTCATTACGGACAAACCAGAATGAGGTGTCTGAATTGATCAAGGTTGCTCTTATCCCAAATGACTTTTATGTTGAAAATAAAGGCTTTGAAAGCGTGCTCGATGAAGTATGTGCAAAGGAAGGAGTTAAATATATAGAAATCGCGTATCTCTGGGGAAAGTCCATCCTCGACCTGAGCGAGGCCGAGATCGCGAAGCTCCACGAAACTCTCGACCAGCGGGGCATCAAGGTCGGATCCATCCAAACTCAAATCATGAAAGTCATCCCCTCGGGCACGAAGCTAACCAAGCCAGGATCCAAGATAATGAACCGGGATCACCCGTTCAACGTGGGACGGATCGACGATGCCATCCGCTGCGCCAAGGAATTCGATACGAAGTATATCGTCACGTATTCTTATTTTAACTTCACGATCCCGAAGAAAATGGCCGAGAAATACTGGCAAATGCTCTTCGATGACTATGCCAGGCTCCTCGAGAAGTGCGAGGCCGCGAAGAAGGTCATGGTAGTCGAGTGCGAGGGCGACACGCTGGTCGGCGACACGGCGACGTACCTGCGGTTATTCGACCACTTCAAGTCGCCGAGCCTCAAGGCAAACCTCGACCTTGCCAACTTCATGGGACATGCCAATGCCTTCACGCGCGACGATTTCGAGAAGCTCTTCCCGCACGTCGAGTACTTCCACGTGAAAGACCGGATTTTCAGGAAAAAGGGGCTGCTCACGAAGGGCATCTTGAAGAAATTGTTCGGGGGAAAGGCTGCCGTTTTCGGCACGGGCATGGTGCCGTGGAAAGAGGTCCTGCCGTGGTTCGTCGAGAAGGGCTTCGACGGCATCCTGTCGGTCGAGCCGCACGTCCACGGCGATGACAAGTTTGGCGACGCGGCGAAATGCGTGCACAACTTGATCGCCACGCTCAAGGAACTCAAGATAGGCTTCGAATGATTATCCTACTTGAATCTTTCCCTCCATGGAGTTGGCACCGCGTGCACGCGAAGGACGTCAGGAAACAACTGCCGGCGCTGGTGATCCTCGCCGGGATATGCACCGGGCTCGTCATTCCGTACATGGATCTCGGGAAAGGGATGCTTTCAGGCAATGACTTGTTTTCTCTGCTGGACTACTCGCGACCCGAGCTTGCCCCCGTGAAGCAGCAGCTGGACGCCGGGAACGTCACGGGCGCCAAGGTCGCGCTCCACTCGTGGTTCGTGGCGCGGGCCTGGCCGCCCATGTACCCGCTCAGCGGGTGGACCGGTGCTCGGGCCGAGGCCGACAAGTACATAGCCCGAAATTTTACGATCAACGGTGTCACGCACAACCTCGGTACCGGGGATCGACTGGTGAACGGGCGCGTGGTTCGCGGCGTAAATTTTCACGCGGTTCCGCCCGGGGAGGAAGATATGGAGTGGACATGGCAAGTGAACCGTTTCGGCTGGATGTGGACGCTTGCAGCAACGTCGCGGGGATATCTCGATCTTGGCGACAATATAACCGCCGAGTACTATGCCGAAGCTCTCGTTGACGTTTATACCATGTTCCTTGACGATGAACCCGTCGGCGCGGCGTTCACGTGGCGCACGATCGATTCGGCAATCCGCATCGGCATCTTGATCCGCGCGTTCGACCTAATCAAGACGACACGCGCCTTTACACCCGAATTTTGCCACCGGTTCTTGTCCAGCCTCGTCGATCACGGGCGGTTTCTCTTCGACTTTCACAAGGTCACGACGAACTGGGCGTTCATCGAGATGACGAGCGAGCTCTTGCTCGCGTCGTTTTTGCCCGAGATCACGGCGACCCGCACGTGGGTAGACGAGGCCTGGTCGAGCCTGGATCGCAGCGTTCGCTTCTCCATGTATCCCGATGGCGGCACGAACGAGCAATCCATCGAGTATCACATGGTCATGACGGGGGACGTGCTCGACGCCGTCGATCTGGATCGCGCCTACGGTTTCTTGACCGCGCCTCCGAAATTGTTGGACGCAGGGCGCAAGCTGTCCGTTTTCTTGATCCACAACACGATGCCAGACGGCTACGTGACGACCTACGGCCATGCCGACGTTGAATCGAGCAAGAGCTTGATCGGTTTCGCTTCCAGGCTGTACGATGGCGACCCGGAAATCGATTCTTTCGATAGCAACGGCAACATCATCCCGTCCAATCCGCCCCCGAGGCTGAGCGTTGGCTTCGAGAGTTCGGGCATTTTTGTTTCCCGCACGGCGTGGAACGATCCCGACGCGCTGTTCTCGTTCTTCGATGGCGGCCCGTTCGGTTCCGGCTACCACCAGAACAACGACCTCTTCAACGTGATGGCGTATGGATTCGGGCGGCGGCTCTTGATAGACCCGGGCAGGTACAGATACACGACTGACGAGAAGTCGCTCTATCTCCGTAGCGCTTTCGCGCACAACACGTGGCTCGTCGACGGCAAGGACTTGTTCATGGTCGACGCTGCAGGGCACGGCTGGGCCGGTGGCAGCACGGGTTCTTCCGCCCGGGCGTGGCATTCGGCGTTTTGTGCCCTGGCCGAGCGCGAGTTCACCTTCGTCAACTTCCGGAACGACCCGGCCGACATCTTGACGAACCAGTCCGACCCATCGGATCAATCGCGGTACTGGATCGCCACGGATTTCTGGCACGGCAGCGGCAGCCACCAGGTCGAGGTGCTTTGGCAATTGCCCCTCCACAGCCCGGCGCGCATCGACAGCGCGTCGAACCCCATCCCCGGCACGACGCCGGTCGGCAGCAACTATTGCATGAAAACCGGCTTCGCGAAAGGCAACCTCGCCACGTACGGGTTCGGGCCGTGGACGTGCGTGCAGGCCATCTCCGGCGGAGACTCCTCAGTCTACGGCCACCCGTTCGGCTGGTGGAGCAAGGATTACAACCTCATAGAGAAATGCACGACCTACCGGTACGCCGGGCAGCTGGACGGGCAAGGCGCGTGGTTCTCCGTCTTGTACCCGCACGAGACCAGCAGCGTGGGTATCAACGTCACGTCGTTGCCGTTCACGCTCGACGGCGTGGCATACAACGGCATCGCCGCGAACAGGCCCGCGAGCGCGATCCTAGTTGAGCACCCAGGCGGGCAAGCCGAGCTGCACGTGGCTCGCCGGCAAGGATTCTCAGTCACTGCCCCGCTGTACGTCTCGTACCGGGGCATGACATTCGCCATTACCGGCGAACAAGCATCACTGCACTTCAACGCGATGCAAGCGACGCCCGTCCAGGTGTTTGCGAGGGATATATCGCTGCTTGCCATCGACGGGACGACGTGGATCACGCGCTCGGCCGGCACGTCTCCCGTGATCGCTATCCACGACTGGGGCTTAGACTTCGTATCGCTCGGGCTTAGCCCCAGCGCGGCCACGGCGGCCATCACGGTCGACGGTTCGCCGCTCGCCGCTGCCAAGGTGCAAGTGTCCCAGAACTGCGCCAACATCGACTTGATGCCGTAGGAGGCACGAATGATGAGGAAAAACGACTTGCACTTGCTGCACACGTGGCTCACCGACCCGGGCGCTTTCTTCGCCGGGCTGTTCGGGCGCCTCGCGGCGCTTTCCAAGCGAAAGCAGCGCCTCGTGGCGGCCATCACGTTCCTCGTGCCCATCGCTGCGGCCGCGTGTCTCACCGCGTTCGTGTTGAAAAACGCGATCGTCATTATCTTGTACAGGTTCGTCCCGGAGGAATGGGCGCCCGCCGCGTATTTCGTCGTGTTCTTCCTGGCCATCCTGGCGTTCCGTGGGTACCACCAGGCGCTGCTCCACGCGAAACGCCTCCCCAGGAGGAAGGGGCGGTTGTCCAGGTTCTTGCATCCAGCGATTCCCCCTCTCGACAACGCCCGGAACAACTTGTGCATGTTACCTTCCCTCGTGGTCACGGCGTGCATGGCGTTGACGTGCAATGGCTTCACGTGGAACGTCTACCACTACGGCTTCTACTTGATGTTCATGTACTGGCTTGGGCTCCTCTGGTCGGGCTGGATGATCGGCAGCTCGGGCGCTGCGCTCCCCGCGATACACGCCACGCTGCCTGGCGCGGCGAACGAGACCACCCCGGCGAAGCCGGAACGGCACGTGCGGCGGGTCATGATCACGACCGTGATCGCCTTCTTGCTGCTCTGCCTCGCCGGGGACGCGATCCTGCCGTTCTTCATCGGCGCGGAGCGGCTACCCTTGTTTTTCAAGGTAGCCTATTTTTTCATGCACGGGAACTGAAATAGTTACGATTGCTCTATTTTTTTTAACAATAACTATCCACACATGATAATAGGGAAAGATAATACGATGAGATGGTATCGGGGAAAGTATCATGGTAGTTTCGCAATCGACAAGAATGTATAGGCAGGATCCGGGTATAACGCTCTTATGGATGGGCCTGTTGCGTTGAAAAAATATCCAACAACATAGAGCTGGTCACTAGTGCACTAATCCTTAAGTCCCTACCTAGTTAACGTTAGCCCATCACCCCTCAGTCGTGTTTTTTGTCCATAGATCGTCTTGTCCACCCGTTGTCGACGAGATCCCGTGATCTCACGCCGTGGCGAGCGGCCGGCCGCTGTACGTCCATTTGAACGGCTCCGCCATGGTCTCGTTGTAATAGGCAATGAAAGCGAGGATCTTCCGCTTCAAGTCCTCAACTGACGTGAAGGTCTCGCGCTTCAATAGTTTGCGGGCGAGGATGCTGAACCAGCATTCCACCTGGTTTAGCCACGAGCAATGTTTCGGCGTGTACACGAACCGAA
>JAUQYZ010000182.1 GCA_030587475.1 Candidatus Sigynarchaeum calidifontis
TGCTCCTCCTCGCTGGCGATGTCTAGTTTCATTCCCACGAGCAAGATGGGCATGGAAGGGGAACCGGACTTGCGGTACATGCCTACCCAATCCTTGATCTGCAGCATGGTGCCGATGTTGCTGATGTCGAAGCAGATCAAGCCAGCCGCCGCGCCGCGGACATAGCTATCTTGCAAGAACCGGAAGCGATCCTGGCCACCGAGATCCCAGATGATCATCGCGATCTTCTTGCCATTTCTATCGATGATGTGCGAGTGCAATTGTACCCCAACGGTTAGTGCGGTATTCGCGACAAATTGATTCGTCAAATATCGGAACAAGAACGTGGTTTTGCCGACACCGCCTGCGCCGCCTGTAACAATTTTGAATGAAAAGTCTGAGCTAGTTACCATCACGGAAGACCTTCCTATCGATCAAGAGCCGCGATCGCCGGGATCCTCCCTCGACGAATCGTATGTATAAACGACATCGCTAGATTCTAATAAATCTTGGGACGCGGTTCCCATAAACCGCCCATAAAATTCCCAAATTATGTGGCGGCGACCAAGCTTTTTATGATCACGGAGCTGATAGGTTTCATCCAAGGCGCGAGAGACGCAAGACGGTGAAAAACATCGGGCGAAGGAGCATCGTGAACTCCAAGGCCATGTTGAAGAGGACCCTGGACTGGCTTCTCGCTCGCGCGTCCTACGTGCTCCTCCTTGGCGGGATCCAGTACCTGGTACTCTCGACCATCGCGATGGCCCTCTACCCGGGCGGGACAAAGTACGATCCAACGACGAACGGTTACTTGTTCTGGAACAACATGATCAGCGACATGGGCCGCACGGTCGCCCATGACGGGGAGCCCAACACGACATCGTGCGCGCTCTTCATCACGGCCATGTGCATCCTCGCAGTGGCCTTCGTTCCCTTCTACATCTCGCTGAGCAAGCAATTTTCGGGCAATACCAGGATCAATCGCTTCGCGTGCATCGCCGCGTTGCTCGGCATCGGCACCGGCGTGCTCCTCGCGCTCGCAGCCTCGTTCCCGCAAGACTTGTTCCCCCAGCTGCACCTGCGCCTCGCGCAGCTCTCGTTCGTCGCGCTCGTCCCGTCGATCGTGATCTACTGGTGGCTCATGCGTGGCGACGCTCGATTCCCTTGCCCGTGCGCCAAGGTGTTTCTCGCCCTCGCCATCATCATCCTCTCTGGCATCGGGGTCACGATCGCCAGCGGATCGGGGATCGATGTCGTGATCGTGACGGTGCAAGCCACCACGCAGAAGATTATGGTATACGGCTGGAACGCGTGCATGCCCGTTATGGCATGGTGCTTGTGGGATAAAAAGGCCATTAAAAAGGAAAATGTACCGTGACTCGCTTTATCGCGTGAACGCGATGCGGACATCTAGCACAGTCATATTATTGTTCTTTATCTTCACGTTCAAGTGTTCTGGGGCTTTCATTTCGACCGCGGCTTCCTTGCCGTTCACGAGCGCCGATGTTAGTTTATATAGCGGGGGTACGTGGAAATCGAGCGAGTGCTCGTGATCCGGGATGCCCTTCACGCGCAACGAGAGCACGCCTTGGTCGTCGCCCCACTTGCACGACATCACGTCGGCCCAGCCTTGCGTGGCGTGGCGGTTCGATGACAAGAACTGGGGCACGCCCTTGCCCTCGCGGAACACCACGAGCGCCACGTGGCGCGGGTCGAGCCTGGCGCTGAACGAACCCGTGAACGAGCCCTTGAACGTGCCCGTCCAGAACTCGAATGCCAGGTATGCCTTCCCCGTGTCGAGGTCGATGTCCTTGAAGTCGACTCGCACGTCGCGTGTCGCCTCGGGTAGCAGCTCGCCGAGGTCACGGTTCTCGCCGAAGTTGAACAGGCCGACCACGTGGTATGCGCCGAGCCCGTTGCCGCAGTCGTCGACGAGCAGGTCCCAGACCTCCGGGTATTCCCGCGTCATGATGTCGACAGGGCGCATGCCGCGCCCGGGCGGGCGGTAAATGGGCAGCATCTTCGAAAGGACGGTGAAGTCCTCGTCCTTCATGTTGAGCCATGTCTCGGCGACCTTGAACACCGACCCGGACAGGGCGATGATCGTCGCCTGGACGAGTATTTCGTTGGGCTTGAGCGGGGCGCGGAATTGTATCGCGCAAGCGTGCGTGAACCAGACCCGGTTGTGCAGGTAATAGCGCCGGGAGATCACTCGGGCGTTCGGCTTGATGCCTTGCTCCACGGGCATAAGCGGGCCGTCCTTGCCCCACGCGGCGTTCATGTCCAGCGTGAGCCGCTCGCCGTTCACGAGCCCGTAGTGGAGCATGCACGGCCCGCCGATGCCAACCAGGAAGATGGAGGGGCCGATCGCGTCGCGTATGACCTTGAACCCGTCCTGGAACGCCTCGATGCTTGTCACGTCGGGGTTTTGATGCCCCTTCGCGCCGATCGCGTTGTACGTGAAATCGGTTTTCACCCAGTCCACGCTGTAATACCGGGCGATCATCGTGAAGGTGTCGTGCAGCCATTGCCGCACGTCCGCCCTGGAGAGGTCGAGCGGGAGCGTGGACTTGCTCTTCATGGGGAAAGAATCCTCGAACTGGAGCGCCCAGTCCGGGTGCTTCTTGTACAGCTCGGAATTGATCGATAGCTCGAAGGGGCGGATCCACATGCCCGTCTTGATGCCGCGCTCGTGGATCACGTCGAACACGGGCTTGAGGCCGCTGGGAAACTTCTCCGGGTCGGCAATCCAGTCGCCGACATCGAGCTGGTGGCCGTCGTCTATCTGGAAATATTCGAGCCCGTACCTGGCGAGTTTCTTGTAGGCGAGGTCAAAGTTATCGAGGACCCGCTTCTCCGTGATATCGTGCACGTACACGACGGCGTTGTGGCCATGCTCGTCCTTCGGGTCGGTCTTCGTGGGATTCCCCCACGAGTTCCACCCGTGCGGGATGGCCCGGTCTCGCGGCCAGTTGCAGTCCACGATGCCGAGCCACGTCGCCAGCCGGGCCGCGTATGCTTCCAGCATCTCGTGCGGCGACTTGGCGGGATCCAGGTCGAAGTACACGCGGTTCGACGAGTAGACCCCGCCCGGGTGGACCCGCTTGAACGGGACGACGAACTTCCGGATCTTCCAGTCCCCGAAACTCTTGCGGCCAGAGGCGCCATCGACCTGGCCCGCGGAATCGTCCTCGTTCGCGGAGATGCACACCATCGATGATGGCCGCTCGGCGACGCCGCACAAGAAGCTTTCCTTGCTGTCCAGGTCGTGAACGAGGACGTTGCCGTTCGAGTCTGACTCCTCGTCTCCGAACACGCATCGCAAGTTCAAGTCGAGCGCGCCGCCGAGGCCCGCCTCGAGCACGCGGGTGCGCGCTGGTTCCTCCATGAAGAAAAGGCCGCTTCCCGACCGGGTCGACGTGGAAACGGGATAGACCTCGACGACCCTCGCCTCTTCATTGGTGCTGTTGACGAGCACCAGCTCGACCAGGAAGGCGGGTTCGCGGTCGTAGAACGTCACCTTGAGGAGCATGTCGAGGGCAGGAGGTTTGCCGGTGCTGGCGATCTCCACGACACGCCCCTTGCCGATCGGGTCCTCGTAAAACTTGGTAACGGGGGCTTGCTTGTAATTACCGTCGCCGGAGCGCAAGACACGCCCTTCAGCGTCCTTGTAGCCCCACGTCGCGTTCTTGATGAACGGCAGCACGCGGCCGCCGCGCTTCTGCGAGATCGAGACCTTGCCGGTGTCGTGTTCCAGCAAGAAGTGGCTGTTTTCGAACGAGAAGTGTACCATGTTGCATCGCACGCGAGGTTCTCGCGCGGGTAGTTAAAGCCATGGCCACAGAATGGGGTATCTCGGGGTGATCAGTTTTAAACTCGGGCGACGGAGAAAGAGCCGATGACCATGGAAAGACCGAAAAACGCGTGGATCGACAGGGCATCGTTCATCTTGAACGCGGGCTCGTTTCTTTTGCTCGCGGGGGCGGCATCGTACGTCCTCCTCGTCTCGACGGCGACGTGGAGCGAGGTGCAAGGAAGGTGGGAGACCGTGTTCGCTACGTGGGCCGGGATTTTTGCCCTCGTGTTTCTCGTCATGGCTTTCGCCACGCGTTTCCACGACACGCTGCCGGCGAGGATCGCCATCATCGCCGTGGAACTCGGGCTCGGGGCGATGGTCGCCATGTATTACCTGCTCCAAGAAAAGTCGTGGTGCATCGACTTTCCCGCGTGGAACCAGGCCATCGGGATCGCGGGTGTCGCGTCGGGCCTCGCGGCGATCGTCTTGAATCTCGTCTCGATGGGAGCCAAGCGGCTCCGCCGGGGGAATGCAAGCCGGCGGGAATGGATCTCGTTCCTCGTGCCTGCCATCGCGTGCGGGCTCGTGATAGCCGGCGCGAGTACGAACTGGTTCGACCCCTATTACCATACTCGCGTGCCTGCTCGTGGAGAAGCCCCGCCCATGCATTTCTTGTTCTGGAGCGAGATCAATAACACCTTCACTCCAACAGAATGGCAATCACTCGACAACCACTCGGTAACGATCGTCGCGTACGTGATGAACTGGACGTATATCAACGACACGTTCGCGTGGGCGCAGACAATTCGGGACGTGTATCCAAACATCAAGCTTATGTGGCCGCTCGGGGGCGGATATTATAACTGGGAGCAAATGGAGAACTTTACCAACACCTACTTGGCGGGTATTGATTATTATAACCTGACCAACACGATCGGTTTCGTCTACGACCTGGAACGGGAACACGACACCTGCTGGCACAATGCCACGCAGTGGCAAGAGCTGCAAGACAGCATGGCACGAAACATCGCGAATATCAAGGCCCAAAATGCGAGCTATCGCGTCGACAACACGGCGGGCATCTGGATGCTGTATTCGCATTACCCGCTCGGCGGTGGCGACCAGACGGAGATATTGTTCCAGCACGCGATCATGTCCCTCGCGGGGACGGCGAACTGGAACGGATACCAGTGGCAGCTCTACAGGGGCAACGCCGTGAGTCCCGCTAGCGACCCGGACTCCACGAACATGTACGAGCGCATGCTCACGAGCGTGCGCGGTGTCGGGGCTGACAAGACCGTTCCGCTCCTCGGCATGACCGGCGTTGGTGACTACGGTCCCAACAACTGCACGGTCGATGCCATGCCTTGCAACTTCGCGGGCGTCATCAAGGACTGTCGGCTCGCCCATTCACTCGGCATCCCTGAGATTGGCTTTTACACGCTCGACAACATAGGCACCTATCAAGGCGTGTATTACCCCAGCATGTTCGAGGCTTACGGGGCGGATTTCCTCGACGTGCTCAACGCGTCGGTGAATGGCCTCGATGAGCCCATGGTCATCGACGTGCCGGGGAACACGGCGTTCCGCACGACTGTCGGGTACTACTGGGAATTTGCCGGTTACGGCATCGACGCCACGGGCGTCGGGATCATCGCCGCGGTCGCGATACTCGCGAGCTTGCTGCTCGACGTGAGGAGATCCCGTCCAGCCCGGCGTCCTTTATCTGCGGAATAACGGCATCCCATATCTCGCTCTCCTTTTCCAACCTTTCCCCATCACGTTTTTAACAGCCAGGTCCGATATCGAGATAGATTAACATGCTTACGATAACCGTCGAGGGTAATGCCTACGAGCGTGGCTTCTCCCAGGGGCAGCAACTCAAGGATCGCTTCAAGACCGCGAAACAAGAGGTCTTTTATTCAGAAATTTTCAAGGAAATGAAACCGAAGCTCGTGCCCGTGCCGGTCGCGCTCTGGGGGCTCTCGCTGATGGGAAAGAATCGCACGAAGGAATATATCGAAAAATATGTCCCCCGCCAGCATGAGAAGATGCGCGGCATCGCCGAGGGCTCGGGAGAGAAGATGGATCTCGTTTACGGGATGCACTACGTCGAAATTATGGCTGGAAATCCGAAGACCTCCTATGGCAAGCCGCTTGTCCAGGCTTGCACGATGGTCTTCGCCCTGGACAAGTCGACCGCCGATGGATCCACGATCTACGGGCGCAATTACGACTTCCCGAAGATATTGCAGCCGCTGCAGATGGCGCGGATCGAGAAGGCGACGGACGGGTACAAGAACATCAACCTTTCGCAGTACCCCATGGCCGGAACGCACATCGGGTTGAACGAGAAAGGGCTGTCGATCGGGTACAACTACGGCCGGTCGTGGAAGACCGATCCTCTCGATTATTCCCCGCGCGGCGTGCCAAACATGCTCGTCGTGCAGGAGGTTCTCGAAACATGCAAGACTGTTCAAGAGGCCGTGGATCTCATCACCAAGTTTCCCCGCGCCAACGGGGCGCACTTCGGGCTCGTCGACGAGTCGGGGGATGCCTGCGTGCTGGAAACGACCGCCACCCGCCACGCCATCCGCAAGGTGCCCGAGGGCGGCGTGATGGCGCATTCAAACATGTACCACGTGATCACGGACGCCAACGTCCCGGATGATGCATATTGGAAATACAAGGGCCTCAACATACCATATACAAAGTCTCCCAAGGAGCGGGTCGCCCGCGCCGCGGATCTCATCGAGAAGGCCAAGGGCAAGGTTACCATCGACACGATCAAGTCCATCCTCACCGATCACGCGGGGCGAGAGCCTGACGATTTCACGATCTGCACGCACGGCTTCACGGGGGTGACCCTCGCGTCGATCATCATCAAGCACAAGGAGCGCGAGCTCTGGGCGACCGACAACCAGCCGTGCAAGACACAATACGAGAAGATAGGTTTTTGATGTGAAAAAATCGATTTCCCCGGCGGATCAGAGCTTGTACTGGTCTGCGAGGAAGTCTATCACTACTTTTTTCAAGTTCGTCCTGTCCTGGAACGTGGCGAGCAGGCCATAGAGCGCCGCTCCCTCGGCGACGGCCGTCGGGTGCTCCTTCACGTGCGCGACGCATTCAGTAAGATCGGCCAGGAAACGGTCCACGACCGCTATCTGCGGGGGGGTCACGATCATGTGCAAGGCAGCTGGGAACTGCAATCGGTCGAGGATCCAGCCGCGCTTCTGGAGCTCGTCGCCGAGAGCGTAGATGTTGACCGCGGCAGGATCCCTGGCGGTGAACGCGAACACGGTCATGTCAGGCTTGCCGAGCACCTTCAAGTCGGGCATATCATTTATCACGGTGGTAAAACGATTCGTCGCGTCCATCGCATCCTTGGCGAGCCGCGTGTACCCGTCCGCCCCGAGCGACTTGATGGTCGCCCACGCGCCCGCGATGCCGCTACCAACCCGTGTGCCGGTCATGGTCGGCGACGCGTACGCGCCGCACGGGCTGTTGACCTCGGCGAAGAACTGATGCTTCCAGAGTCTTTCGTTTGTGTAGAAGATCGTCGACGTGCCCTTCGGCCCGTACCCGTACTTGTGGATGTCGCAGCTCATTGACGTGACGCCAGGCACGGACATGTCGAAATCCGGGATCGGATAACCGAGTTTCTTGACCCACGGGAGCATGAAGCCCCCGAGGCAGCCGTCCACGTGGAAACCGACCTTGTATTCTTGGGCGATCTCGCCGAACGCCTTGATGGGGTCGATCATGCCCCGCGAGTATTCGATCGCCGATCCGACGATCAGGATCGTGTTCTCGGTGATGGCTTCCTTCATGGCCTCGGCGTGCGTCCGGAAGTCCGCGTCCCACGGCACTTTCTTGATCGTGAGGCCGAAGTAGTGCGCCGCCTTGTCGAACGATTGGTGTGCTGAATACGGGACGATCATCTCGGGATGGGGTGTCGTTTTCTTCTCCCTGGCCCAATCCCTGTGAGCCTTTACGGTCATCAAGTTTGATTCTGTCCCACCAGTCGTCATCGAGCCATATGTCTTCCGATCTCCACCGAGCATATCGGAAATCATCGATATCGTCTCGGCCTCGAACTTTTTCAAGCTCGGGAAGGCCATCGGGCTGAGCGCGTTCTCCGAGAAGAATAGCTGGGTTGCTTTTTTCAAGAACGCGTAGTGCTCGTCGTTGGCGTGGTACACGTAGGCAAATGATTTCCCATCATGCCACTTCGCATCACCATCGCGGGCGGTCTCCATCTCGCGCAGAACCTCATCGCGGAGGGTGCCGTGTTCGGGGAAAATGATGTCCTTTCGCTTTCGTGTCATTGTCGATCTCCGCTGTAGAATACGGCGAGACGACATAAGAAAGCATGCTATATTGGATGAGGATCATTGACTCGCGCATGCAGCCGAGCGAGGTCGCCGAGCGCCGGGCGAGGCTCTCCATTAACATGACCTTCTTGCTCTCGATCCTCGGCGGGATCGGGATCGGCGTGAATTCGTTTTGCACGTCGACCCTCACGGAGCTCCTCGCGCGCGGGCTCTCGATGAGCGATGGGGAGTCCGGGTTTTGGGTCGGGATGGTCGCGACAGGGTTTGGCGTGACGTACTGCATCTCGCCCGTGCTCCTGGGCCACTTGTCGGACCGCATCGGGCGCCGGGCATCCCTCGCCATCGCGATGCTCGGCTTCGCCGCGACGAATGTCGTGATTTTTTTCCTCGCGACTAAACCGGTTCACCTCGTCGTCGCGAACGCTTGCACGGGCCTTTGCTACGGGCTGTTCTGGCCACCGATAGAAGCGTATCTTTCGGAAATGACCGAATATATCTCCAAGAAGCTGCACGCGCGCTCGCTCAGCATCTATCTCGTTTGCTGGTCAGTTGGCCTGACCGCGGGGCCATTCGTCGGGGGAATCCTCGATTCCCAGGGCGGCGTCCGGTACGGTTTCGTGCTGCTTGCGGCCGTCGCCGCGATCGCCGTGGTTCTCTCGATGAGAAACATTTTCACTAGAGAGCAGATCGCGGCGTTCAAGGCCCAGTCCCATAAAGTCGACGTGGTGGTATCGAACAGCATTTTATCGGCTAAGGGCAGGTACCTCGTGTACTTGAAGGTGGCGATCGCGTTTTCCGCGATCTATTTCGCGTTCACCAACCAGATCCTCCAGCGCATTTTCCCCGCCCTCGCCAAGCAAGGGTACATGGACCAAGGGGTGCTCTTCGCCTCGCTGGACCCGTCGCTAACGGCAGGCACGCTAATATTTTTCCTGGGAATCGGGCGCACGATCACGCTGTGGCACTCGGGTGTCATGTCACCGGCAGCCAGGGAGCGGATGCTGCTCGGTTTCGCCATCGGGATCCCTGTCGCGAATCTCATCATCTATCTCTTCCCTGTCGCCGATGCCCTACTCGTTTCCTTCACGGTCTACGGTCTATTCAACGGCTATGCCTACTGCATCGGCATCGTCTTGCTCATGGAGCTTAGCAAGACGGGAAAGGGATTACGGGCGGGGATATACGAGGCAGCGATAGGCATCGGCTTTCTCGCGTCGACGTTCACGGCTGGTTTGGTGATGCCCCTAGATCCATCGCTGCCCTTCTTGCTCGGTACCCTCGTCGCGACGGGTTTGACGGGAACGATGCTTGCCATCCTCGCATGGTCAAAAAGGAGCCGATAAAAACACGTGCTCGCTTGGCCCGATTTTTTAGGGGAAGATCCATGCCGTAGAGCATACTATAAATACCGCCCGTGTTCATGTATTTGTTTAGCTAGTGCAAGCCAATGGTGAGAATACATGACCCAGAAGATGTCTTCAACGATTATGAACATCATGCGTCGTCGTTCATTATTACTCCCGGCCCTCGTTCTCGGTATGTTTGTGGGGAGCATAGCATTCGGATTTATAGAACTTGCAAGGATGGAACCAGCAACAGATATAGGTGGGCGATCGCAAAATGGCACGATTGCCGAGAGCCCGGCCGCTATTGATGACCCGGTCCTAACCGGTGGTGGCTATGGCACGGGGAATGTGGCAAACTTCGATGTCGTCGAAAACGTGACCAGCATCATCGGGAAGCGGGACTTCCAAGCCAATTCCACGAACACGCACACCATCTCCACGCTCGCAAGTTGGCAGATCGACAGCACGCGGCTGGAAGGAATCGACCCCTATTACAAGCAACAGAAAATCGTCGATCCGGAGTTCTCGCAATCGGGCGGGATCGCGTGGACAGCGGAAAAGCAAACGATGGGTCCCGGCACTATTGCTATGGTATTCTTCCCCCTTGCGATGATGCCCCAGTACACGCAAACGTTCTTGAGGCATTCCACGTTCTCGCAGAACACGCCCGGGTTCCGGGCGGGAGACTATGCTCTCTGGAAGCAGGTTTCCCCGGCGATGAACGACAACGGCTATGAAGTGGCGGAGGGAAAATTATATCAAGGCAGGGCACAAGCCACGAACGATTTCGGCGGGTTCACGACGAACCCGCGCTTTTCGACCGACCTCAACGCCCCTTACGGCGGCGTCAACAGGGCGGACGACGAGATCGTGCTGAACTACGAGCCCTCGACCAAGTCCTTGCTGGTGAACATGTTGCCTTCCCCGACCGTGGTTGGTGGAAACCCTTCAGCCGCGTGGTGGAACCTGACCAACATTCCCTACGAGGCAGACTACGTCCAGTTGACGATATCTTGGTCCATCGATAGCGCATCGTCCTTCGAGGCACCTGACAATTACCAGGTGTGCGCGCGGGTCAACGACGAGTACATCGACGGGCGGCCGGTCGCCAACGGGGGGATGATGATCTCCAAGGACGACACTCTCCCGTATACTGGTAGCCCAACGAACTTGATGGCATACACGAACCCCGCTTACTTGACGCATCCCCGCATCACGCGCACGTATAACGTTACACGACTCGTGAACGGGCTCATCGGCGCGACGAAGATCGATTTCGGCGTGTGGTGTGCAAACCCGACGAAGCAAGGAGACCAGGACCGGATCATCGCCCGGTTTCACTATGTCGAACTGTCCTACAACACCTCGAATAGGTACGAGATCGCGCGGCTAGATTTCGATTACAGGTGTATAAGTAACCTCACGGCCGGCTCCGCGGGTAGCATTCCTCTGGCAACCATTGCCGCGAACAGGGCATCCCTATCTTTGCTGATCGAGCATCTTGACACGGGGGATACCAAGACGATCCGGGTGCTACCTTACAAGAGTATGGTCGTGTATCGGGCCGGCACGCCGGGTTTAAACTGGATCCATGTCTCCTTCAGCATCCACCAAGGGTTTAAAACCTTGTTACAGCAGGATAACTTGAGGCTCTCGTTCGGGTTCGTCTTCGAGAAGGACTTCTTCGAGCCGCTGGGACACATGCTGGAACTCGACAACATCGAGATCACGATCAACTACAAGTATCCCGATGTCGCGTCTGCCTTGCTGAGCGTGAGCATCGACAGCAGCCCCTGGATACCCCTCGACTCGTCGTCCTACCAGGTGATCACCGGCGGCTGGATCCCGGGCGATAACCACACGTTCATGTTCCGTTCCTTGCACTTGCTCTATGGCACGGCGACATTCTTGAACTTCAACTCGCGGTTCGTGGCCTACCAGTTCAAGCTGGCCCCGGGCGGTGCCGATGCCCATTACAACATCACGTCGGCGAACAACGTGAGGGGGGCGTGGACGATCACGTACAACAACTCGGCGACCTTCAATGCCCTCGTCGCGCTGAACATCACGAAGAATTTCAACATCAGCATCTATTCATTCAGCTACATCAACTTGCCGGCTTTCGACGGGAAGAGGTCCCAGAGCACGAACTGGCTGGTCGCATCCGCGATGTCGCCCACGGGTGCGAATTTCAGCTATAACATGATCCGCTTCAATTACAGCACGAGCTTGTTCTTGCAGAGCGTGCGCTTGCAGCAGCCACTCTTGCCCGGGATTTGGACAGTGGTTGCAACCCAGCCGAACTATATAACCGGGATCACGTTCCTGGATGCCACGTTGTACCAGGGCATCCCCACCTACTATCGTGGCCAATGGCTGAACTACACGTTCACGCTCTGGGAAGCGGTTTCGAGCGGGACATACAGCCTTTCATTGCTGGACAGTACGGGGACCATTTTAGCCGGGTTCCCGGTTTATCGATCATCAGCAGGCCAGGTGGTTTCCGGAAGCGTTCACTTGCTAGCAAGTTATCCCGTCGGGAAATACTACATCGAGCTTCGCTGGAACGATTCAACGGCCGTTCCCGGCACCACCCGTCGTTTCGGTTCCTTGAGGGACGATTTCTTCATACATAACGCGACCACGGCCGTTTTCACGGCGACGACAGCATCCGTGCAATCCGGCACGACGGCCAACTTCACGATTCGATATCGGACCATCGACAGCATCCCGATCGTCGGCGCGAACATTACCGTGTATGATAACTCTTCCGGCGTTCCTGAAAAGTACGGGATGTCCTGGCGTGGTTCGTACCAGGCTAATTTTTCCGACCAGAATAACGGGTTTTATTATGTTTCGCTCTATACCGAGGGTGCACCCGGCGGGGTTTACAAGTTGTTCTTCGACGTGAGCAAGCTGTACCACCAACAGCAAATCTTGGATTGGAACCTGAATATTACAGTAACGAGCTCGATCAACGGCACGATCTTGCTGGGAGCCACCAAGATCGCCGGCAAGTACGTCATTAACCCGAACAATATCCCGTACGTGAATGACACGATCAATAGCCGCGTGCAAGTATACTTGAAAGATCTCGCGTCTAGCAACCCTCTCGTGAATGGCCTGGTTTTTGGCCGGATCGGTCTCGCGGGTCGCATCTCCCAAGCCGTGGAGATATACAAGATCACGAATTTACCGGCCGATCGTGGCAAATACAACCTCACCCTCGACACGACGGGCCTCAACGCGACGACACCAGGTACAAACACGACCTTGACCATCACTTGTTCGGCCAGCGGCTACAATCCCATCCAGATCCCCGTGAACGTGACGATCGCCAAGTGCCCCACGCAGACGACGTTGAATAGTATACCCGACGTTTACGAGGGAGGGATCATCCCGCTGGTGGCCACGTTCATGACGAGGGTCAACCCATCTGCACCCATCCCTTACGATTACGGGACGTTGACCTATAAAATCTTCTCGGGATCCATCCAGGTGAAGGCCGGCTCGCTCCAGTTGCTCATGAGCGGGGTATTCTCGACCAGCGTGATGATAGCAGGCCTGGTCGCCGGGACTTACATCGCTCGCGTGAACGCCACCGCGTTCAACTGCCAGTCGTCGCTGAGCACCAACGTGTCGTTCTCGATCCTGCCACGAACGGCCACCAACATCACGTTGAACGTGCCGGAAAGCATTCGCATCTTGAAGCCATTTTATATCAGTGCCACGCTTAGCTATCTAATTAACGGCACTGGTATCCCGGGGAAGGTGGTGGTGTTAAACATCGTGATAGGCACTACCGTTAACTTCGTCGTCACTGGAACGACGGACTACACGGGGACGGTCACCTACGAATACATCGTCGATACCCGGTACTTCAACGAGACCTTCAGGGTCACGGCGAGTTTCGCGGGCGACATGTATCTCGCGCCGAAGAGCGTAAACGTCACCAGGCTCGTTCAAGATCGCATCCCCATTAGCATCACGATAACCGAGTCGCCAGCGACGGTACGAACCGGGTACCCGGCCGCATACACGGTGCAAATCAACATCACGGATCCCGGCGAGAGCTTGCTTAACCGGTTGATCATGTTTGTTGCATGGTACGAGAACCAGAACACCAATCCGTTCATCACGCAGCAGCTCCGGACCGACATCAATGGCCTTGCGAGTTATATTATCCCCGAGATCGCGCCCGGAGTCGCTAACGTGACCGTCGTTTTCGAGTACCAGGGCAGCTCGACCGTCGCTTACAATTACACCTCGTTGACCCTGCCCGTCCTCCCGAAATGGATGTCGAATTTCACGGTCTCGCCGCTGCCCGGCGTCATCCGATACGGCCAGAAAGTTGTCTTCTCCCTTAATTTCACTTGCGAGAACGCCTCCATCTCGCTGGTGGGCTTGCCCGTCGTGTTCACGTTCCTTTACGGGATCAACCCGTCGTCGACCGTCTACATCCAGCAAGGCAACACGGTCTCGCTCGTGTACAACATCCCGGAGCCGGGGGACATAGGAACGAAATTGAACGTTTCCATCTCGTTCCCGGGCACCCCGCAGATCGAAGGACGTGCGCTTTTGCTGTCTCTCGCCATCAACCCGAAGATCCAGGTCAAGTTGGCTTTCCTCACCCCGATAAGCGCTTCCTACATGACTGGCACATACATCTTCTCGGTCCTCGTCACGGATAATATGGACAATCCCTTGCCAAACTTGGAAATCATTTTCGACGTACCCGGCCATCAAGAGATCGTCAAGACGAACACGAACGGCATCGCATCGATTTCCATAGAGCTGACCGAGGTGGGCAACGAGATCGTCTTGAAAGTGCGATTTATAGAGGTCGGAGAATACAAAGGAGCCGTGCTCGATTCGCCCAGGTTCCGCGTGCTCAACGAGTGGCTTTACCTCCTAGATTTGCTCCCGTATATCGGTATTGGCGCGGCGATCATCCTGGCAATCGCGATCTCGATCCACCGGGGCGTTGTCGTCCCGCGCCGGAACAGGGCAAGGGCGCTGCTGAGCCGCATGTACCAGCGCCTCTCGGACGTGGAGAACATCCAATACTTGCTCGTCATATCGAAGGCGGGCGGGGTTCCAATGTTCTCGAAAAGCCTTGCGGAGGTACCTATCGATGAGTCGCTCGTGTCCGGGTTCTTGAGCGCGATCTCGTCGTTCGGGGCCGAGATCAGCACGAAGATGAAGAAGAACCTCAAGGGCGGTCTCGAGGAGCTATCCTACCAGCAGTTCAAGATCATCCTCGACGAGGGCCAGCACGTGCGGGTTGCTTTGTTGCTCTTGCGGCGTCCCAGCGACTCGTTGAAGGAAAGACTGCACGCTTTTACGGAAGCGTTCGAGAAACATTTCCAGGCACAAATTGTGAACTTCAAGGGCGAGGTCTTGCAAGACATGGCCGTCACGCCGTTGATCGAGCACGCGTTCGAGGCCGATTTATTGTACCCGCATCGCCTCATCGAGCAGAAGGCCGGCCCGTATGCCAAGGAACTGCCCCGCAAGTCCGTTGTCAAAAAAGTGCTGTCCGTGGTGGGAGGGGGCGAGTTCGAGTCGATGTTCTACGTCCGGGAGATCATAAACCACCTCAAGACCAAGGGTATCGAGGAGATCCACTCGTTCGACGCCGTGCAGAAGCTGAAGGCCGACCAAGTCGTGTTCGCCATCAACCCGCGCACGAATTACATCATCGACCAGCTCAAGCCCTACATCAAGATGCTCACGGCGGATGATCGCAACACGCTCTTCGCCATTTACGACAACAACACGGACGGGATGGCCATCCAGAAGTTCTTCAACAAGAACAAGATCGTCCTCAAGACCGAACTCGCTAACGTGCTGGCAAAGCTCAAGTCCATGCGCATCATCGAGGATAACAATCACATCAACTCGACAGGCGCAGCAATCGTGACTTTGCTCCAGCTAATCCCAGATCTCTAGACGTGCTTTCAAATTTTTTTTTTCTACCTCTTACGCATGTTCATTTCGCGAGATAAGCTAGACCACGTCCATAGTTCTGAAGCGATGGCGATAGGGATATATGGAAGATGACCACTTTAGACGATCAGCTCTGCAATCAACCGAGATGGTATGTCATGGAACTATCGGAGAAGCACTGCGTGCCCTGCGAGGGCACGATCCCAGCCATGAGCGATGCGGACGAGGACAAGTACATCGTACAAGTCAAGGGATGGCAGCTCTTGCGCGATGGCACGCACAAGATTCGAAAGGAATTCAAGTTCAAGGATTTCAAGGGATCCATGGACTTCGTGAACAAGGTAGCGACCATCGCCGAGGGCGAGGGGCACCACCCGGACATCTACATTTACTACAACAAGGTCGTGCTCGATCTCTACACGCACGCGGTAAAGGGTTTGTTCGACAACGATTTCATCCTCGCCGCCAAGATCGACGGGCTCGTCACCAAGAAGGCGAAAAAGTAGAAAAAAAGAGCCGTTGTTTACTTGAAGACCCGCTAGGCTGGCCGATCCTAGATCTTTTAATGGACGTGGTCGCCACTGGTCCTTGGTGAAGGAAAAATGAGTAGCAATCGGCGATACTACCAGAAACGGGAATACGAGGGCACGAACTCGAGTCTCGGATGTGGGCTCGTGTTCTTGGGCGTTGGCATCGTGTCACTCGTGTTTTCATCGCTTCGCATAGATTTTTTGAGCTTGAACACGTGGGGCTATTTGTTGTTCATCCCTGCGTTCTTCATGCTGATCGGGGCGGTCAGCAACAAGTCGACAGACAAGCGCGTGCGGCGTGACGTTCTCGTTGTTGTCCAGGCGAGGAAGGTAGGCAAGTTCTCGCTCGACGAGATCGCGGCGGACGCGGGCGTGAAAAGAAGCCACTTGCTCCGCGTGCTCATGGATCTACGTGCTGAAGGGCTGGTATCCTATAAATATGATTCCCAAACCGGCGAGATCATCCTGGGTGAGGGGATGCAATACCAGCAAGCCCCTGGTTTCGAGCCAGCGAAGAAAGGCGAGCCAATTGCTCCCCAGACCGCGGAGGAACGCAAATATTGCATCTTCTGTGGACAGATATTGGATAGTGCCAACTCACATGTGAAGTTCTGCCCCAATTGCGGTTCCCAGCTCCCATGAATTATTAACTTCTTTCTTTTCAAATATATTGGCATTTATCACGTAAAAAGAAAAGCAAAACGATGCAAGGCCCGGGATTACTCGTCCAGTCTGTCCTTTTGGCTCGGCAGGCCCTTGATCATGCTAAGCACCAAGGCGGGCAGCTGGTTACGCCGCACGTTCGGCAGCGGGGGATCGAGCAGCTTGCTGGTCGTCTCGAGATCGAGCCAGCGGTGCCAGTTGTCGGGCAGGTCAGGCTTGTATATCGCAATACGCTTGGTTGCCATCCAGCCCCCGAGCTCGAGCGGGTTGAAACCCCTTTTGAGAGCCGAGAGGATGTAGTCATTTTCCCTGAAATGGTGCTTTTCATCCATCGTTTCCTTGACCTTGTCGAGCATCGACAGCATCATCTTGTACACGAGGGGTGCCAGTTCGGCCAGCGCGAGCACGTTATGCTCCTGGCAGATGAAGGTCTGCCGCTCGATGAACGCGGAGATGGGGACTTGCTCGCCGTGCGACCGGACCTTGTACTTGTCCGCAGTCGCCACGAACCGGGCGAGCACCTGCTTGCGGCGCGCGAGATCGACGGGACGGATCTTGCCGAGCAATACCTCGAAATCTACCGGCTGGTAGAGGTAGGCGTAGTCGAGGCCGAGCAAGGCCTTTTCGACGCGCTCGAGCGTGGCGGGGTCGTCCTTGGCAACGTCGATCGCTTGCTCGAGCCAGCCCTGGCATTGGATCACCCAGTCTTTCTTGACGTGGTTCCCCTCCAGGCCGACGTACAAGTGCAGGCTCACGTCGGGGTGATCCTCGATGGACATGAGAGAATCGATGAACTTCTGCACGAGCGGCGCGGCCTTCCCGTAATAGGCCGTGACGAATTCATGGACGAGTACGTTCATCTCAAGGTCTGGATTCCAGAGCAGCTTGTGGAACACCCAGGACTTCAACTCCTGGAATTCCTGATGTAAACCCAAGCCGATGCCGGCTTGTAGCAATACACCCTCCACGCCAAGCGCACGGTATTTCTTGAGGTCGGTCGCGATGGTCTTCCATATCGGGTACGGGGCCAAATAATGCGAAAAATCAACGAAATAGTGCCATACAAACACGTGCCGAGAAATCTTGAGCCATCCCACTAGATTCTTGTAGTATTTCGCGTTCATGGGATCCCCGTCGATCGGCTTGTTGGACCGGTAGGGGTACATGTTGCAAACGACGACGATCATGTTATCGGGCAACTTTTCTTTCCAGTCATCCGGGCAGTTCTCCGTGTAGGTGTAGGCGATCGTGTGGATGAACTTGCCAGGGAACCGGTCCCTCACCACGTTGGCAATGTGCGTGCAGAATTGGAGCAGCGTCCGCGCGGGGTTCCCGCGGTCCACCTTCCGGCAGTTCTCGCACTCGCAATAGCCGGTCCAGTCGTTTTGCACGATGCCGACCGTCATGAGGTCCGGCTCCTCCTCGAACCACTTGATGACCGTCTCGCTGGCGATCCGAATCACTTCCGGGTTGGTGAGGCACAGCTGGCCGAGTGCCTGGACACGCTCGCCGTTGACAAGCGAGAAATAATCGGGGTGCTCCTTGTAATACTTGTCGGGGGGTACCAGCGTGTAGAACGTGTGCGTCATCTTGCCCGTCGAGAATTTATAACTCCCGCCCTTCTCGGGCTCCGCGAAGGGGCTCAAGTTTATCTTCTGCGTCGGGCAAAAGTCGGGATCCATCGCTTCTAGGTAGGTGATTGCCCGGTACGCGAAGGCGGGCATCTCTTTTCGGGAGAACTCGGGGATCTCGAGCTCGGGATCGCCCTTGGGGACGTGGACGACCTCGGGCGCGAGGAACTTGATCCCGAGGCATTGCTCGAGGAACGCGTAGACCCCGTAGATCGCGCCGCGGATCTTCGAACCCGCGATGATCACGCGACCCGCCTTGGCATGGATCCAGTACCCGTCATCCCCGAGCGATGCCACGTCGATCTCGGGCGCGATCTTCTTGATGGCGGGGTGATCGCCGATTAAGAAGCAAAAATCGGGGATGGCCACGTCCTCGACGATGATCTTCAAGGTCATGCCGGTCGCGCTCCCGATGTATTGACCGAGCTGCCCAGCCGCGTATTCTTGGGCCGCGGAATGCCCCCTGGCGAGCACGATGCCCGCCATGTCCGAGAGTCGAATTATCGCTGCCATGCATCCTCATCGTCTCATGTATTAAAAAAACGTGCGTTCCCTCATAACCGGCGCGGCCCACGATGCTTCCGAGTATCAAGCGTCGAGAAGCGGGCGAGTCTCACTGAGAGATTTTTATAGTCAGTCTAATATCTGTTCTTCTATCCTAATACGCACGGGGGAGTGAGATTGAACGCGAGAACCGCTCAAGATCGAAACCTCGAGAAGATCACCAATCGGGCGTGGAAAACCTGGTGGTTCTTGTTCTATCTCTTGATAATTCCAGCGACGGTCGCGTTCGTTTCCTTCTTTTTATCCAACTATCTCTCGAGGAACACGTATTTTGCGATAAATTTCACGACAATCGTTACCCTCGCGTCCTTTTTCGTCGTGTACAAGATGTTCGACAAGTACCTCGAGGAACCTATCTTGAACAACGACGCGTCCAACGCGAACTTTCGCGTCCACGCGCCCTTCTTCTTCTCCATGGTGGCCCTCGTCTCGGCCTTCGTCATCCTCGTCTTCACCGTGGAGCAGCAGCTCTTCAAACCACTCCCGATAATCGCCCTGGGCGTCGTGTACAGCTTCACCTGGTTGTACTATCGCTGGAAGCCCATCGATCATGTCGACCCCGTGAAAAAGGCATTCAAGCACGCTCCCACGTTCGAGGGGGCTGCGAAGAACTTCCACAACGTCGTCGTTTTCTTCCACCTCGCGTTCCAATTCGCGATGCTCTCGTTCTACATGTCGAACCCGCTGCTCTGGGGCGGCATCGGCATTCCCATCAACATGGCATTCTGGATCGCCGGGATCAAGATCACGGCGGGCACGCGCAAGCTGCTCCAAGGGGGGCTCCTCGCGGGTAACGAGGTCACCGTCCATTTCGCCACGTTCAAGAAGCAATTCGCCCATGTCATGATCGCGGCGTGCGCCAGCTTCATGTTTATCATCATCTTCTACCCGCTCATCGTCGCGCCGGGTCTCCTCGATTATTTCCCGTGGTATATGCTCTTCATTTATGGCCTGGTCATCGCCGGCGTGCTCTTCGTGAAGGCAGAAGCGTACGTTGCCATCTATTTCAACAAGCAAATCAACGTGCTTTCGGGAAGCGAGCACATCATGGACGGTGTCGTGACCCGGCTCAACAAGGCGAGCATTGGTGCCACGGCGGTCTTGATCGCCACCTCGTTCATCATGGGATTCGTCCCGGGCATTCCCCTTGCCACGCCGATTACTGTCGCGGTAGTGTATGCCATGGTGCTTGGCGAGCGAAAGGCCAAGCTCGCCGAGGGCGGGTGGTACTCGCTGTCCCACCTGGCAAATACGATCTGCTTGCTCGCGTCGATCTCGTTCGGGATACTGCCGAGCTTGACCTTCATCGACATTCCAATCATCGTCCAGGCCACGGTGTTTATCGTGGGTCTATACACGACGATTGAATGTTATTGTGGAGTGAAATATTTCAAGAAGCACAGGATTTCGGGATTGCAAGATGTGATGGCATTTGGCAGCTTCGCCATTGTCGCTTATTCCTTATACGAGATCTTCCTTGACTCGTACATTCAGATCGCGGAGATAACTTCGATCGTGGGATTTATTACTGCAGGTACCTTCATAGCCATCCTTCTCTCCGGCATCGTCGTGCTCTTGACTTTTTATCGCTTATACTGGACGCGTGGCCACGGCCGCACGAGCTGGGGGATGAAGATCGCATTCAGCATTGTATTTGCGTGGATAGCCGCCGCTGTTACCGCTTTGTTTATGCTCGATGGCCATCACCTCGTTACTCAAGATCCAGTTAATTTATTAGGTTGGACGGTTATGTGGTGGGCCGGAACGTTTATGTTATTCGTGGCCGCCAACAGTTCGTTCGGCATCTATTTCCAAAGGGATGTGGTCGCCACGGCATACCGCGCGAGTGTCGTCTTCATCGCCGCGATACCGGCACTGATCATCTACAACCTGCCCGCGTTCTCGCCGATCCTGGCAGCAACCATCGCCTTGACCATCACGATGGGGTATTACATCAAGTGGGGTGTGCGCTTGGGTAAAGTTACAGTTGCAGTGCACGACAAATATCTGCGGTGTGCGAGGCCCATGCTTGTATGCCAGATGCTCGCGATGCAGCTGGCCTGGTACATCGTGGCAAGGCTCGACCCGATGCTGGCGTCCTACATGGCAGTTATGGTAACCGCGGGTATATGCACCCTTTTCATGAGGACGGATTTTTTCAAGTGGAAGGTACCGACTGTGCTCGACATCAGCGCTCTCTACTTCACATCCGTCATGATCTTCAAGGGATTGCTCGTTGCGACATGGGAGACGCCTTACGTTTATCTGGTTCCGATTCTTGCTTCCGCTCTATTTACGTTCATCCCCCTCTACTTCACCTTGGGATCATTGAAGTCCTGGGGCATGTTCTCCCGCATCGCCTTTGCCAACAGCATGCTCATCACGGTGCTGCTGCTCGCCTTGCCTACCGCGGTCATGGCAGACCTGGAGATTCGCTTCCATTTGACCTTCAACGTGTTTGCCGACCTCTTCTACACGCTCTTGCTGGCACTCCAGGTCTTTTTCGCATTCAATGGAGCACTGACCAGGTTCAAGGTGAAACCATCGTACATCAAGCCGTTCAAGTGGGGCACGGTCGTGTCCATGGCCGGTATCAGCGTGTTCGGCGCCGCCACGCTCTATAACAGGGTCGCCACCGTCGCGACCGCCGCGACGTTACCAGCCACAATCTCCCTTTCCTTCACGTCGTTCATTGCCATGAATTTCATCACGGTCGCCATCATTAAAGGTCATAAATTGATATCCACGCACGCAATAACCACCACGACGAGGATCGTGTACTTTGCATTCGTCATTTTCTCGTCCTTGCTCCTCACACAACTCGTACAGCTGGTATATCCCGCCTTCGCATTCCCGGTAAACCTGGGGTTCCTCGGAGCATCCTGGTACGCGTTGTTTTTCTCTTTGTTTGCCCTGATCCTTTCATCCATACCAATGCTCGCCGTGCCGAGCATCAAGCTTCATACCATCGAAAGAGTGTTCAGCGCGGGTTGCTGGATGCTGCTAGATGTCTTCGGATGCTTGTACATCACGGGCATTCTCGCCACAGGTACTCTCCTTGGCTTTGGCACCCTATTCGTGATGCTCCTCGCTTGCACTGCGCCCGCCACGCGGTTTTTCCTGAGAAATGCAGGGATGAAGGCGAGCCTGCGCGAACGGGCAACCGGCACGGCCGTGAAGTATGCATTTCTCGCAGCGAGCCTTGCCTTCTTGCTCGAGCGCGCGCGCCTCTGGGCGCTGCCACCGGCCGCGACGACGAGCTCGTTGCTGTATATCTTGCTGTTATCGACCATAGCAAGTTATGGCTTGCTGTTCGCATCCATTATGGACCATTGTGGATCGCGGTTCTCGAGCTTGATGGTGGGGGCCCTGGTGCTCGTGCTTGCCCTCGCGTTCCTACCGACGGGAGGCGGTATTGCCTGTGCAATCGTGGCAGCAGGGGTCACCGCTAAGGTAGGAAGCACGAACGAGAAGATCCGCTGGATCAGGACCGCGATGTTGTCCATCGTGCTGTTTACAGTAATTATTTGGTTCCACGGATCTACTTTCACTAGTGTCATTCCGTCCAACTTGTTGCAAATCCATCTGATCGAGTACACCGCGTGCTTTTTCACCGCGATCGTCTATGCAATCGCCACGACCGTGAACAAGAAGAGTATTGTCGAAGGTAGCGTCGCGTCCGTGCTCGGCAGCTTGCTCGTGTTCCAGTTACTCGTTGCATTCACGCCCACTTCGATCTTCCATTCAGCGAATATCACGCTCATCGTGTACCTGTCATTAATGGCTGTATACTTCAACAAGGCAGGATCCGCGAAGCAATTCGTCATGCTCAAGACCTTGGCCTTGACCGTTGCCATTTACCTTGTAACTGGCGCGTGTTCCTTGTTGTTCAACAAACCGGGCCTCGACGACGTGAACGTCACCATGAGCTTCTTGGCCACGTACAACGCCGTGGCATTCATCATCATCAAGTTCTTCAAACCGTTCATGCTCAAGTACCGGAAAAGCGCGCTCGCCCCGATGCTCGCGGCTTTTAACGTCTTTTTCCCCGCTTTCGTTTTCCTACTCTTCACGTATTATGCCGTGGTGCCTATCGGCCAGCCGATCCTCGCGCTCCTTTGCGTCGACCTTGGCTTCTTCCTGTGTTTCTTGTCGATTGGCGTGTTCAGGTGGAACTTGACGAAGGAAGTGTGGAAGGCCGGCTGGTGGCTTTGGCTCGCATTCCCTATCGTGAACTTCCAGCTCGTCTTCGAAGCAGTTCAGGGCGTCGATGTCGTCAAAGGGTTAAACGTATTCTCCATTGTGGATATGCCAGGCTCCATCATCATCACGATCATCATAGTTTCGGCCATGTACTTGCCCATCGTCCGATATAAGATCCAGAGATACTTCTATCCGGCCATGCTCGTTATCTGGGGCGAGAGCTTGCTCATGATCGACTGGGTCGTGCAATCGATCTTCGCCGGTAACATCATCCTTGCCACGCTGAGCTTCCTCGTCATCGGCACTGGCCTGCTGCTCCCGCTGCTCTACAAGTGGCGGGCGTGGCGGGCGATGGCGGTGGCATGGGCATTCCTCTCGGGGTCGAACGTCCTGTTCTTGCACTTGTTGTTGATGGAAATCGGCATTGTTATCGGTTTTATCATCTCGATCGAGCTGATCGTGACGAGTGTTCTCGGGATGCTCTATTCCGCGATTCCAAAGAGTCCGGCGAGGCGGCACGTGCTCGTGGCGTCCTACGGATCCTTGCTGGTAGGGATGTGGTCGATCGTATTTGTCACCATATACGAGGTAACCCGGCACGCGTTCATCTCCGTGAACATCGCTTTCATTGCCCTCGCGTTCGGTTTGTTCTCCTCCCGGTTCTTGAACGTGGACCAGGTCAAGACCCGCGCCGTGATCGCGATCACCCTCATGGTGAATCTGTCCTTACTCGCATTCAACACGCTAGCGCTGGTACCCAGGTTGTTGCTTTTAGCCACCTTCGCCGCCATTACAGTTTTCGGCGGGTCGTTCTACACGATGAACCAATACAAGATGGTCTTCCACGTCGACAAGCGCATCCCGTGGTCGATCTTGGGCATCGGAAGCGCGCTGTCAGCATCCACGCTCGTCGTTTCGGCGTGGCAAGCTCCCCCCATGATCGTAGGCTTCGTGTTCTCGTTAATAGTCGGATTCTTCTTCTACAAGGATTTCCCCGTACAGGTAAAGGCAGCATTCATACCTCTCCCGCCAACATTCCTCGCCGAGCAATTGTTCGTGGCACTGCTTCCCGGCCAAGTTTTCGTTGCGATCTTTCTCTTCAGCACGTGTTACTTGGCCCTTTTCCAGGTCATGGCCAACGCGGGAGCCAAGCTGCAAGGAGTTAACATGCCAAAGCTGACCACCTTGCTCCCCCGGCTCAACCTCGCAATTTTCCTTGCCAATTCCGTCCAGATCTCCGTGGCCATCTCGATGCTGCTAGTAGTACCCGTCGTCATCACGCTCGTGTTGCCATTCCTCTTGATCTGCAGCCAATCCTTCGCGATTCGCAAGGGCATCGCGGGGAAATCCCCGCGCGTGGCCGCGTTCATGACGGCCACCAGTACCGTGTTGCACATGTCGATCGCCGCGAGCATCATGGTCTTGTTTCCTATCCCGGCAATCAGCACGCCGCTCCCGCTGGAATTCGCGACCATTCTTGCGAAGATGACGGTTTTCTTGACATCGATGTTCGTCCAGCTTGCCTGGCTGGACATGGGTATGTTTAAGATCATGGTCGCGAGGGCCCGTTTCGCGCTGATGCTCCTTTCCTATGCGTTGGCTTTCAACTTTATTGCAATCTACTTGTACCTCAACCACGCGGACCCGTCCCTGTTTGTACTGTCGCTCTGTGCGCTGAACGTCCTCACGATGCACCTCTGGCAGCTCGCGTTCCCCGCACGGGAGGCGTTCGCCAGCAACGTGAAGAAGGCGTTATACAACGGGATACTCGCGAGTGGCGCGTCCTTCGCTTCGAGATGGGTCGCCTTCGAGCCGTTGTTAGCCGTGGATCCAACCGGGTTTGCATCGTGGCTGTTGTACTTGACCCTCACGTTCTTGTTCCTGGTCTTGCTCAACTTGCTTTTTATTAAGAAGCTACCGGGGCGGGCTTACCTGATCTACCAGCTTATCATATACGTGGCATTTCAGGTCTTCTTGTCGCTTTCATGGACGCGATTATTGTCATTCCCTGGCCCTGTCGGCCTGGTGTCCATCACCGGACTCGCTATCGCCGAGACCTTGCTTGCATTCGTCCCGTTCCATTTCGTGCTCCACGGCATGATGAAGCGGACGGTGTGCAGGCGATCGTTCTCGGTGCTTGTACTGTCCGTGTACATCGAAGTCTCGTTTATGGCATATGCCGGGTCGGTGCTGGTACTTGGTATTGGCGAGAGCGTGCTCCTCGGGCTCGGATGCTTGTTCGTGATCTCGCTCGTTGAGTTCCACGGTATAAAGTGCATCAGACCGAGGATTACCTGGGGCCTCAACATGGCATCGTACGTGCCGTTTATGCTGGCCTTGCTGCTCACCTGGACCAAGAACTTGCCCGTGATAGGCCCCGTCGGCCTTGTTTCGATCCTTGGCCTCGCGCTTGTCGAGACGATCCTCGTGTTCTACGTGCTCCACGTGATCCGCCATCGGTTGTTGGCAAGGCCCTTTGATAAATCCGCCTTCATGATCCTCGCCCTCCTGATCTATCTCGAGCTCTCCTTCATCGCGTATGCATCTACGACGCTTGTCCTCGACACGAGAGGCAGCGTGCTCATTGCCCTCGGCGTGTTATTCCTCTTGACTCTCATTGACGTGCACGGGATCAAGAGCCTCAAGCCCCGCATCGGGTATAGCCTTAATTTGATGTCGTTCCTTCCGTTCATAATCGCATTTGCCATCAGCTGGGTCGGGCTCTTCCCGCTCGGCCTCGAAGGTATTACCTTGCTCTCGTCCACCATCCTCGCGTTCCTTGAAACCATGCTCGCCATTTACCCGTTCCACGTCATCCGGGACAGGCTCTTGAAACGGAAGATAGAACGCCGAGCATTCGGGCCGGTGGCCGCCCTTCTCTACATCGAGATCGCGTGCATCGCCTATGCCGGGATGTCGCTCCGGCTTGGCGTGACCGGCGGCTTAGCCTTCGCGTTCGCGTGCTTGTTCGTGCTCGCACTTATCGAGTCATACGGGATCAAATGCATGAAGCCAGGCTTCGCGCAGTTCCTCGTTGTCCTCGGATGGCTGCCGTTGACGGTGACGAGTTTCGTGCTCGTGTCGGCCGTCGCCGGCGGCTCGCGCGGGCCATGCATGTCCACCATCGCCGCCTTTATCATGCTCCAGCAATACTCGCTCTTCGCGATCTTCGCCATGTTGAAGGCATTCTCGCCCTCGCGCGCCAAGGCACTCGAGAAGTTCAGGAAGATCGCGAGGGGAATAATTGGATTGGGGATCTATGCATCCGTGTTCCTCGCCTTGCAAGCCTTCGTCAGCGAGGCGGGCTTCGGCACGATAGCGCAATCCCTGGCCATCAGTTTCGGTGCGTTCATCTTGTCGCTGCTGGACCGGGCCGGGCTGAACTACTTCGGGAAGCGAGTGGCGACGATTATGACTGAAATTTGTTGGATCTTGTTTTCGGTGGCATTGACGAGCGGAGCTGTCTGGCTCTTCGGTTCCACGCCCGCGCTGATGCCGATCATAGCGATCAGCCTCGACCTCGAGGCTGCCGCGGCAGTGGGTTTCTTGAAGGACTTCCAAACGAAGACCTACGGCGCGCGGTCTAGGCTCGCTTACCGCGCGCTCATCGTGTGCATGTACCTCATCATCAGCACGTGGCCCAACTTCCTCTGGGTCAACCAACCCTTGATCGACGCGTGGCTGGTGCTCGGGTCGATCTTGCTCTTCGAGCTCTTCCTCCGCGGCGACGCGAAAGGCGCCAAGGCGATACCTGGCAAGGCTGCCCGGGTTCTCCTCCGCACGACTGACATCGGCATCTGCTGCTGGCTCGGGGTGCTGGCCTTCCAGGGTCTGCAATCGATCCCGGGAAGCATTCACTTCGTTTCTTTCGTGCTCTCGTCCGTGATCGGCATCGTGCTCCTCTACATCCCGCTCCAACCGTTCAAGAAAGGGGGATTGCTCAAAATAGTTTACTGGACGGCGTTCAGCATCGCTTGTGGCGTGCTTACATTAACAACATCTTATTATTATGCACCTGTCCCGAAATACGTGCACTTCCTTTTCGGCGGGCTCGTGTTCTTCTTGCTCTTCCGCGTGGTTCTCGAACGCAAGGATCGCAGCCCGACCGGGAGGTTCTTGCTCAACTTAATTTACTATGCGGTGATCTATGCTACGGTCGCTGCAATACTACTGGGCTTCACGAATGTCACGCTGTTAATGACGCTGCTGGTAATCATCATCTTCGGCGCGATCTTGTCGGGGATGGTGTATTTCTACGAAAAACGTGGGACGATCTCTATGAAATGGCGGCTCTTCACGAGCATCACGCTGATCGGCCTCATCGTTGTTTTTATGATCCTAATGGTGCTCTGGGCAGCCGATGTACCGCTGCCAAGAGGCACCATCTCATGGTAGGGGTGAACGAAGACGAGCGAAAAGAAAGATGACGGAAAGCGGCAATGCCGGGAATGCGGCATAGCGTTGCAGCTTGACCAAGTAACTTGCCATTTCTGCGGGGAGACGAATCCATTACCAGACGTAACCAAGAAGGAGGAAGCGGAACTGCGGTTTGACCAGAAGCCGGTCGCAGCGAGCACAGCCCCGGAAAAAACGCTCCACGAGGCTCCCGCGGTCACGAGCACGGCACCGTCTGGCCAGGAACGCGATCCGATATGCCCCCGGTGTGGCAAGGATAACTCGAAAATAAAAAATGCTCGTTTTTGTTTTAGTTGTGGAACCATCCTCCTCGGGCGGCAGGGTGTCCTGGATATAACTTCAGCGGTCGCACGCGCTGTAGATGCCGTGCAACAGCGCGACCCGATCTGCCCCCGGTGTGGCAAGGATAACTCGAAGATTGTGAATGCCCGTTTTTGTTTCAGCTGCGGGACGAACCTCCCCACGCGACAAGCTGCCGCGGAGGCTACCCCGCTGCCTGTACCGCAGCCGTGCCCGCACTGCGGGAGAGATCTGGCCAAGCAACCAATTCTCAAGTTTTGCATCTATTGCGGGAAGCCCGTGACAACACAAATTGCGCTAGGTGCACGGGTACCGGGCGCTGATGGGAACGGGAAAACCACGGAACCATCACAGCAACCACGACCATTGCACGCGGAGCAAGCGACTGGCCCGACGCCAAGTGCTGGGGCTGCACTGCCGGTGCAGCAACAAGTGCCATTGCACGCGGAGCAAACGATTGGCCCGGCGCCAGGTGCAAGAGCCGCGGCACTGCAAGTGCAAGAGGCGTCCAGCGTGCCGGCTCGGGCGTCGCCCTTGCCACCAGGACCGGAGGTCTCGAGACCAGCCAAGCCCCCCGTCGAGCCCGTCGACATGCTGAACATCACTTGCTCTTATAAGGCACCCGTCCTTTCGGCCATGTTCTCGAAGGACGGGAAGGAATTCTTCGTCGGCACCGCGAGGAACGAGATCATCGCGCGCCAGACGACCAACGCCAGGGAAAGGAGAATGATCCTCGGTGAACGGACGGGCAAGGCGATCACGGTGCTCGCGGAGCGCGACGGCAATGGTTTCGCGACTTGCATGAGCGGCACGGTCATGCGCTTCACGCGGGTCGCCCTTCAAGATCCCAAGGGGCGCTTCACGAGCCAGGTCAAGACATCGCAGGCGGCGATCTTGTCCGTGGCGGTGAACCCGGCCGGCTCGCGGCTGATACTCGGGGGCTATGACAAGAACGCCGAGATCTACGACTTGAAGGCGGGCAAGATCGCCCTCACGCTGGCGGGCCATGAGGGCGCCATCGACGCGGTCGCGTTCGATCCCACTGGCAAGCTCGCCGCGACGGGCGGTCGCGACGGTGACGTGAAGGTGTGGAAGGCCGAGACCGGGGATTTGTTGAGGAGCTTCACCGGTCACGAGAAGCCGGTACTATCCCTGGCCTTCTCGCACGACTGCTCGCTACTTGCCAGCGGGTCGGGTGACGGCAGCATCAAGATCTGGGATCCCGAGAAGGACATGGCCGTGAGCACCTTGAAAGGGCATCGCGGCGGCGTGCTCGCTCTCGCCTTCAACAATGATGGCAAGCGTCTCGTGAGCGGGGGTGAAGACACGGTCGCCCGTGTCTGGGACGTCGGATCGGCCAAGGTACTCCGGACGGTCGAGGTGCACACGGGGGCGATCAACGCGATCGCCATCTCCCCGGACGGGAAAAGGGTCGTCACGGGCGGCGCGGACAAGCGGAGCTACCACTGGCTCTTGGAACCAGAAAGGAAATAGAGTTCAAGACGGACCACCATACTTGCCGAAGAGATGTCTGTGATGAAAAAGAAAATAGTTATTTTTGGAGCCAGGCATACAGGTCAGGGTCCATTAGGTCGAGCATGGGGAAAAACCGACGCCGATTTGCCAGATTTACAACCCGTGGTAATCTATGAACGAGAAATCGAATGGAAAGCCCAGAAACACGTGGTCGCCGCGTGGGTCCTCTCGGTGGATCCCCAGTTCGACTACTTGAGGAAGCCTATGTACGCGAGGGCCGACGGGTTCATCTATACCTTCGACTTGACAGATATCACGGGGAGATCACTCTTGTTCCTCGACCCGTTCATCGATGAAGTCCGATCCATGTACCATCCCGCCCCGCCGGAGATCCTGGTCGGATCTCATCCCGACCCGACCATCATGGCCAAGCCAGAGAAGACTCGAGCGCTCGTGAAGTCGTGGCTCGCTTCCCACGGCAATATCCCGTTCCACGAGCTCGATCTCACTGACAAGAAAAACTTTTTCGAGGGGGCGGAGGCTATATTCAACACGTTGCTCGATGCCATCCTGGGCAAGCCAGGTGATGCTTGATCCATGAAGATCACCTTTGTCGGCGCGGGGAGCAGGATCTTTTGCAAGAACTTGCTCACGGACATACTCTCGTTTCCTTCATTACGAAAGGACACGACCATTGCCTTGCATGACATAAACCGGCCCCGCCTCGATAAAATGCTCGAGGAAATGGAACTTTACAAGGCAGACCACGCTGACAAGCTGTCGAACGTGCGGTTAGAGGCCACGACCGACTTGCGTGTCGCGATCACTGGCGCAAGGTACGTGATCGATGCGATTATGGTCGGCGGCCCCGATGCATTAAAACTCGACATCGACATCCCCATGAAGTATGGCGTCGATCAATGCATCGGCGACACGACCAGTGCGGGTGCCGTATTCCGGGCCCTCCGCACATTTCCCGTGCTCAAGGACATCATCACGTGCATGGCAAGGCACGTTCAAGCAACTGTACGCCACGTATATCGGCGCGAGCGAGGCCGAGTGCTCGTTCCTTTGCGCCGGGATTAACCACATGGCATGGTTTACCGAGCTCTGGTTCAAGGACCGGACGGTACCGGATGCCAGGTGGCAAGATGCTTACCCGATCATCCTGGGGCATTACAAGGACGAGCCGGAGATCGCAAACGACGAGAAGGTCCGCTGGGACATGATGAAGGCGGTCGGTTATTACATGACCGAGTCGAGCGGCCACCTGTCCGAATACGTCCCGTACTACCGGAAGCGGAAGGATCTCATCGAAAAGTACAAGGGCGACACGAACGGCTTCAACAACCTCGCGCATGGCTGGGATTTGCAGTTTTTCGGGGCCAACACGGGCTCGGTCGAGAAAGCGCTCAAGCTCAAGCCGAGATCCATGCCGTTCAAGGCCACCCCATCGGAGGAATACGCGAGCCACATCATCAACGCCATGGAAACGAACGTGCCGTTCCGTTTCAACGGGAACGTCATGAACGAGAAGGGCGCGTTGATCACGAATCTCCCCGCGGGGTGCTGCGTCGAGGTGCCCATGTTCGCCGACTACCACGGGCTGCACCCCCAGGGTGCCATCGAGCTGCCGACCGCGTGCGCTGCCCTCTGCACGTCGAACATCATGGTACACAAGGCCACGGTCGAGGGCGCGCTTGCCAAGGACAAGGAGAAGATCTACCAGGCCGTGTTGCTCGATCCGCTCACTGCCGCCGTGTGCTCGCCCGAGGAGATCCGCCAGCTCGTCGACGAGATGTTCCTTGCGGAGAAAAAATGGTTGGAATGGATGGATTAGCACGTTTTACTTGCTTGCCTATTCTAACGTGTCAACATATTTTTTCAAGAAGCCGGATAGCGTCCTTGAAGGTAGCTTGAAGTTTTTTATCCGTTCCTCGATCTCTTTCTGGGTCAACCGCACGTTGATTGCCCGTGCAGCGATGTCGATGTCGATGATGTCGCCATCGTTCACCGCGAGGATCGGGCCGCGATCCCAGCCTTCCGGTGCCACGTGGCCGAAGCAGCCACCTCGTGTGCCCCCGGAAAAGCGCCCGTCCGTGACGAGGGCGACCGAATCGGCGAGGCCCATGCCGGCGATGGCGCTCGTCGGGGAAAGCATCTCGGGCATGCCAGGCGCGCCCTTCGGGCCCATTAGCCGTATGACGACACAATCCCCGGCCTTCACCTTGCCGTCGAGGATCGCTTGCATAGACTCGTCCTCGGAATTGAACACCCTCGCCGTGCCCGAAAATTTCATCATTTTTTCGGACACGCCAGCGCTCTTGATCACCGCGCCACCCGGGCAGATGTTCCCGCGCATGATGGCAATGCCGCCCTCCCTCGAATAGGGCTTTTCAAGAGGTTTGATGATTGTGTCATCCTTGACCTTTCCAGCCGCTGCGATCTCGGCGATAGACTTGCCGTTGACGGTCTGTTGGTCGCCATGGAGGAATTTGACAATGCGATTCATTATTGCAGGGATACCACCCGCCGCGTCGAGATCCTGGAGCATGTGTGGTCCAGAAGGACGTATTTTCGTGAGATTCGGGGTTTTTCTGCTTATTTTATCAAAGAGGTCGAGGTCGAGGGTTATGTCATATTCCTTGGCGATGGCGGGGAGATGGAGCACCGTGTTCGTCGAGCCGCCGATGCACATGTCGACCGTGATCGCGTTCTCGAATGATTCCAATGTGACGATGTCCCTTGGCCTGACTCCCTTGCGTGCCAGATCGACGATACGCTTGCCGCTCTGGTAGGCGAGTTCGAGCTTCTTCGGGTCGCTTGCGAGCATGGTCGCGCAACCGGTTAGCGACAAGCCGAGAACCTCCGTCATGCACGACATGGTGTTGGCCGTGAACAGGCCAGCGCAGGATCCCTCGCCGGGGCAAGCGCACTTCTCAATGCGCGCTAGTTCTGTTTCCGGGAGTTTTCCAGCCTTGTAGGCACCGACAGCCTCGAAGCAGCTGATGAGGTCTATCTTCTTGCCATCGAGCACGCCCGCCTTCATCGGGCCACCCGTAACGATGATGCAAGGCAGGTTGAGCCGTCCCGACGCCATGAGCATGCCAGGGGTGATCTTGTCGCAGTTCGTGATGCCCACCCACGCGTCGATGCTGTGGGCGCCGATCATGAGTTCCACGTTGTCGGCGACATGTTCGCGAGATGGCAGCGAGTAGAACATGCCGCGCCCCTTGCCCATCGCGATGCCATCGCAGATGCCGGGAACGCCCCACTCGAACGGCACGCCTCCCGCGTCTTTAATACCCTGGCTCACCTTTTCAGCGATTTTTTTGAGATGAACATGGCCGGGGATGATGTTATTATACGAGTTCGCGACGCCCACCCAGGGCTTGTCACCAAAATCTGCATCCTTCAAGCCCGTTGCCCGCAACAGCGATCGATGGGGGACGGTTTCCAAGCCTTGCTTGATCCTATCCGAGTTCACGGTTGATCGACCTCATATCAATAACAAAGGCAGCACGTTCCATTGGCTTTGCATAGTAAAAAAGGTAGAGCATCTCCAGTAAACGTCCGTTTCATACGTCCTCGTCATCCACGCCCTCTTTCCCGCCGAGCCATTTCGGGAGGAAGAATTCCGCCCAGATCTTGCCGGGAAAGTGCGTGCTCAAGTAGAGCCCCTTCGGGTCGAGGTTACGGTAGACCTTCATAATATCCTCCGGCGCGGCATCCATAACGATGTTTTTTCCCGCGGCCTGGATCTTTTTATAGACCGGAAGCCACGTGTCGTCGGCCATCGGGGGCTTGCCGGCGCCAGGAACCCATTGTATCCCGGTGAGCTCGGGTATTGCTAGCAGGTCATCGAGATAGGGTAGCTGGTTCACGCCATCGAGGTGGTAGATGGCGTGATCGAGGTGCTTGCATTGAGCAACGAGATCGGGGAGGACAAAACGCTTGAACCACTTGGGCGAGAGCATGTAGGAGAAATCGCACTGCAGCGGGTACCAACGCTTCCGGTCCCACAAGCCCATCCACGCGCTCGTACAATGGCAGTGCTCGAGCGTTATGGAAACGAGCTTGTCAAACAGCTTGAACGATTTCTCGAGCAAGATGGCTCGGCAAGAGTCGATGATCTCCGGCTTGTTCTTCATCGCGTAAAAGATGTCCTTCGGGGAAAGGAAGGAAGCGAGGATGTCGAGAAGCCCACCATAGTCGGTGGTCGCGACCGCGTATTGATCCTTTGCGTGCTTTGCCGCGTATTCCGTGATGCGCACGAGACGTGCATACCATGGATTATTCATGTTGAACTCGGCGCCCTCGAGCAAGGGCACGATGTCGTCGAGCGATGTCGGCTTGAAAAACCAGACCGTGTCAGACTTGAAGACGGAATCCGCGCCGAAAACGCATGCGAAAACACCGGCACCATAGTTTGGATTGAACACTGGGAACCGCTCGCATCCGAATTCCGTGCCGATATGGCTTTTTTCAAAATTTTCGATGGCACCCTCGATGTCATCGTGGTGTTTTGCCAGGTACCAGTGATCATAAGATGCTTTTGGCACCACGTTCGGTTTCGGGCATGTATAGGCGAGGAGCGGGCGATCGGTCGACTCGTGGTTCCACCATGCTTCCATCCGCTGCTTCGCGGCGTCAATGTCTTCCTTGTGGATCATGGTTTTACCTTGCGTCTATGGAATAAATATATCACGGCCTCGGTTAGAGGAATCAAGAGATGATGCTAGAAAAGAAAAATATAAAAAAGTAAAGCTATTTCTTGGAGGGTTTCACGAAGAGCTTGCGGAGTTCGTCGCCAGTTCTCTGGAGAAGATTGGTTCCCTCGGCTTCGCGCATTTTCTTGAGCGAGGGCATGCCCTTGTTGGCCTCGCCCATCCATTCCTTCGCGAAAGTGCCGTTCTCGCAATCTTGCAGCATTTTTTTCATCACCGGCTTGACGACCGTTCTATCAATCACGAGCTTGCCGCGGGTTCGGCCGCCGTACTCGGCAGTATTGGAAACCTTGCGATACATCTCCTCGATGCCGCCCTTGTAGATGAGGTCCGTGATGAGTTTTAGCTCGTGGCTCGCCTCGAAGTAGGCCATCTCGGGAGGATACCCGGCCTCGACCATCGTCTCGAAGGAAGCCTGGATCAACTCGGCCACGCCTCCGCAGAGCACTGACTGCTCGCCGAAGAGGTCGGTGAACGTCTCTAGGTCGAACGGGGACATGCCTTCGCGGGGTGGCTTGAAGCTGTTCAGGTCGATGACGCCGGCCATGGTGAAGTGCATCGCCTTGGCCATGCCTAATGCCTTCTTGAGCGCGGTGCCGGTCGCGTCCTGGTGGATAGCAACGAGAGCTGGCACGCCGAAGCCCTCGAGATAGGTTTGTCGCTCGGACGGGCCTGGCGATTTTGGCGCAACCATGAAGACGTCAACGTCTTTCGGTGGAACGATGAGCTTGTATGAAATGTTGAAGCCATGCGAGAAGCACAGCGCCTTCCCCTTGGTCATTGCAGGGGCGATCTCCTCCTTGTAGACCTTCGCTTGCAACTGGTCGGGGATCAAGATTTGCACGATGTCCGCTTTCTTCGCCGCGTCGGCTATGGTCAACACTTCAAAACCATCCTTCTTTGCCTGGTTCCACGACTCGCCGTCCTTTCGAACGCCGATCACGACCTTCACGCCCGAGTCCCGCATCATGGCCGATTGGGCCTGGCCCTGGGATCCGTAGCCGATCACGGCGATCGTGAGTTTTTTTATCGCGTCCATCGACGCGTCTTGCTCTCGATAGATTTTCATGGTGATCACTTGCTTTCTCGAGTCCTTTTAATTGCGTGATGGAGAAAAACTCTTGCTCCCGGCACCCGAGGAACCGGAGCATCTCAGCGCGCTCCCTTGTGCTTGATAAAAGTCCCGTTGCGATATTCCTCGAAGGCGATTCTCAGTTCTTCCTGCGTGTTCATGACGATCGGCCCGTACCATGCCACGGGTTCTTTTATCGGCTTTCCCGCTATGAGGAGGAAACGACTTGGTTCAATATCGGTCATGATGCTGACAAAGTCACCATCGCCGAAAATCACGAGCGATTCTTGCCCGAGCTTGCATTCCCTTTCGGTGTTCCACCACCCGCGCCCCCGCATCGCGAAACTATGCGCATCGCGGGTATCGTCAAAATATGCTTCCCCATCTATCGTGTACGCGAACGCCGTGTGCCCTCGAGGGATCACGTGCTTGAATTCCGTTTTCGGGGGGATCATCACGTCAAGGTACTCGGGATCCGTGATGATGTCGGCGACCGGTCCCCTGGTACCTTGGAAGGACCCGGAGACGACCTTGACGCGCGTGCCCGAGTCCAAGGTAACCTCGGGAATCTCGGTACGCAAGATGCCCCGGTACCTCGGCTCCATCATCTTGTGCGATCGCGGGAGGTTCGCCCAGAGCTGGAAGCCCCACATGTGCTTGTCCGGCTCGTTGCTCTTTGGCATCTCTTGATGGATGATGCCGCTTCCCGCGGTCATCCATTGGACGTCGCCGGGATGGATCGTGCCCGAGTTCCCCATGCTATCGCCATGATCGACCTGGCCGTGAAGCATGTAGGTGATCGTTTCGATGCCTCTATGTGGATGCCACGGAAAACCAGCAATGTAGTCATCTGGATTGTTCGAATGAAAATCGTCCAAGAGTAGGAAAGGATCGAGGGACGGGCTTTCCTGGAAGCCGAATGCCCGCTTTAAATGCACCCTGCACCTTCAAGGGTGGGAATACTCTTGGAACCATATTTTACTCTCCTGATCGAAGCCATAATAGGTCGCCGAGGTAACGCGGTGAAGAGCAATAAAAAAGTGCTTGTTATTGAAAAAAACCTCGAGCCGTCGGCAAGTCCGGTTATGTATCGGGGGATCCCGTTCAGTTTAACCCGAGGGAAAAACCTATTTGTGCGATTAAAATGGTTGATGTACCATGGAAGACATGAGCGGCAACCCCGGGCCAAAATCAGGGCCGGTGAATGGATCGCGTGATATCCGAGGGAACATGGGAATCAAGCCGCAACTTGTCGCCGTCATCGCCATTTGCGCTTTGGGTGCCCAGATATTCGGGTACATGGAACAGCAATTGTTGAACACCTATATAGACCACGTTCTCCGGATGGACACGATATTCATCGGGATCATGGTGAGCTTCTCGGCAGTTTTCGGCCTTGTCTTCATGTTCGTCTTCGGCGTCTTGAGCGACAACACGCGTTCCAGGTTTGGCCGCAGGCGCCCGTATTTATTGCTCGGGGGGCTGATCGCGGGCATCGCGATAATCACGTTCGGATTCTCCCATGTCATTTTCCGCCAGACCATTATCGCATACATCTTCTGCTTCGTCCTGGATGTTGTCGTCATCGGCATTGCATCGAATTCGTATTACGCCGCGCAGCGGGTTCAAGTACCGGATCTCATCGAGCAGAGATACAGGGGAAGGGTCAACTCGATCGTTAACCTTATGTCCTTGATCGGCATGCTCATGCCCGCGCTGCTGACGCTGCTCGCGAACCAATTCTTTTCCATCCCCGACCCGTATGATCCGGGATGCATCGATGGCGACCCGGTGACCAAGTGTTCACGATTGCTCACGGCCGAGGGGCACTTGCTCATGCTGTCGGTTGGCGGGATCGCGATCATGGTCGCCGCGGTTCTCGGTTTCATGTTATTGAAGGATAATAAGGGCACGGCCGATCTTCCACCGAAAGTCTCGTTCTCGAGCGAGCTTCGCCGAACGTTCAACTTCAAGGAGTTGAGAAAGCAAAAGGAATTCTTCAAGCTCATCCTTGCGATGTTGGTCTTCATGTCTGGGGTGTCCGCGATACTGTCATACCTCCTGAACATCATCTTCGACCTTGGCATAGAAACCTTCGGCTTGATCATCATATTGGGGATCGCCTTGCCCTCTGTGCTCGTCCTCATCTTCCTTTTAGGAAAGTACACCGACAAGATCGGACGGAAGAAAGTCACGATTCCCACGATATGCATGTCGTGCGCCGGATTTTTCATGATGCCCTTCATCATCGAGTCCGGCATGATCGCCAACACCGGCAGCATCGAACAGCTGCCGTCTATCCTGGTTGTCGCCCTTGCCTTCACGTTGATCGTCCTGGGGATGGTCGGCGTGACCGTCCCTGCATCCACGTGGTCACATGACTTGCTTCCCGAGGGGAAAAAGGGGCAATTTAACGGCATCTACAACATTATCAACACCGTGTCCCAAGTCATCGGGGCCATGACTGCGGGGATCTTGACGACTTATCTGGGCGGGATCTTCAAGAGCGACTTCACCTGGATCTTCATCATCGTGCCGGTCTTTTTCCTGGTGAGCATCCCGCTCTTCATGAACGTGAAGGAAACGCTAGTCAATCACGAGCAAGGTGCAACGGCTTAACGCTATGTCTCGAGGGTTTTTTTTACCCGTCCCGTGCAATGTAGTTGAAAACAAGGGATGCAAAAAAGATCGAGCGGCGGGCTCAATCGAGCGTTATGGATTCCTCGCCCCGGTACAGCGCGAGCACGCCGGAGCGCGCGATCTCCTTGATGTTCGCGATCTCGGATATGAGCTCGATGAACGAATCTACTTTCCGCTGCGTGCCGACGATCTCGAGCGTCATGGTCTTGGACGTGACGTCGATGACCTTGCCGTTGTAGATGTCGACGAGCGTCATTATTTCTTGTCTCATGTTGTTGTCCTTGACCAAGACCTTCACGAGAGCGGATTCTCGCATCGTGGTTCTCGACGGCTCGAGATGCTGGACCTTGACGATATCGATCAATTTATGGAGCTGCTTTATGATCTGTTCGATGGTCGCGTCGTCGCCCTCGGCCATTATCGTGATGCGGGAGAAGCCCGGTCGCTCGCTATGGCCGACCGAGATGCTGCTAATGTTGAAACCCCGGCGGGCGAACATCCCCGTGATTTTCATCATGACGCCCGGGTGATCGTAGACGAGCATCCCGATGCATACTTGCTGGTTTTCGTTTGTCATGTGTTCGTTCACCTCGTTCGCTCACGACTCGTCCTCGAAAAACACGGCGACGTCGTCCTCTTGCTTATTGATCCGTTCCACCTTGTAACCGTGCTGTTCCGATTCGGTACGGGGAAGCCGGCAATACCAGTCGTAGATGGATTTTTTCTCCTTTCGCCTGCTGTAGAACATGTCCAGCGCGCCGCCGGGATGGAGCATCGGCAAGATGTTCGACTCGGGCTCGACCGCCATCTCGATGATGCACGTCTGGTCAGACTTCCTGGCTTGCTCGAGCGCGCCGGCCACTTGTTCAGGCTTCTCCACGCGGATGCCGGGGAGTCCGTAGGCACCGGCGAGCTTGACGAAATCGGGAAAATACTTGCCGTCCTTACAGCCGAGGCAAGTGTATGCATACCGCTTCTCGTAGAGTATTTCCTGCCACTGGCGCACCATGCCGAGGTATTGGTTGTTCATTACGATGATGTTCACCTTGATGTCGTTGCTCTTCACCGTCGCGAGCTCGTGCAAGTTCATCTGGAACGAGCCATCGCCCGCGACGATCCAGACTTCCGAATCTGGCTTGGCGACCTTGGCGCCGATTCCCGCGGGGAACCCGAAGCCCATGGTGCCCAGCCCGCCGGACGAGATCCATGTACGTGGCTTCTTGATATTGAGGTAGTGCGCCGCGAACATCTGGGCCTGGCCGACCTCGGTCACCACGATGTCGTCGATGGCGAGGATCTTGTTGAGCTCGAACATGACCTTCTCCGGTATGACCCGGCCGGTTTTTCCCGGCTTTTTCGCGTCGGGAATGCCGCTTGATTCCTTGAGCTCCTTGATGTACTTGTACCACCACGAGCGGGTCGTCCCGTTCTTCTGATCGGCGAGGCGCCTCTTGACCTGCTCAAGGAACTCTTGCAGCGCCAGCTTGAGGTCGGCAACGATTGGCACGTCGACCGGCACGTTCTTGCCGATCTCGGCGGTGTCGATGTCGACGTGGATGATCCTCGCAGATGGCTGCCCGGGGAAGTGCGACAGGTCCCCGGTGATCCGGTCTGAGAACCGCGTGCCTAGGGCGAGGATGGCATCTGCTTCGGAGACCGCGAAGTTCGACCGCTTGCGGCCGTGCATGCCGAGCATGCCGAGCACGTAAGGGTGGTCGTCGCTAATCACGCCCTTGCCCATAAGCGTGTACACAACGGGAATATGTAATAGATTAACTAATTCCTCCAGTTCCTTGCTAGCATTGGCAAGCGCGACGCCGCCTCCCGCGATGATCACCGGGTATTGTGCATTGAAGAGAAGGTCGAGTGCCCGCTTGATCTGGAGCGATGCACCCTTTGAGAAGACGCGGGGATTGTAAGACACGAGCTCGACCTTGTCGGGAATGGGATCGGTTATGTTGGTTTCTGCGACTTGGACGTCGCGCGGGAGATCGATGAAGACGGGGCCTGGACGACCCGTCGTGGCGATGTACGCGGCCTCCTTGAAGACCCGCCCGAGCATGTTCACGTCCTTGACCTGGTAATTTTGCTTGGTGACGGCCATGGTACACCCCACGACATCCGCCTCCTGGAACGCGTCGTTCCCGATGAGCCACGTGGAGACCTGGCCCGAGAAGGCAAGCACGGGGCTACTGTCATAGTAGGCATTTGCCAGGGCAGTCACGAGGTTCGTCGCTCCTGGCCCGCTGGTCGTCACGCACACGCCTAGCTTGCCCGATGCCCTGGCGAAGCCATCTGCTGCGTGGCCGGCAGATTGCTCGTGCCTAACTAGGATCATGCGGATGTCGTTCTCGGAATAGATGCGATCAAAGAACGGCATGATTTGCCCGCCCGGGTAGCCAAAGAGCGTTGTATTTTTCGTGTCCTTGAGAAACTTGACGATGATATCTGTTCCGTTAATGATCCTCACGTCCCGTGGTTCTTGATGTTCGATGCAGCATGACCAGCATGGTGGCCGCGCGGAAGGAAGGAGTGGGATTGCGCGAGCCGATCATGCGATGACCAGGATACCGACAAGTACGAGTACGACAAGCAAGTGCGGCGTAACCGTGGACATCGGCATTTTCATGGTGATTGACTCCTTCCTTGGGTCAAGGTTCATAGGGGCATGCGGTTTTAAACGTTTGCGGTTATTCGGAACTAAAGCGGAGGACGTTCATCGATGCGTCCACGGCGATCGTCCCGGCATATTTCTTCGTGTAGAAAACGTCGTCATCGGGGGAGTGCAAGAACTCGGTCTCCGTGTAGGTTTCCACGGTGAACGACATCTCGATAGCCGGTTGCTTGTTGATCTTGGTTTCGCGTGGCTTTCCAACATCGATCCGGGTCACGCTGGTGAAGCCCAAGTGCTCCGACCCGCCCGCCGTCTCCCCGAGCTTGTGCTGCCGCTGGAACTGCTCCAGGATCAGTTCCTTGATTCGCTTCTCGTCCACGCTCGCGCTCATTATGGAAACCAGCCTTCTTTATTGCTTGGCCAAGGTCTGGAAGGCCCAATAATGTAAACGCATTGGACCCGTCGATTTTTCTTGCTCGCCCCTTATGTATATCGTCGTGAAACCGGTGTACAAGTTGTTACTCACCACCGCGTGTACCGAGGTGTCATGGAAGAGGACATTCATTTCGGCGGTGGACAACGGCTCGTCATGATCGATATTCACGAGACCAGGGCCTTGGAAGGCGCTCTTGGCGAAAGGAAAAGTGACGCGCCGGAAGTCACCTAGGTACTTCTGGCACGCTTGTCCCGCCGCCCCGCCGATGGTCTCGTCCCCGGGAAGCAGTAAAATGCTATGAGGAGACGCGAAAATGATCGTCGCCGCGGGCCCGGCTTGTTTCTCGTCAAGGGCGATTCGCGCGCGTGCAGGGCCTGCCGCGAACGCGATCAAGTAGTAACTCTCGCCGATGCGAACCGTGCACTGCGGGGCGATGCCCGTTTCCCAGAATGAATCGCGGCGGATGGTGGACAGCGAGTCCACGCGGAACTCGATGCCAGCCTTGCCGAATGGCAGTGAGACATTCTCCATATCCTCGAAAAATTGCCGCTGGCGCTCGAATTCTGCCCGAATCCCTGGCTCGATGGAAGAAGCAGGCAGATCGATGGCGCTCTTGAGATGGGAGGACATCTCATCGTAGGCTTCCTTCGCGGCGCCGAGGTAGAACGCTTCATCGAGAGATTCCCGCCGGTAAATATCGATGGCTATCGCTTTGGAGATCTCGGCGATCGCTCGCACGAACCCGAGCCTTGCGGTAGCGTCGGCATCATCCGCCATTGCAGATCAGAAGCTTATCTTACCAATCCATATTAAAATTTGCCGGGGTAAAGTCCTAACGTGATCAAAACATAATTCGCATGTCATTCCATACGGATCAAGGAAAAAAGATGGAAAACATGGAACCGGTAATCCGAGAAGTGGCGCCGGGCATCATCGTCGCCATGGCAGAAGACCAGATGTGCGGCACGTGGGTTCTATACCACGGAGTGTCTTGTTTCATCGTCGAGATGCCCCCGAAGGCCATCGATTTCGCCCCGAAGCTCAAGACCTATTTCGATACCGTGTTCAGCGACGATGTCTACGAGACCAACATCGAGGGCGAGCCGCTGTACTTGATCCACGCGCCGAAGCACTCTTCCTCCGACGTGATGATTGTATTTAGAGGCACGATGATAACTGGAGACTGGTGGCTCGGATGGGGGGATCCCAACTGGAATAAGGTTCCTCCAGTAACCTCTATCAAATCTATCGACCGGATCCTCGATTTCTTGAAGAATCACAAGTATGTCGTCACCCGGCTGTTCTCCGCACATGCGAACGACTTCCGGTATGGCGTGAATGCAGAATCGGTCTTGCTGGAAACTCGCAGGTATCACGAAATGAAGCTTGAACAGAAACAAAAAAAGGAGGAATGTCTTGGAAAAGGCTAGATCTTTCCTTCCTTGCGAAGTTTTTCGATGAAATCGCGTTCCTTCTGCTCGTGGATCGCTTTCAACTTCTCTTTCTTGTCCTTCCATGCCGGGGTGTCAAGCGGGTAGAATTTAATGATGGCGGCTGCGAGGAACAAGAATATCGCCGGGACGATGCAGATCGCGATCATGATACCGACCCGTAGTAACAACGGGCCCGGGACGCTAATCGTCGCTTTAGGATCGTATCCGTACGCCCCGATTATGAGGAGGAACAGCCAGTTTGCTATCGAAACAGCAGGTTTCGTGATCAATGCCTCGACTCCCGCGTAGGTCGTCTCCCGCCTCTTCCCCGTGCGAAGCTCGTCGTTGTCGACCGTGTCCGAGAATAATATCCCGGGCGAGATGAGCGTTGCGGAATAGGTAACGCCGATGATGCAAAAACCGATCAAGGCAGTAGAGAATTCCATACCAATGAAAAACGTGATGATGAAAGCGACGCCACCAAAGACCAGCCCGAAGAGCAATATCTTCTTTGCCCCGTGCTTGGCCATCAGCTTATTATAGATGAGCACGAACACGATGGCCACGAGCAAGACGGCAATGATCGGTATCATGCTCAAGAGGCCTCCTTGAAGCCCGAGAACGTATTTCACGTAATACGTGATGCTGCTCACGAGGGTCGTCGTCATGATCACGATGCAGAACTTGGCGCCCTCGAATATGAGGAATGGCTTGTTCTTGGCGGTCTCCACGAGACTTTGCTTGAACCCGAGCGATTCTTCCACTATGGCGTATCTGTTCTCTTTGATGTAAAAGCTCGACGCGAATATGATGCTTCCGCATAACACGCCAATGATGATCATCACCGGTCGAACGACAAAGTTCAATTCAAAATTCGTGAGCGTTTTCGTGAGCATGAAGATAGGCAAAACGTTAGAAACCACGATGCCGATGACGCCGATGAGGGTCGACCAGGTGATCAAGTTTGATCTCGCTTTTTGCGTGAACGTCATCTCCGCCGGGAGTGCATACGTGATGAGCCCGATCATGGTGAACATCGTGTCGAGCGCGAAGAGCACGAAGAGCATGTTGAAGAACAAGCCTATCTGGTTCGAGTTGTCTGTGAATGGATACCAGCAGAGCACGAAGGCGATCACGTAAAAAGGAGCCCCGTACCGTAAATACGGAACCCGGCGCCCGAGGCCCGACTTCGTGCGATCCTCGATGATCCCGAATAAGGGATCGTTGAGCGCGTTCCAAATGCCAAAGATCAACCAGACATATCCTGCCAGAGATGGAAGAATTCCCAATATATCCGTGTAGAAAAAAGTGATGGCGCTCATTCCCATCCCGGACAAGATGCCGTTTGCCATGCTCGCCATGGAGAAGCTGAACTTGTATTTCGTCGGCAAGATTTCCTCGAAAGGCTCCCTGGCCGGCGTCCCGTCCGGGTGTCGCTTTTCTGCATCCGAAGCCATTGCTATCGAAAGATCATTCCCCCGAGCCCTTTTGTAGGTACTCCATATCACACGAGATGCCAGTTTTTTTAGAGTTGACGTGACATTAGGTATCGGCGACAATGCCGGTGTATTTGAACGCGTCGAAAAGCGTGGTGGGATGGGGATACATGCCCCCATTGCAAGCCACGGGAAAGGGGATCTAACTCATGAACGACCGGATCGATACGGACATCATGGTGTCTGGTGGAGGGCTCGCCGGATGCCTGGCTGCTGTCGCTGCCAAGCGCGTGAACCCGAGAGCGAGCGTGTTCTTGATCGAGCGGTACGGGTTCCTCGGCGGGATGGCGACAGCTGGGTACGTGTTTCCATATATGAGGTACAGCACGAGGGTATCGGGGCAGGCCAAGCGACTTTGCGGGGGCCTGTTCAAGGAGCTCAACGACCGGATGGTCGATGCCGGTTACATGCACGACGCGAGAAACGAGTTTCCCGCCAGGTTCGACCCCGCGATGCTGCGCTGCATCCTCGACGAGATGGTCCTGGAGGCCGGGGTGACCGTCTTGTTCCACGGGCTCGTGAACCACGTTGCTGCCACCGATGCAGCCGGAGGCACGAAGGTGGTGGAATCGGTCGATATCCAGACCAAGGCCGGCACTATCCGTGCAAAGGCCCGGTATTTCATCGACGCAACCGGAGACGCGGACATCGTGTTCCATGCCGGCGGGGATGTGCAGATGGGCCGTGAAGGCGACGGGCTCGTCCAGCCGGCCACGCTGAACTTCCGCATGGGTCACCTGGGCATCATCCGGCCGGCTCGCGTGCAGATCGCGATGAAGATCAAACAAGAGAAGGCGAGGGGAAACCCGCTCACACCCAGGGACGACTGCCTTGCCTTCAACGCGGGGAATGGCCAGCTGCACTTCAACCAGACCCGCGTGGCCGGGTTTAACTTCACCGACCCTGCCGCTATGACCGCGGCCGAGATCGAGGGCCGCAAGCAGGCCCGCCGGTTCATCGACTTCTTGCGGGGCAAGGTGCAGGGGTTCAAGCACGCCGTCGTCGAGGGGCTCGGCACGCAGCTCGGCGTGCGCGAGACGAGGCGGATCGTCGGAGAGCACGTGTTGACCGAGCAAGAGCTGCTCGGCTGCGAGCAGTTCCCCGACCGCATCGCGCTGGGCAATTATCCCGTCGACATCCACGACCCGAAGGGATCCGCCAGCACGGGCATCAGGCGCATCCCGGAGGGCAAGTGGTACAGCATCCCCTACCGGTCCCTCGTGCCGAAGGGCTTATCGAACGTGCTCGTCGCGGGCAGGCCCATCTCGGCCACGCACGTGGCGCATTCGGCCACTCGAGTCATGCCCATCTGCGCGGTTATCGGCCACGCGGCCGGGGTCGCGGTGGGCCTGGCATCGAAAAAAGACACCCCGCTCGCGATGAAAGACGTGCGCGTGGACGAGATCCAGTCTATCCTCCGGCAGCAAGGCGCCGTCCTCGAGTGAGTTGTATTTATTTTTCTACCCGCCAAGCTCGTATCATGAGATATCTTGTCATCAGCGGGCTAGCCCCGGTCGATACAATGGCGGATCCCGAGAGCCGTGTGCGCTTATGCCCCTTGCCTAGGGCCATCTCGTATGATACGGGAGCAGTCGAGATCACGAACAAGGCGGTGTTCGCAACGAGCGAGAAAGAGGACGGATACTTGCTCGGGCAGATCAACGAGGAGCTGGCGATCTATCATAACAAGGCCTTGTGTAAAAACACGGCAGCGGATGGCACGCACGATTTCGCAGCCAAGCTCGCAAAAGACACGAAGGTGCAAGGATCGGAGGGATACCATCTCGAGGTGCTTGACGACGCCATCGTGATCGCGGCTATCGAGCCCGCGGGCTTGTTCTACGGCGTGCAGCTGCTGTACCAGCTATTCATCGAGGACGGGAAGAAAGTTCTCGTGCCGCGGGTGAAGGTGGATGACCACCCGAAGATGGCCATCCGCGGGCTCTCGCAAGACGTGAGCCGCGGGCAGTCTCCCAGCGTCGAGGCGGTGAAGCGGCACATCAAGGCCATGAGCAGGTTCCGGCTGAACATGTACATGTTCTACCTCGAGGACATGTTCGCCTTCACGAAATACCCGCAAATCGGGAAGGGGCGCGGGCCCCTCACGGCGAATGACGTGAAGGAGATCGAGGCTTTCGCCAAGCAATACCACGTCGAGATCGTGCCCATCTTCCAGAACTTGTCGCACGAGGAGAATATGCTGCTCGATCCCGAGATCAAGAAGCTCGGTGAGTTTCCTGGCGCGGGCTGCCTGGACCTGAGCAATCCGAAGATATACGATTTCTTGCGCGACCTCTTCGCCGAGATCGCCCCCGCCTTCTCTTCCACGAAGTTCCACATCGGTTGCGACGAGTCCTGGGACGTGGGCACGTACAAGGCTCGCGAGTTCATAGAAAAGAAGGGCATGGGGAAGGCCTTGCTCGACCATTACCTGTGGGTCATCAACGAGCTCAAGAAACACTGGAAGAGGGTCTTCTTCCTCTACCACGACATCGCGTTCAAGTACGACGAGGTCCTCAAGGGATTGCCGAAAGAGAACGCGATCATGGTATTCTGGGAATATAGCGTCCGGGAGGATTGGCCGGACATCGATCGCATCGCCAGCTTCAAGATACCGTTTGTCGTGAGTTCTTCTGTGCTGAGCTGGATGGCACCGTTCCCGGACTTGGCGAGATCGTTTTTATCGAACAAGAAGCTCATCGACAACGGCTTGCAGAAGGGCGCCATCGGCCAGATCAACTCGGCGTGGGGTGATTGTGGCCAGGAGAATTTCCACGAGAACAACTTGCCGTGCTTCTGTTACTCGGCCGCGTACTCGTGGAACAACGAGGGCTTCGACGACACGAGATTCATCGACGCGTATTGCAAGGCGATGTATGGTGTCACGAGCACCCGCTTCCGGGACCTGTTCGCCGCCGCGAGCAGCATCTCCAAGGAGTTCCCGACGCGGTACTTGCAGCACTGGCTCGGCTTCCTCTGGCGGCACCCGTACCATAGCATCGCGCTGGACAACGTCCACCCGACCATCAGCGAGGATGATCACATGGAGATCCACGAGAGCCTGGTCTATCACGAGGACGACATGGAGGCACAAAAGCCGTTCTGCGAGAGGATCATAACGCTGGTTAACCAACTTAAAACAGAGGTTAGGCGCAACGGGAAGAATCTTGAGTATTACGAGTTTGCCGGGAGGCTGCTACGCTATTTCATCCACAAGATCCAGACGACCGCCGTCGTCACGAATGCTTGCAAGGACGGGGTCGACGCCGCCACTGCTGCGAAGGTCGAGAAGATCATCCAGCCGGTCATCGCCGAGATCAATGACCTGCGAGGGCGCTTCGAGGATCTCTGGCTCAACTGCGCGGGCCGGCCGATGCTCGACCGCATCCTCAGGTTCTACGACTGGCAGATCCTCTGGCAAGAGCAGAAAATCGAACAAGCGAAGGCGGGCATCGCGTGGTCCAACCCGTACATCGATAGCGCGTGGATCGCGTTCGAGGAAACCGACCAGCACCAGGAACCGAGGTATTTCCGCAAGGTGTTCGACATGACGCCGTCGGAAATCGAGGGCCTCGCGCGGGCGCACGTAGAGGTCGTCCCCGGCAACTACGCGGTGCTGCACGTGAACGGGAATGAGGTGGGATTCGCACAGTGCGGATACCAGAACGCCGCCCCCGTCATGGATCACAACCTGGAAGCGTGGGACATCAAGGCTTTACTAAAGCCGGGCAAGAACGTGATTGCAGTGGAAGCTACCAACTATTTATTCGGCCAACCCCTTCTCAACGTGTATGCGGAGCTTGCGGGCAAGGACGGCAAGGTTCGCAAGGTGCTCACCGACACGAGCTGGCGCGCCTCGGCGAAGGCGGCCGAGGGCTGGAACGCGAGCCCATCGTTCGACGACAGCTCGTGGAAGGCCGCGATCAGCATCGGCAAGCCGCCCAAGGTCATGGGCGAGATATGCTTGCCCCGATTCGACCTCGGAGTGGGATGGAAGTCCAAGCACGGCCACCACGGGTTCTGCCGCATCCTCCGGCACAAGAAGGCGCCGAAGCTGGAGCAGCCGCTCGACATCTTGTCGGACTTCAACTTCTTCAGCGGCAACGTGTTATGACAGTTTTTTTTTCTCTCCTTTCAATTGCTCGTGGAAAAAGAAAGGCACGATCACTGTGCGATCTTGCAACCAGGCACGGCCAGGAACACCGCCAGCGACTCGGCGAGCTGGTTTATGGCCCACCACGTTTCCATGCCCGGGCTGGAATCCTTGACTATGATTATATGGAACGTCTTGCCCTCGGAATCGATTTTGCGAATGATGATGCAGCTGCCCGCGACCACCACGCTCGCGCTGTTGATGTCCTTCATCTTGGCCCCGGCTGTGGTGCACTTGACCTTGCCCATGAAACCGATGGCATTCATCGCGAGGGCGACCAGGTCGTTCACGAGGCTCGTGTCCCCTTCCGATATCTTTTTTGCAACGACCTTGCATTCCGCATCCAGCAGCACGGCCAGGTGCACGTCATCGATGTCCTCGATGAAACGGGAAAGATAAGAGTCGATGCTGTCGAGGCGCAAGATGATGGCCGCCCACACGTCATAGAATGCGGAGTACACGCTCCACATGTCCGACACCGATGTGCGGTAGACCTCCTCGATGGTGAACCCGCATTTCCGTGCAAGGGAGGCAAACTTGCCCTTCAAGGCAAGGAACCCGTCCCTTACCTTCCTGGAGGGGTTGTAATAGTCGGCACGATATCCTTCGTCGAATTTATGGAGCATGAGGTAGATTTTCGGCCTCGTTTCGAATGCATTGAAGATGGTAAGGCTTTGTTCGAAGTGTTCGAGCGCATCGCCGTAATGTTAGACATCTTTCAAATCAACGACAAAAACATACGCGCTAACTTGCTCGAAATAGGCAGGCTTCGACAAGTACATCTTCCGGTAGGTCCCTTGGCCGCCCAGATCGTTTATCATGATAGAGTTTCCCATGATCTCGGCCTCGTGACGGGCGAAGCCTCTCGTCGGCTGCGCATCCAGTATGTTAACCATCTTGGTCTGAATCAAGTCCAAGATCGTGTGCTTTCCTGCACCGTCCAAGCCGCCCATGATGATCTTTGCTTTGCTGGGGTTGGTATGGAAATCGGTCATAGACGCGTCCTCTTTGACACTCGCGACGTGGCGGGAACCAACTACAATTTAGTATTGGAATTCCAACAACTTGATTAAATATGTTGTGGTTATGAAGTGAGAATTTCCAAGAGAAACTTCTTTCGCTAGGTACAAGAGCGCGACTTCACGGGATCATGCCGTTGTGACCATGAAGACAGACATGGAGTACGCGATCTGGTTGATGGCTGATTTGAGTAAATCGTCATCGGACGTCTCCCACGCGACCGCAAGATAATATGCCTTCTCGTTAGCTTTGAATTCGCGAATGCGCACGACACGGTTCCCTACCTTTGCGGTAACGAGATTCGTCTCTCCGAGGGAAGCGCCCATTTTCGTCCGCCTGAACTCGGCCAGTGTCTTGATGGCCGCCGTTGCTAGCTCGATCACCTTGTCCACGGCGACTTGCATGTCCTTGGCGAAATGTTTTCCGAGCAGATTACTATTCTCGTCGAGCAACAAGGAGAGCAGAACACCCGGCACCACTTCAGAGATGTGTTCCAGATAAGACTGGATACTATCGAGACGGGTTATGAACGAGGATCAGATCTCGAAGAAAGCAGCATAGCAAGACCATTCATCGAATATCGATGTCTTGTAGAAATCATACACCGAGAAGGCGGTGAGCCTGGCCGCGGAAATGAATTTGTCCCGCAGCTGGTTGTATTCATCCCGAACGGGCCTTGCCGGGTCGTTATATTCTGCCTTGTAGTCGTCGTCGAACTTGTGAAAAAAAACATAGACACGCGGTGAGATCCTCAATCCCTTGAAAAGCTTGAGGATTGACTCGAAATACCCGAGTGCAACCCCGTATCGAGCCTTGTCCTGTAAATCAACGACGAAGACACAAGCGCCAGTTTCTAGAAAATATTTACTCGCCTGGCTCAGGTAAATTTGCCTGTATTGTTCTTGACCTCCAAGATCGTGAAGTATAAATGACTGGCCAAGAATTTGCGCCTCACGGCGTGAAACGCCTTTCGTTGGATTCATGGAGAGTGTTTCAACCATCTTGTTTTGAACCAAATCTATGATGCTGGTCTTCCCGGCGTTGTCCAGGCCGGCAATGAGGATTTTCTTCTTATCAGCCTTGATCGCGAAATCGGTCATGATCATTTCCCTTCATGTGATGTCTGAGAACCTGGTGAACGGCGGAACCTCGTGGGATCTCGTTGCCTCGCAACACGGCATCTATAAACCTTGCGATAACGGGCGATATGATACAGGCGGGTGTCATCCACGCGAGCACGGGAAACGTTTAATCCCCCATTTGCATACGCTTGAACCATGGCGCTATTGGAGGTCATCAAAGCTCGCCCCGGTCAATTGGAGGCGGCTATCAAGGAATTTCCCGCCGCGTACGTGGCGCTGGGATCCATCGAGTGGCACGGCCCGCACCTGCCGCTGGGCTTTGACGGTTTGAAGGGTGAGGCGCTGGTG
>JAUQYZ010000225.1 GCA_030587475.1 Candidatus Sigynarchaeum calidifontis
TTGCGTTTTTCCATGAATATGGAATGGTGCAACTCGGTAAAAACGTCTTCGCACTTCCAAGTTCATCATTGCAGGTGCATTTCTCGCCTCTTTTTTTAACCGGGTTCATTGACAAATTTATTACAGCCCGTAGAAACACCAGTGCGAATACCTACGACATGCTCAAGCCATGAACGTGAATCCGAAGAAAATAAAAGTAATGCGCTCCCGTTAAATCCCGTGAGCTATTTCATCATTCGTTTGTAAAACTAGCCAATTCTTTGCCATCATAAATATTCGCCCCCGCCCCAGATACACCATTGTATGCCCGTATAGTAATGAATTTATTTTACACTACGATAAATTCGAGCCGTGTATGGTTTCAAATCTGATGATGTTAGCGCAATGGGCTAGAGGAAGAAATTCACGTCCGTCAAGGAACTTCCGCGTTTATTTCAGTCCCGTTTTCAAATAATGCCTCCGTTTCCACGATCTATAAAACAAGTAAAAAATATTGCATGCACATCTAAAACTAGTGATTGACTTGAAAGAACGGTTTTATCAAGGGATATATAAAACATAACTTTGAAAGTCCAGAAATACGAAGATTGTGGAACGGGAGGAACTCGTCAATCGACCGAAAGCGCGAGCACTTCCTCGAACTTTTTCTTGTAATTCGCTGCCAAGTCGATTTCACCGTTCTTCTCCGCGATCACTATCATCTCTTGCAGATATGCCAGGGCCTTGGTATAATCCTTCGAACCCATCGCGGCCTTCACCAAGATCATGCGATCCTTGAGAACCTCCCGATAATCGGGCGATAAAGCCGCTGGCTTGCTCGTGGGTGCAGCGCCGGGCGGTGCTGTGGCGGCGGGCGCTGGCTGCATCGATGGTACAGGTGCCAGGGTGATCGGTTTTTTGCAGCTCCAGCACTGCTCTTGCCGCTCGGCCAGGGTCGAAGCGCACCGCAAGCAGTACTTCACGGCGCAGTGCGGGCAGTGGTATGCCGTGCCTTGCAGCTTATTCTCGCATACAATGCATTTCTCCTCCTGCACGCTGATCTTGACCTCTTTCTCGGTGGCCTCGTCGACCTGCCTGGGGGCTTGTTCCTCGACCGGCGCAGAGACCAGCTTCTTGACCTTCAGAGCTGGCTTTCCCGGAACCACCGCCTGGTCGGGGGAGGCTTGCTGGGCGGGCTTGTTTTGAAGGATCGACGACGGCTTATCCAGCGTAGATGCCGCTTTCGCGGGCATCTCCTGGTACGAAGGTGCTGCCTTGCCCGCGCCTATTGCCTTGACCGGTCCCTTTTTCTTCGCAACCTTGATGGTATATGTGTCCATCGAGCGCTCGCCCCTTCTTGCCACGACGAACGCCAGCGCGATGCCTCCGATAATGAACAGCAACGACAAGCCAAGCAAGTACGCCGGTCGTTCCTCGGAGGGCGGGTTCCAGTTTACCGCGAAGATGAGCAGCTGATCACTCTGGTCACCTTGGTCATCGACTGCCCTGATGTGCACGTAGATCGTGCCTCGATAGATCGACCCGTTGTTGAGATATCGATAGCAGAGGGCTGCGTACGGTTCAGCGACGCGCGAGATGCCAAGTAGATCGTTTGCCAATGGCTTGGTGCCAATCATGACCTCGTAAGTCTGGAAACCACCATCCCAATCGAAGGCCGGGGACCAGCGAACGATGGGGATGGAAAACTCGCCAACGGTCGTGTCGAGCCATGGATTCGTGCATATGCCGGGCTTCGAGTTCTCGATCTGGATCATGGTCGAATTCACCGGCAAGCTGCTGTTCTCCCCGTCGGAAACAACGACGCTGACAATGACTGAATCCCCAACGTGGTAATACAGCCGGTTCGGGTCGTAGATGGTTGGACCCGTGTACACCCACGTGTAATTGAAGCCCATGGTTGCGACGTACCAGTCGCAAGTGCTCTGCGTCGGATCGCAATCCGCATCGAATACAGTGATTTGGGCATAGAATGTTTCATTTTGCAGGCATTTTACGCCGGCTTTTTCCACGCTCACTTCAACGACGATGGGGGCAGAGTTCAACACGGGGATTGCCGCCGTGGTGTTCGCCGCGCTCATAGCACCGTGGGAATCCACGGCAAATACGCGGCAAGAAACCATGTCGTACTTGTTGAAGTAGGTGCCGTTGAGCAATATCGGGCTCCCGAAGGCGCTGGTGCCCGATAGTACCATCGACCCGTTCACCAGCCACTCGTAGTACCAGTGTTCCTCGTCCAGCGAGTTGATGTCGTCGAAACCTCCCGGGATGGCCATTATTATATCGATCTCCCTCGCGCTCGTCGCGTTCAAAACGACGCTAGTAAATGTCGGGGGACTATTCAAGATCTCGATGATCTCTTCAAGAATCGTCGAGAAATCGATGCCGTCGTATGCCATAATCTGGATCCGATATGCCCCGGGCGCTAACTCGTAGCTGCTGTTCACCATAAAGGAACACGTCGTGCCCGTGTATTGCCAACCGAATATATCGATGCCCGTGAGGTTCGACACGATCTTGAAGCGGTATTCTGGTACCTGGCCGTCTGGATCGCTCGCCGCATCCCACGTGATCGTCGGGAATGGATTCAAATCCTGGTCGGGCGAAACGTGGTCCCCTGGACCCCAAGCAGGTGCCGCATTAGTCGTGATCAATGAATCCTGGAATGTTGTGGAATTGAATTCGCTATCAGAAGCCACGATTAGGACATAATAAGTCTGATAGAGCACAAGAGGGGTTAAGACTTGATAAGAAGGGGAGGCCGTGGGCTGCCAGTCGATGATCACTTGTGTGGGGTTCGATCCATTCACGATACGGATGTAAAAACCGAGTGTATCACCATCGACGTCCGAATGACCTGTCCACGTTATGAGCGGGGTGAGATCGGTCGTCTGCGTTGGGCTCATGGAGCTCGGAGCCGATGGGGCCGTGTTAAGGATAGTTATTATGGGGCTCGTCTGCAACCCGCCATAGCTCGTGCCATCGAAGGGTTCGACGGTGAAGTACCACTGTTGGTCCTTGGCAGTGGCGCTAGACGGGAGCGTGGTCAGGTCGTTATACGCGGACTGGAGGACGGCGCCGAGGTACCAGCGGATGCGTGCCGCGCCTTGCGGGTCGCCGTCGGCGTCCGAGTAGGTCCAGCCCGCCACGAGGTCGTCCGCGGTGACCGGCGCCGCCGGCGTCAGCGTGAGCGCGCTGGCGACCGGCGCCGTGTTCCCGATCGTCCTCGTCGGGCTCGTCTGGAGCGACCCGTAGGACGTGCCATCGAACGGCTCCACGGTGTAGTACCATTGCTGGCCCTTGGCCGTCGCGCTGGAGGGCAGCGTGGACAGGTCGTTGTACGCGGACTGGAGCGCGCTGTTGCGGTACCAGCGGATGCGTGCCGCGCCTTGCGGGTCGCCGTCGGCGTCCGAGTAGGTCCAGCCCGCCACGAGGTCGTCGGCAGTGACCGGCGATGCAGGGGCGAGCGTGAGCGAGCTCGCAACGGGTGGGGTGTTGATGACCTGGAACGTCGCGCCATTGTTCACGCTCTGCGTCTCGCCTATCGTGTTATTGGCCCAGAAATCAACGAAATAATTTCTCCGTAACTGGCCTGCCGAGTTCCACGTCCCTTGATATGTCCCGTTTCCTAGATTCGTGAGCACGATGGTCGCCACTGGCATCTCGTCCGGGGCCTCGATATATGCCCTCACGGCGGAAATCGGATTTGCCGATGCAACATTCGCCCTGATCGTGAAGATCGTGCCTACATATCCCGAAGTCGGGTTTGTAAGCATGTTCGTGATCGACACGCCGCTGGCTATGAGGTTGATCTCCCAGATCAAGCTCCTCCCTTGTTCAGGCTGTCCATCGGAACTCGCGTTGGCAGCGATATACACTTTATGGCCTGGCATGTTGGGAAGGGTGATCGTGTCCGAGAACGACCCGGGGGAGCCCGACTGGACAACCGAGTTCCAGCGATTCAAATGGCCGGATACGAACGGGTCGGTAACGATCTTGTACCTGCTAACAGTAACGTCAATATTGTCGTAGAAAGCACAAACACCCTCGTCGACCGTCTGGCCGGTGCCGCGGGCGTCGAACGCTGCCCCCAGCTCGAGGTAATACCAGCCGGAACCGGTCACCAGCGTCGTCACGTTTATGCTTTCCGTGCCCGAATATGATCGTGGCCCGCCACCATTTGGACTCGTGAAATATATTATGTCCGCGGAAGCGTCACCGCCTTGTGCGCCCGTTCCTTGTATGTATGTCATGCCACCCGTCTCCGAGCCGAACCGCGCCTTCAAGTACATCGGTTTTTCAGTCTCGTCGGCCGCACCTAATATCCCGATACGGTCGTGCGCCCACCAATTAAACGATACAATGACCGACTTGAGCCCAAGGCCTGTATCGATATAGAACTTGATGCCGAATGCGCCCGAATCTATCGTGTTATCGGTACGCCCGCCGATCTCGACCTCGATGGAGCCGGGGTGTTGCGAGTGCGGCACGGGGCCGGATTGCGCGTCGGGATCATGGAATGTCGTCATGGCGCTTGTTGACGTGGCGACGTACCCGAGGTTTCTTGCCCAGTCCCAGCCGTCATCCGTCCCGCTGGCGCCCCACGTGTTTCCCGTCGAGTAGAAATACCCTTGGGTGCCCGATGTGTCGAACGTGATGGGGCTCGGCCCGCCGTATGGATCGAGCGGGTGCTGTGGCCATAACATGCGCGTTCCATTCGTCCAATACAATTGTGTTTTGTCTATCGTGAAGACCCTTGCGCCGTTCGCTGTCCAGGTGACAGGCAAGGACGAGCCAGCAGTCATGGTCGATCCATTCGTGATGCTCGTGATGGCCACTGCGGGTGCCAGGTAATTGTTAACAATGGCGAGCCGGGACGTGTATTTCGTGACGGCCGGGACGTCGTCGTTCGTGCACCGGGCGGTGATGTTGACCGTGGAGCCCTCGGTGTATCCGTTAAAATTGATATCAGCACGCCACGTGGTGCCTGACTGGAAAGTCGCGGATGTCCACGAGCCGCCGTTCACCTGGACTTGTACCGACGTGATCGCGTTGTCAAGGTCGGATGCGTTGATGTAAACACCAAAGCTGCTGCCATATACCTCGCCATTTGGGATTGGGGTCGTGATGTTGATGACCGGATCCGCCACGACCTTCACGTGGAGGACATCGGAATACCAGAATTCATTGTAAGACATGGTCTCGGCCCCGTCAGTACCCATGATCGTCTCTGACCAGCCCGGCTCGGCCCGCTCGCTCATCATGCGCAGGTAAGTGTTTTGCGTGTAGGGCTCGTTAGTCAGGTTCCCCATGGCCGTCCCATAGCGCTGGTCAACCTTGGCCCTGGCCGTGAAGTAATAGTCGCCTGGCGTGGTCGGCATGGTGATGGTCTGCTGGAACCAATGGCCGGTCGATGTGCTCCCGTCGAGCGCGAGATACCAGCCGGTGCCGCCGGTCCACTTGCCCTTGAAGGTCTGGTCGTTCGGGGTCGTATAGGTGAAGGATGCTTTCGGGTTCGGATTCGTTCCCCACTGGATGCGGGTTTCATCACACACCATCGAGCCGTTGACCTGGTACTTGATCGTGATCTGGCTACCTGGCTGGACACTCGTATGATTGGCAGGCGTGACCGTCTTGTCGTACCTGACGTAAGGCTGTGCCATGTCGATGAGGAAAAGCAAGTGCCGCTTCCCACCAGCAACCCAGCACGACGCGGGCGTCGAGCTGTCGGTTCCAAACTCGCCCGCTGGCGTGTTTTTTGTCCCGGAATACTCGATCGTGAACCAGAATATGCCAGAACCTGGGTAGCTTCCATCGTAAGTTACCTCCGCCGCCGAGTCGGGTTCGTTGGCGGAGTACATGAACGTGTCCTGGCAGCCGTTCGCCTCGTACCATTGACCACCCGGACAGAAGTTCCCGAGGTACGATGTCGTGCCCGAGTTGAAATACCCGTCGGGGGTGCTCCCCGTGTAATTTATCATCGTTGCCAAGACCGAATCATAGAAATAAAAGTCCGGCGGGCACCACGTCGCGGTGCGCCCGATGCGCGCATTGGCCCCGCCCGTGTACCAGTTCGTGCCCGCGATGGTTAGACCACTGACGGTACCCCTGTTGGAATCCATCGGATAGCACACGAAATGCGAGCCGTCGTGGCCACCATAGCCGATGCGGAACTGGTGATGGTTCATGAATTCCCGAAGGCATTGAGCATTTCGCGTCGTCATGGTGGAACCCGACGTGTCGTGCCAGTCGAAATCGCGGTTCATGTCCAGGCCAGTTTGATCTTGCCGGACATTCCGGACGATGCCGTCCGGGTTGAATGCGGGGAGGATGTATATTTCCCGGTTGTTGATGAGCCATTGCAGATGCTCCTTCTCGAAACCGATGTAGTTCGTGTCCCCGCCGCCCGTGTACCCAACCGAGTAGCGCAAGAACCAGTCCGCGAACCAGATCAAGACGGAAGGGGTTGTATATTCGTCGCCGTGGATTCCACCTTGAAGGAGAACCTCTGGTTTATGGAAACCAAGAGATTCGTTCGTGATCCGGAGCGCGTACATGGTGTACGTGCCACCACCCGTTCGCGGGATGAGGGGAACCCCGTAAAGCGTGTTGATGTCAATCAGCTCGGCGTAGTTCGGAAATGTTGTTGCCAGCTGGGTCAGCTTCGTGACCATGCCGGTATAATCCGAGCCAAACCGCGTGTAATCCACGACGGGCGGGGCGCTTCTCTGGACCTCTGGTAGGGTCGTCGGCGTCTCGACCTCGGGAAGCGTTCCTGGTACTGCAATGCGGTTCCCTGGTGTTGTTTGATCTGAAATGCACAGAGCACCGGCGATCGCGAGAATAAAAAACGCGAGCGCGGGTGCCATGCGCGAGCGTTTCGGTGAGTCGTGTTTCATTCTGGAGACCTCGTGTGTCGTTTTTTTATGAACCATGAGTTGTGGACGGGTGTTATACGTGTTTCTTGTGGGCAATACTATAACATGCAGAACCATGGAAAGACAAAACATATCACGTTGAGCATGATGACGAAGAGCACGATCTGGGCAATGCCAGATGCCAGACCAAACCATGCCTTGAACGAGGCATTCGGGTGCCGGGGCTTGGTAAAGAGCACGCGGAGGCCCGTCGCTGCGGCCAAAGGTCCGCTCACAGGCCACAAGAAAAACGGCACCGCGAGCAAGACTCCCAACCATAAGCTCGCGCTGGCGAGGATGTTTGCACGGTCGAATCGTTCTTTTTCCTTGATGAGCGGCTTGAAGCTCCCGAACTTTTGATTAAGGGCCTTGACCGGCATATCCGGCGCGTCAAAAGTGGCGGGTGGCTTGGCTCCGCGCAGTAATTGGCTTGCACTCAAGAATTGCCATGTACGTTCCTTTCTCGGGGCTGTGAATATCACGTCGGGCGTTCCTTGTTCCCATATCGTGCCCTGGTCGAGGAAGAACACGCGGTGGGCGACCCGCTTGGCAAAGTCGATCTCGTGCGTGACCACGAGCATGGTCATGCCCTGGCTTGCAATATCTTCCATGACATTGAGCACCTCGCCGATGAGCTCGGGATCGAGTGCAGATGTTGGCTCGTCAAACAAGATGATTTCCGGGTCTTGAGCGAGGGCGCGGGCGATGGCAACGCGCTGCTTCTGGCCGCCGGACAGCTCCGCGGGGTGAGCACCAGCTTTATCCGCCAAGCCAACCTTGGCAAGGGCTGCCTTTGCCTTCTCCTCGGCCAAATTCCTTGTTATTCTCTTGACCTTGCGAAGGGCGAGCGACACGTTGCTCAGCACCGACATGTGAGGTATCAGCTCGAAGTGCTGGAATACAAACCCGATGTTCTGCCGTGCGAGGGCAATGTCGAATCCGGGGCTGTAAATGTCGGCGCCGTTGATCTTCACGCTGCCATATGTAGGCGGGGTTAGCCCGTTCAAGCACCGGATGAGCGATGACTTCCCCGTCCCTGAAGGGCCGAGTATGCACACGACTTCGCCCTTGTTTATAGAGAAGTTCACGCCCTTGAGGACGGGGAGTTCGCTGCCGTCGTCACGCTTGTAGACGAGGCACAAGTCCTGGACTTGAATGATTGGTTGGGCGCTCGCGGTGGGGGATGGTTGCATCCTGGGCCGGGCGGCTTGAATGCTGGTCGTGGGCTCAAGCTCGACGAGGTGGCTGGCCCGCAAGAATTCCCTCGTGCGCTCCTGGTCCGGCCGGGAGAAGACATGCTCGGGTGAACCTTGCTCCAGAATCATTCCCTGGTCGAGGAAAAACACTCTATGCGCTACCCTCTTGGCAAAGTCGATCTCGTGGGTGACCACGAGCATGGTCATACCTTGACGCGCTATGTTTTCCATCACTGCCAGGACTTCGCCGATAAGCTCGGGATCGAGCGCCGACGTCGGCTCGTCAAACAAGATGATTTGTGGATCCTGGGCAAGGGCGCGAGCAATAGCGACACGCTGCTTTTGGCCACCTGACAGCTCCGCGGGGCTAGCGTGCGCCTTGTCTGCCAAGCCGACTTGGTTCAATGCCTTCAAGGCCTTCTCTTCTGCGATCAACCGCGGTAATTTCTTCACCTTCCGCAAGGCAAGCGACACGTTCCTCAAGACTGACATGTGCGGGAAGAGTTCGAAATGCTGGAACACAAATCCGACGTTTTTGCGCATTTCCGAGACGTTTCTGTTTAGGGGATACACCATTTGCCCGTTGACCAAGATCTTGCCCTGCACGGGCGTCGTTAACCCGTTCAAGCATCGAATGAGAGATGATTTCCCCGTACCCGAAGGGCCTAAGATACAGATGACCTCGCCTCGTTGTACGGTAAAACTAATGCCCTTTATGACCCGCAACTCGTTGGCCATGCCTGGGTTGTAAGTCACGTGTAAATCTTCGACTTGGATGATTGGTGCCACTTGTGAAGCACCGGTTTGAGACGAGGTCACAGCAGGCTTTTCCTCCCTTTAACACCGAGTCCTGCAATCGCGAGTCGCTTCTCGGCCACTCTCGACAAGATCGCGACCATGGTGCAAATTATCCAGTACACGATTGCATTGGTTATGTAAATGCTGAACACGTTTCCCGGGAATTGTGACGTGAGGCTTTGCGCGATCCCGGCAAGCTCGAGAATGCCGATGGCGAGCGCAAGGCTCGTGTCCTTGATCACGATGACGAACTCGTTGATGAGCGGCGGGATGGCCAGACGGAGTGTCTGTGGAAGGAGGACCGTAGTGATGACCTGGCGCTTCCGCATGCCCAGGGACAAGCCGGCCTCAGTCTGGCCGACCGGCAGCGCATTCACGCCCCCGCGGATGATCTCTGCCTGGTACCCGCCAGAATTGATACCGATAGCCAGGATGGCAGCGATCACGCCGTCGGGTATATCGACGGGAGATCCGATCACGAGTTCCAATCCCTCTTCTATGAGCATATATAGACCCGCGAAGGCATACCGCCAGATGAGGATCTGCACGATCAGGGGCACACCACGCACGATCTCCACGTACACGGCACTCACCCCGCGGATGAAGCCGTTTCCGAATGACCGGCCGATCCCAGCAGCGATGCCGAGCAAGAAACCTATCAATATTCCGAAGGCAGCAATGGTGATCGTCATTCCGAATCCTTGGCTAAACCGGGGGATCGCCGTCCCGACCAGGAACGAGCCCTCCGGACCACCAAACATCACGATGAGCACGATAATGGCCGGGCGGGCGAGCCCGATGCTCGTTAGCACCAGGGCCAGTATTGCATCGTTGCGGCCTGGTTCTCGTGTCAGGAGCGACGCTATAGCGAGCATAATCGCCGCGATGCTAATGGCATAATACACGACATCTACGGTTGTCACTAACAAAAATTCTAACCCGCCGGTGGGATTTGAAGGATAGATAAAGAACGGCCATCCCATGAAAAAAGCCACGATCGCAAGGAATATCGAAAACATACCTTTCTTGTCTTTTAACATGATAATCGTTACTCTCTTTTCCTCGTTCTCATTCGGTCCTTTTCTCACGTGTTAAACAACGTTTGAAGCCGCCCCGTGGCATTCAGCCAGGAGATCGTGCTATTGATGATGCCCATGATGATAGTGCCTCCCTCGCCTTCACGCATCGCGACACCGAAGCCCTCCGGTGCTGCTTGCGTGAAGTTGAAAGCGATCTTCACGTTACTTCCTAATGCAAAATGCTCGGCGACAGGGATGTCGATGATCGCCGCGTCAGAATCCCCATTCACGAGATCGAGCATTATCATATCGACCGTGGGGAAGGACTTTTTCCCCTGGCACACAATGCTTCCAGCGAGTTCCTCCCCGGACGTTCCCGTTTGCACGGCGATATACTTTGTGGCGAGGTCAGAGACGTTGGCGATGCTATAATCGTCGGCGCGCACGATGCAGCATTGCTGGCTATAATAGTAAGGTACCGAAAAATCCACCTGGAGCTCGCGTTCAGGCCGGATGGCAAATGCCGCAATGACAATATCATAGGAGTTCGATTGCAAGCCCGCCATGAGCGCGTTGAAGAACGCTGCTTCGATCTCGAGCTTGACATCTCGATTTAACTGCTGGGAAAGGTTTGCAGCAAGGAGCTTGGCGAGTTCGATGTCGAAGCCCGCGACAGTTAGGCCCTCCCCGGTTTGTTGGATTGACTCGAAAGGTGGATAGTCCGGGCTGGTGCCAAGGCGTATCACGCCCTTTCGCATGACGCGTTCAAGTGTCGTTTCATTCGGATTGGTTTCAACATAATAAAGGAACATAAAAACCCCGGAGTTCGTCAATCCGGAGCAAATGATCGTCACGATGACAATCTTGAGGAGATTTCGTGAAGCCATGTATTTCACGTGCAGATGGGTTAATGGTTTAACTAGAAGATGTCATTGATACTACATTTTCTTTTAAAATGTCATTAACGCGTCATGTTAGTCAGTATCATTATACGCGATAAATGGTCTAACCAGGGCGTATATATAGTATGCTATTCTAGCGCTGGTGCTTGCCAGGGCGTCCTCCGAGCCCGCCCCGGCCGTCTCGACAAAAAAGGCGGCTAGATGGCTTCAAGGTCGCAATAACGAAATGATGCATTGTCGCATGGTCGCAAAACGGAACCTTTCCCATGATCGATACGAACTTGGACATCGCGGCCTGGCCATTCCAAAACACTTTTTCTAAACTGCATGTTAACATCAACACCTCGAATCCTTCCTCCCACCAAGGCACAAGCGTTAATTCCTCGCGATCGGAAATGGTAGGTAACGACGTGGATCGTCGTGGTTGGAACGAAAGGAGGCGACCGAGTTATGGCTGATCTCTTGGAAAACATCGCGGTGCCACCGAAAAAATACCGCCCGATGGTGCGCTGGTGGTGGCCCGGCGTCGACGTGGAAACGGGCGAGCTGGTCAAGGAGCTGCGGGAGCTGGATGATCGCGGGTTCGGCGGGGCAGAGGTGCAAGCATGCTGCATCGGCACGCCGGATCCGAACGAGGAACTGAAGCACCGGTTTGCCCCGCACCCGTACTACTTCGAGGCCGTTGATGCCGTGCTCGCCGAGGCCGAGCGCCTCGGACTCGTGATCGACCTCACGATCTCCTCGGCCTGGCCGCCGGGCGGCACGTGGGTGTCCCGCGATGATTCCATGAGGACGTTGCTCATGGGATCGGTGGTGGTCAACGGGGGATCGAGGATCGAGATGAAGGTTCCCCCTTTTCAGGTACCGGTGGCACTCAAGTCCAAGCTTGTCAAGTGGCTCGCGGGTAGGCACAACCCGTGGTTTGACCCCGGCGAGTTCAAGCCGGTCGCGGTCGCCGCGGTGAAGGCAATCGGCAAGCCACGGACCAAGATGAATTTCTTCAAGCCCAAGGCTTCGCCCCTGGACATCGCCACTGCCATCGACATCACGCCGAAGGGAACCGACCCGTCCTGGATCTCGTGGGATGCCCCGCCTGGCAAGTGGCAGGTTTTCCCTGCATACGCGGGATCGAGCGGGATGACCCCTATCTCGGATGCCAAGTCCGCGCCAAATGCGGAGAGCCGGGTCGTTGACATGTTCGACGAGAGCGCGCTGAAGCGGTTCTTCGATGGCCACGTGGGCGCGGGAATGTCACGCTGGAAGCCCTACGCGGGCAAGACCTTGCGGGCGCTGTTCACGGATAGCCAGGAGATCTCGTGCGAGTGGTACTGGACGCGGGACTTCTTCGAGGAGTTCAAGAAGCGGCGCGGGTACGACGTGCGCCCCTATCTCCCGGCATGCTACGTACCGAACCGGGACAACCAGTTCACCTACGTCGCGGTCATGAACGAGAAGTCGTGCTACGACTTCCCCGGCGGCGACGGGGATCGCATCCGGCACGACTGGGAGGAGACTCTCTCCGACCTGTTCGCCGAGCGGTACTGCGGCGGGATCGCCCGGCTCGCGCGCGAGCACGGCCTGCAGCACCGGATCCAGGCGTACGGCATCCGCGTCGATTTGCTCAAGGCTTACGGCGCTGCCGATATCCCGGAAACCGAGCAGCTCTTCGCCGGCGGCCTCACGTCCTTCTTGAAGGTCGCGGGCTCTGCGGGCATCATCTACAACAAGCCCATCGTGACCTCGGAATCGATCGTGTGGATGGACCGGGACTACATGACCACGCCGTTCAAGATCAAGGTCGCCGCCGACAAGCTCGCCGTCGCCGGCATCAACCAGGTCATCTACCACGGCTTCCCGTACGGGCCCGACGTCCCGTGGAAGGCCTTCCCCGGCCACTACCCGTGGTCGCCGCCCAAGTACAGCTCGAACCTGAACCATCACAACCCGTTCTGGGCGTTCTTCCCGGCCATAAATGCATACGTCACCCGGCTCCAACTCATCATGCAGAGAGGCATTACCCGCTGCAACGTGGGTGTATACTACCCGCACTGGAATTACGACCACAAGGTGCCCAAGAAAGAGGACCTCGTCGCTGGCTGGCTCGAGGGATTCGACGGGCCGCCGCCTCGCGGGCTGGTCTCGTGGTTCTTGCAGCGGGTCTCGAACCGGATCGACCGTCTCACGCTCGGCTACCAGCTGCTCGGGGAACAACTCGCGGCCCGCGGGTACTTCTACACGTACGTGAACGACGAGACACTGCTCGCGGGCGAGATCAGCCAGGGAAAATTACGCGTTGGACAAGCCTTGCTAGAGGCGGTCATATTCCCCGGGATCGAGAAGATCACGCTTCCATTGGCCGAGAAGCTGCGCGATTGCATGAAGGCCGGCGTTAAAGTCATCTTTTCGGGCATTCTTCCCGACGGCCAGCCCGGGTTCCACGATGCAGCACGAAATGACCCCAAGATCCAGGCCATCATCAATGCTGTTGGCGACTGCGAGTTCAATTTCGTGGAGCGCGGCAAGGATGTGGGCATGGTCTTGTGGGGCGAAATGCACGTCCTCCCCATCGTCGATTTCGTCAAGGCAGACCCGATCTTGCAAGCGATCTGCAAGGAAACTGCAGACGGCCGGTTCTATTTTATCCGTTCCACGTCGCCCGTTGCCTCCCGGCATTCCGTTGGTTTCAGGGAAGCAGGCAAGATCCCCTACTTCGTCAACTTGTGGACGGGAACGGTGGAGCCGGTGACCATGTACCAGCCCGCGACCCTTAGCAAAGCCACGGTCTCGCTGGGCCGCAGCATGGACAAGCAAACCATCGAGCTGTTCCTGGAACCGTACGGGTCGCGCATGATCTGGTTCCCGGCCAGCGCCTTGCCGAACACGCCGTCGATGCACGTCAACGAGGCCGAGCTGGAACTGGCGCGGGATGGAAAGGCGTTCGTTGCGGAGGTCCAGGACGGTGGCATCTTCCGGGCCACGTTCAGCGACGGGCGGGAGATGACCGAGATGGTCACGGCTCCCCCGGCACCGGTCGCGCTCGATGTCTGGCGGTTGGAAGTGACGCATCGAGAGATCGACGGGACAGCGGGCAAGATCTCGATAGAAGCCACCCGTCGTGGCGACTGGCGTAGAATCAAGCAGTTACGCCATGTTTCAGGGCCCGGCAAATACGTTACCACGTTCAAACCAATAATGGCTCATCTGGCAAAGGATATCCGGCTGTTCCTTGACCTTGGCCTCGTGCACGACGTCGCGGTAGTAAAAGTGAACGGGAAGGACGTGGCGACGTTGCTCGTGCCGCCTTATCAAGTGAACGTGACTGATTTTATCCACGATGGAGAAAACTTGATCGAGGTGACCGTGCATTGCACGATGCGAAATCTTCTTGTTGGTTACGCGAATAGAGGCAAAGCCGGTGCCCCGTGGCGCCACCACAAGCGAAAGGCACTCATGCCTGCAGGGCTGATTGGGCCGGCGGCGATCGTGGCCAAGCGCGTGGTCGTGTTCGAGCCGGAAAAGTGAAGGCAATAAAATTCCTTCGTTTTTTCCCCACGGATCCTAGAACACGATCGGATCCTCGTGGTTGTAGGAGACTTGTTCGCACGTGCCCTTCTTGATGATGATGTCATCCTCGAGACGCAGACCCCATTTTCCCTGCCAGTAAAGACCCGGTTCGCTTGAATAGACCATATTTTCCTCGAAAACATCGCTAGGCTGCGCAGATACCGATACTCTGGGGCCAACATCGTGGACGTCGTAACCTATCGAGTGCCCGAGCCCGTGCACGAAGAGCTTCTGGTGATCGTACCCCCTGGATTCAAGGTATATGCGGCACTCCTTGTCTGGCAAAGACGTGGGCAGGCCCGCGCGCATGTGCTCGTTGGCGACTTTTTTTGCCTCGTAGAGCGCGTTGTAGGCATCGAGGAAATCTTGCGGCGGCTTGCCCCCGATCCAGAACGTCCACGTGATGTCCGAGCTTATTTGCTGGTACCGCACTCCTGCATCCACGTAGAACGCGCCGGGGGCGATCCGCTTGCTGCTGGAATTGTGGTGCGGATCGGCCGTGTTCTCGCCCGACGCGACGATGGCCTCGAATGATGGCTCCCCGATCTTGAAGAACTCGTAGTGTAGCTTTGCCATAACCTCTTGCTCGCTCATGCCCACCTTGACCCATTCGGGGATCGCCTCGAAAACCTCCATCGTCATCTTGACGGCAGCCCTCAACGTGGCGAGCTCGCCGGGCGTCTTCACCGCGCGCATCCCCGCGACGAGCTTGGCTGCCGAGACGAAACACGTGCTCGGGGCGATGAGCCGCAAGCTCTCGAGCTCGCCGGCCTTGATGTAATCGGCAAAACCCGTCGCTTTCCGCAATGAATCTTCCCCGTAGTTAACGGCGATCGTTGGCTTCGCAAGGATCTCCTTGAGTTGAGCTAGCATTTCCTCGCTGTTATTAAAAGCTCGAACGGTAACGTTCGCCTTCATGGCCTCGATTGCCTTTTTTATCATCGGCGCTTCCATGAGCACGGCGAGGACCTGGTGATTCCCGTCTGCATCGATGAGGATGAAATGGCGGGCGTGCGACTTGACGCCGAGAAAATACGGTGAATGCACGTCGCTGCCCTCGTTGCACGCGATGAGCCACCCGTCGATGCCGTGTTGCTGTAAAAGACCGGCAGCCTTGTCGAACTTGTTCATGGCTAGAGACCCCGATGGGGGTGGAAAAAAGGATTTCGCGGGATACGTTCATCCCAGGCCGACAAGCTTCCGCGCGGCGTCGACTTGCAGCACGTCGTCCTTGAACAAGCCATCGGAGACATAATCGCCAGTATCATCAAGTCGGATTATCGGCAATTTGGACATGCAGCCCAGAATGTCACAATACTTTCCAGTGAACTTGTCGTCATCAAGCAATTTACGCTTTATATCGCTGTCATCAACAGACCAGAACGTGTACTTGACTTTGTTCTTCTTGAGAAACGCTGATAGCGCCATCGTTTTCTTGGCGTTCGGAATCCCGATAACTTGGATCTTTTTCATCTCGCAGGCCCCTGCATTATTGCTGAGTTGATTTTATTCACCCCAATAATTGAACGCATCGATTATGGATTATCGCAGCGTGGCGGGTTTTTCTTATGTCGATAGGTTGATTGGCTGGTCGGGCTTCTGGAACCAAGACATGGTCGCCACCTTCCCACTCCCGATCCTCGATGCCCGGCCGACGCAGCTCTACATCAACGAGCGGAAGCTCGCCGCCCTCGAGGCGCGGTACCCGCACGGCTCCGAAGCCCGGATGGAGCCCGTGCCCGTCACGAGGTTGCGAGGGACGGTCGCGTTCACGGATGGCCACACGCGGGCGTTCCTGGCCTGGAAGCGCGGGCTCGGCGAGATCGCGGCGTACTGGGACGACTCGGAGCTCGACATGGAGACCTATTCGACTTGCTTCGATTGGTGCCAGGAGGAAGGGATCCGCGCGATCGCGGACCTGGCTAGCCGTATCATCGATGACGCAGCGTATCAAGCAAAATGGATCGCCCGGTGCGAAACCATCGGTCTTAATGAAAAAGATGGATAGGATTCAACCGATCGCTCTTCATTTTATCTTCAATATCTTCTTTATTGCATCGATACGCAAGCCCGATTGGTTGAAGAGTTCCTTGAAGTAATAATCGCCTGACTTGGCCAAGCGAATAACCGGGGTGTAAACCATGCACCCATCGATGTCGCAGAACTTGTCCGTGAACTTGGGATCCGAGATCAGCTTCTTCTTCACGACCTCGTCTTCGAGGCTCCATTCATCATGTTTGATGTTATTTTTCTTCAGCCAGGCCTTGAGATCCTCGCACTTATGACAGCCCGCTTTCGTTATCACAGCGAACGACTCGACCATGAGATTCACCCTTTCTGGTTTGATGACGCGAGTAGATGGATCGGTGACGTGGATTTAACGATTGTGCTTGTCGGTGAAAACACGTCGGGGGGGAACATCTATACTGATTTTTTTAAATACGATTTTTTCGAGAATCTCCTTGTACTACATGAAAAACCCTCATGGTGAAAAAAAATGCACATGCGAAAGACAACCACTGCTATACTTGGACTTGCCTTCGTGAGCATCTTCCTGGCCGTCATGATCGCGAGCCCGGTCGTCCAGGCCGTCGTTCCCGAGGTCCCAATAAACACCAACCTCTCGACGCAGCACATGAACGCCGGCGAGACCACCGCGTTCCGGTTCCGCGCCCACGTCCGGTTGCAGTTCAACACCACGTCGGACTTGACGCTCAACATGGATGTCGACGCGGACGCGATCGGCGACAAGTCCGTCGCGATCGACTTGCAATGCAGCTCGCCATGCGAAATGAACATCACCTGTTGCGAGAAATCCGCGGAACTTGGCCTCCAGAACGGCAACACGATCCAGACCCGGACCCAAGCCCGGTACAGGGTCAATTATGGCTTCATAGCCAACATCACGTGCAACTGCACGACGTTCCAGGCGAGGTTGCGGGCTCAGGTTGGCGAGGCCAGCGGGTACACGTGGGCGTTCTACAACGAGGACGTTGATGCCTGGGAGGTCGTCCCGACCACGACGGCAAACGGCGAGGCCATCGCCGTCGTCAACCACTTCTCCGTGTGGACGCTGCTCCAGACCGAGAATGCCATCGGCATCGAGACGATCGGCTTGCTCGTCGCCATCGCGGCGGTCGCGGGCGTCGCCGGCGTCTTGATCAAGAAGCGCAAGGCGATCCAGTAAACTTCCATTCCCCATACTTTTTTCTACTATACATGCCGTAAATATCAACGAGTGGAATCGCGTGAGCGAAAAATGCGGGATCCGGCGGAAGGCGAGCATCGCCTTCCTGAGCGTGCTCGTCGGCTTAAGTCTATTCGCGCTCGCTGAGCCTCGATACGTTGCCGGTTATACCACGACACGTACCTTGTCCCCCGGCACCCCGCAAGACATCACCTTTATGTCCGTCACCGTCCACGCCCAAGCCAACGTGACCACGAGCTTGACCGTCACGATCAACAACAATCTCCGCAACCAGGAGATCTTTCTCAACATCTCGGGATCTGGCACCCTCGACATCAATTTCACGATGGAGCGGGATTTCCCCGACCGCCACCTTTATGCAGGGCAAGACGTGACCGTGCTGAACTCGCAAGCTAGGTACAAGTTCTCCTTCGGCGTGGCGTTCCGGATCCAGTCGAACGATACACGGGCGACGACGCGACTCGGCGCGGCACTTGGTGGACTCGCGCCGCAAAGAAACGTGCTGCATTGGGTCACGAAGGACGTGGCGGCATCCGGGGATGACCCGTGGACGCTCGCATCGACCGAGATCTCGGGAGACGATCTCTACACGACCGTCACCGCGTCGTCCTACGCCGCGATCGTCGAGCAATACACGCCCTTTGATTATACGTCGATCATCATCATCATCATCGTCGCGGTCGTCGCCGTCTTGGGCATCACGGGCCTCGTGATATCGAAGGTCGACTATTTCCGCAATGCTGCGATGAAGGTGCGCGGCGAGGGAGTCCGGATCCACCGTATGTCTTTTGAAAAAGCGGTCCAGCACCGCGTGCGCGAGAAGATACTCGACCTCGTGCTCTCCCAGCCTGGCATCCACCTCAACGAGCTCATGCGGCAGGTCAACCTCGATTCCGGCGCCCTTTCGTGGCACCTGCAAATCCTCATGGACTACCAGCTCATCAAGATGGAGAAGGTCGGCCAGTACAACGCCTACTTCCCCCGGCTTCCCATCAAGAACGACCTCCCGCTTTACCTCGACGCGGTCAAGCTGATGAAGAACGAGACGGGGCTACGCATCTTGCACATCATCAAGGACGAGGGCCCGAAGTTCCAGGCCGAACTCGCGTCCATCCTCGGCGTCGAGAAGAAGACGATCCGGTACCACGCCCAGCGGCTCATCGACGACGGCATCATCGAGATCAAGGACGTCGAGGGGCGCAAGTACCACGCGCTCACCGCGAAGGGCGAGGGTGTCTTGAACACCATCGACGAGCTCGGTAAACAAGCCGTCGATTAGGGAAGAAAAAACTCGTTCTCTCGTATTTTGTTTAGTAATTTCAAGAAATCTCGACAATGCGGGATTTAGCTTGGACGCCGCACGATCCTTTATAAATCGTCCAAGTTTCACCCGGCATTGTCGAAATCTCGTCTTATTCTATGGTTGGCCAACGGTGGGGCCATTAATCAGCTGATGGCCACATGTCACTGCGAGCAGAGCCAAAATACCGATTCCGATAACACCGGTGATCAAGATTATCCGTCCCGTGCTCACATTGGCTTAAATGGATCTCCTGCAGGCTCTGGCTGCGGACTAAATGCCATCATGGATCCAGGCAATCCTATTTTGGTGCTGGTTGCTTTTTCTGGCTTGCCAGGTGGTTTGGGCTGGGCATTAAACGAGACACATGATCCGGGTGACGACTTCGACGTGCCGGCCTTTATGTTGCCCGGCGGGTCGGGCTGCGGGCTTAAAGGCTGTTTTCCCAAAAACAAAACAAAAGGCTTTTTTACTAATCGAGCTAGTGGCTTGATTAGCACGCGAGCATCGCGAGGAAGACGGCCGCTGGAAGGACCATCGTCTCGCCGGAAAGATCAATATCGTGCTTGCTTAATACAATCCGGTGCTTGAAGAGACCAGCGTTGGCGAAGTCCTTGGCAGTCACCGTGGATTGCCACTTGACCTCGATGCCCGTGAGAGCGCCATCACCCGTAGCCATGGCGAAATCCGTTTCCTTCTTTCCTGCGAAGAACCAGAGTCGCGATGAGGAGGAGAAATACGCCCCGAGCCATCGCTTGAGGGCATCACAAACCACTCCTTCGACGAGCAAGGCTTCTTTTCCCGTCGAGAAATCCTGGTACTTTCCCATCACGTACCCAGAAAAAGCCGAGTAAAGAAACGGGTCTGTGAAGTAGGTCTTTTTTTCCTTGCGCGGCACGGCGACGCGCGCGGTTGGATCGACTTGATACAAGTTATCGAGGAGGAGAATGCCCTCGAGGAAATCGAGGTAGGAAGTCGCGGTGGTATGCGAGGGGATCTCCATCTCCTTGGCGAGCGCGTGCACCGCGTATCTGGTCGAATAATCCTTCAACACGCCCCGCACGATGGACCGGAACGTGAGCTCCCGCAGGCCGTGCTTGAGGACGTCCCCGATGACCCATCGCACGTAGATCTCGTAGGTACTCTCGGCGATGGATCCTATTTCAAGAAATTCATTGATCGGCTTCAAGAATCCCCCTGTCTTGAGATATGCTGCGAGATGGCCGTCGATCTCCGGAATGAAAGGGAGAATGGCCTTTGTGACGTCGCTGACATGCATCTTGTCCATCTGACTCCCTTTCTCTATCACTGATTGCTTCAGTGCTGTAACGAGATCCGCCGATCCAAAGTGCAGCAAGAACTCCCTGAACGACAGCGGCAAGAAAGGGCGCAGCTCTATTTCCCGCCCGGGAAGCAGATCCCTTCCTCTCTTCAGTAGCAGCGCGTTAGAGCCGGTCGCGACGAGTCGCTTGCCCTTGCCAAGTCCCGTTTCGACGAAAAACTTGATTGCTTGTTCCCACCCGTCGATGCTCGAAACCTCATCGAGAAAGACATATTTTTCATCCCCGAACGCGGCGCTTTCCGCGTCGAACGCGCGTAGCACGTCGATTAACTCTTGCTTTAAAGAAAGGGGCTCGCAAGAGAAGTACATCATGTTCCTGGGGTTGTGGCCTTCCAAGAGCAAATGCCGGATCCATAGTTTCACGGCCGTCGACTTCCCCACTTGACGCGGCCCGATCAACATCACGTTCCCGGTCACGTCGAACGGCGGAATGAACGGGCGACGTGCATGAAGGGCAAACCGGATCTTCTCGTCGTCCTCTACAGCCGAAGGATTGCGCCACCATGGATTCTGCAAAGGTATAAAACTGGACAACCTGATGCCACCTCATTTATCAATGATTGACATCTCATCATCAATATCTTATATATCTTTGGACATCAAGATGTCAATATCTTCTAGTTGCACGTTACTGCTCTCAGCCGTTTCTCATCAAGGGGAATGAAACAAATGCCACACCAGCATCCCCTTCGATAACGAGGGCCAGTTTATGCGATCCATACAATTTAAGGACAAGATATTACTCTAGGTGCTTAACAAATTCCACGATTTGCTCATAGATAAAAATATTGCTGACGTCGAGGATCGATCACACCAAAACCTTGGGCCACACGTTGATCTCGTTCGCGCGGTCGATCGCTGCCTGCCGCGAGCCCTTCACGATCGAAAATTTCCATTCCGTGCGCATCTTGCTCGGCGGGTTGTCCTGGAGGAAGCCGACCGCCTTGTCCCGCACGTCGATCGTCGCGGCAACGTGCGTATTACCGTGGAGGTTGTGCTTGATGATGTACGTGCCGTCGCCGATGCCAATCAAGCCATTCGGCAGCGGCAAGAAGGTCTTGCCGATGGTCTCTTGGATCTTGAAATCGCCGATCGAGTGGTCGACGACATTCGTCTCGTCGAGAGCCAGGGACGCGATGATGCGGTCCTGTCGGAGCGGCACCGTGAAGCCGACGAAGTTAGAGAAGTGCTTGTCGTACGTCGCGTGGTAGCCGAATTTCCCGTTCGACCGGGCGATGCCCAGGATCCGGCTCAAGACGCGCGACGGCCGGCCGACGTGGTCGAAGTAGACGTAGTATTCCACGAGCCCCTTGGGCGCTTCCGGCGGCTTGGCCACCGAGAGCCGGCCCCGCTTGACGTTCCACGCGGACGCGTTCAAGGGCCCCACGTCCCGCTCGAGGTCCGCGAGGCTCGATGCCTTCCCCGTTTCTGCCCACACGAGGTCGCGGAAGCCAGCATCATCCAGGACCTGATAGCCCTTCGCCTTGCAGTCGACCAGCACCTTCGCGCCCGGGGCGATGCCCAGCTGGCCCCTGGCCCAGGCAATCACGGAGTCGGCGGCGTTGCGTGCCTTGCCAGACTCCATGAACGAGTATTCCACTTCTACCGGGACTGGCGTCTGCCCCGTCGAGTCAGAGACCTCTGCGAGCAGCAGGTGCCGCCATGCCATCTTGAGCGCCTTCGTGATGTTCCATGGCACGGGTTTCACGTGCGATAAGAGCGTCTCCGCGGCGAGGATGCGGCCACGGGTGACGAACGTGTGTGTGCGAATGTGGCCATCCTTCTCCCAGGGGAGCCGGTACCGTCCCATCCACAAGTACACGCCCCCGTACGAGGGATAGTTCCAGGAACCATCCAGCACGGGTGGCAGCGGCTCAGGCTTCACGCCTAGTTCTAGGAGCTTGTCAATATACGTCGTGCAGAACTCGGTCTTGAACCCGCTCTTGTGGCGGTTGATGTAGAGCGCCAACCGCTTGAGCCGCTTGGCCTCGCTCGGCCCGTGGCCGGGCAGGTAATTGCTCCCCTTCGTGAACGCGAGCTCGCCGTCGCCCCAGTAGTCATATCCTACCTCCGGTACGTGATCGTACGTGGTGCCGAGCCGCTGCTTGTCCCTCGCGGTGAAGCCGCCGCCTGGCAGGAAGTACACCCCGTCGCGCTCGTAATAAGGCACGGCGGGCAGCTCGCCCTGGTAATGCCGCAAGTAATGCCGATTGAGCAACGCGACCTTGTATCCGTGCTCCTTCATGAGCGGGATCATGCCGGGGCCGAAGAAATTCTCTTGCGCGAAGAACGTGCCGCCGCGCCGCAACCCGTAGCGGGCGAGTGTCTCGTCGTTGACGCGGATGGACTCCTCCATGTCGCGGCGCGGGTACGCGAGGTATATCTGATCGGAGTAGTGCACCGAGACGAGCTCGACCTGTTTCCGCTTCATAACGAGCTCGACGAGCTTGACCAGGTCGTCGCGGTAATAACGCCCCAGGAAGGCGATGAAGTGGCCCTGAATCTCGCATGACGCCTTGAACTGGGGGTATTTAATGTAGAAATCAAGGAACGGGCGGAAACTCTTGGTTGCAAGGACGTGATATTTAGCCACATCCCCCGCGACATACTGGATGTTAAAATGATACAAGGACAAGGAATACCCGCGAATCTCTTGAACTGGCATAATCGCGTCAAGATGGGATGCTACTGCATAAAAAAACATACTGCCTTTGCAGAGGCTCGAATGGCAACCGGGTTGGTCGACACGGCTTTGCGCCAGGCTGGATTTATTATCGCCCCGTGCTTTTGTATCTTGCTTCACGAGGCTATCGCTCATGACGGTTGTAACAGTCGGAATAGACATAGGATCCTTGGCGACCAAGGTCGTGCTCCTCAAGGACAATGCGATCCTGGACTACGTGGTCGAGCGCAGCCGCCATTCCTTCAAGGAACGCGCGAAGGAACTCGTCGACGAGATCTTAAAAAAACATAACTTGTCCATGAATGAAGTGAACTCGATCCTCGGCACCGGCTACGGCCGCCACTCGATAAAGGACATCTATGGCCAGGCACCCGTTACCGAGATCACGGCACACGCGAAGGGTGTTGCATATTTCCTCCCAAATGCCAAGACCGTCATTGACATGGGCGGCCAGGACACGAAGGTCATCTTGCTCGGCAAGGGCGGGAAAGTGCTCGATTTCCAGATGAACGACAAGTGCGCCGCCGGCACTGGGCGGTTCCTGGAGGTCATGGCGAAGACGCTCGACGTGGAACTCGATAATCTCGGGGATCTCGACTCGAAATCGACCAAGGAGGTCACGATCTCGTCGACGTGCACGGTTTTCGCCGAGTCCGAGGTCATCAGCCTCATTGCATCCGGCGAGTCCAAGCCCAACATCATCCACGGCTTGCACCGTGCCATCGCGTCGCGCGTGAACGGCATGGTGCGACGGATGGGCGTCACCCCCGACGTCGTGTTCTGCGGCGGCGTGGCGAAAAATCATGGCATGGTGCGCGCTCTCGAGAAGGAACTGGGCTCCAAGATCCACCTCCCCAAGGATCCACAGATCACGGGGGCCCTTGGCTCGGCCATCATCGCGGCTGAGCGGCTAGCTCCTGGCAAGTGATCGGGCGAGGAGAAAAAGGGCAGTGTAAATATTTCCTTCTCGACTCTTATACACGCATCTCGAGCAAGCCGGTTTGGGAGTCGAGCTTGCGGAGGTATTTCACGCCCTTCTTGGCCGCTATTTCGGGAGGCCCTCCCTCGTGCTTCTTGGTGAACTCGTTCATCAAGGCGTTGGCCCTGGTGAACGACTCGTCGGCTAGTTCTTGCGATGCCTTGCCCTGGAGCACCTTGGCAGCCATATATTGCTCGATCTGTCGTCGAACGGGGATCATTTCATCCTTGAATGCTTGATAATGCAACATTGCAACGTGGTTCGCGCGCTCGCACCGCCACCAGTATGCTCCAAGGTCAGGCTTCTTGCCGCCTGGCTTATAGGCCGCCGGCAGCCTCGCATGTTTTGAATACACGTACTTGAACGTGGAAACGCACGGCGTGCTCGACCCGGTGGCGAAAACGTGGAAGTCGCCCGATGGCAAGCACCACGCGACGATCGAACCGGTCGATTGTGACGGGCTCGTGATGCCTGTCGCGTGGGCGCAGACCGATATCCGGTTGTTCGTTACCGGGTTATAACCGGGCAGCGCGTCTTTCACCCCGTGCGACTTGAGCGCGTCCATGACATCGGTGGGCTGCAGCCCTTCCTTCTTGATGGCGGCCAGCGTGCAAGCAGCTCGGTCGTCCGAGACGGCCATGCCGGTCATGAAACCGGCGGTGTAGGCACGCTTCAAGTCGAGGCTATCCTTGCCCGTTGCCCATTTTTTAGAGACCGCGTGCCCCACCATGTCGTCTGACACCGCGTCGAAGTCGTTCGTGAGGCTGATCACGTTCGAGATCGTCCACGCAGCCGTGATTCGCTTCCATGCCCACATGCGGTCGATGGCGACGAGCACGTACGCTTCTTTGCGGTCGGCGATCAAGTACTCGTTGTTATAGAACACCTTGTGCGAATGGCCGTGGTTCCCGCCCTGGCCGTGCTTCACGAGCAAGTCCACGATCACGTCAAGGCTTTCTTTCGCCGTCTTCCCCCGCTCGAGGCCGAGTCGTAGCAAATCCATGCCCAACAGGCGCTTTTCCTTGACCGGCTTGACCCTGGTGAAGATGGCCTCGTTCCCGATGCACACGCCGTGCTCGTTCACGCCCATCTCCGCGCCCCAGATCCAGTACGGCTTGGAGAGGAACACCTCGTGCGTGTGGTCGACTTGCGGGATCTCGATGTAGGTACACTTGAGCATCTCGCCAGCCTGGTGATCCAGGGCAGGTATTATTTCGAGGTTCTGCACCTCGTCCGGATCCCGATCAGAGTTTTTCCCGAACAACATGCCATCCTTCGTGTAGTTAACGATCGTGTCGCACGTGGCTTATCACCTCGCCGAGCCGTTTCCCTTCAAGCTCGCGTTCAACTCGTTCGTATAGGATATTGTCCGTGTAGGTTGATAACGTTTTATGCACGTCGGATGCTTGACCTCCGTGGTGCACGCACACGAAGACCCGCGTATTCACGATCGATGCCGGCAAGGACGTCGCCAGCCAGGTCGCGCCAGCGGCTGCCATCATCAAGGCCGGCGGGATCGTCGCGTTCCCGACGGAAACCGTTTATGGCCTCGGCGCGAACACGTATGATGCTGCGGCGGTGGCGAAGATCTTCGCTGCAAAGAAGCGGCCGGCCGACGATCCGCTCATCGTGCACGTGTCGGCCGTGGCGATGGTATCCGGTCTCGTTACGCCCGGCGCGGTCAGCGCCACCGCGGATACACTAATGAAAGCCTTCTGGCCCGGGCCGCTCACATTCGTGTTCAAGAAATCCCCGGACGTCCCTGGCGTCGTCACCTCGGGCCTCGACACGGTCGCCGTGCGCATGCCGAGCCATCCCGTCGCCCGGGCGCTCATCGAGCGATCCGGCGTCCCCATCGCGGCGCCGTCGGCCAACCTGTTCGAGCGACCGAGCCCGACGAAGGCAAGCCACGTGCTCGCCGACTTGGACGGCCGCATCGATGCCGTGATCGACGGCGGCGACGCGAACATCGGTGTCGAATCAACCATAGTCGACATGACCAAGGATATACCCGTGTTACTCCGTCCCGGGGGAACGCCACTGGAGCGCATCGAGCAGCTGGTCGGGAGCATCTACGTGCATCCGTCCGTGCAAGACAAGCTCTTCAAGGGTCCGGTACAATCGCCGGGTATGAAGGCTCGGCACTACGCTCCCGAGGCAAGCCTCGTGCTCGTGGAAGGCCCGAGGACGCGGGTGCTCCGCGCGATCGAGGATCTCGCCGCAAAAAGCATCAAGGAGGGGAAGCGCACGGCGATCTTGACTTGCACGGCGGATATCCGCATCGACGGCGTCGTGTCACGGCGCATGGGAGCCGACCAGGAACAGGTCGCCAGGAATCTCTTCAGCATACTCCGGGAGATGGATGGCCTCCACGTGGATCTCATCATCGCAGAATGCACGCCGGAGAACGGGCTTGGGCTCGCCATCGCGAACCGCCTCCGGAGGGCGGCAGAAAGGATTCTTAAGGCGTGATCTTATTTTTTTGGATATTAAATTAATATTATCCTTATTTTTCGCCCTGATCTTTCATATATTCATGGCACGGGGAAATAACGTTCGTAGATGTTTTTCAATCGAAATATAGACCAACGGTACAAGCTGGCTAAATGTAATCAAGTCGCATATCATCAATATTAATCTCATTGGCATTCCGTACAGCACCCATAGTGCAATCGTGTTCTGCCCCCCCGTAAAAAGCGGGAACATAATGTCAGCGAGAAGGGTGTACCCGAGCGCGAAGCAGGTACCCACAAGGCCGAAGATCCCTTGAGTTCGTCGTGTTATCGGGTGGATGGTTCTTGAATCTTTAAAGAAGCCTCCAAGCAGCCCTAAACTGCCATAACACCCCAGCTGGACGATCAAGATGGGCCACGGAGACGCTCCATAGATGTTGAAAAGCCCATATATCAGCGCAGCAACTAGGGATATGATTAAGCCCAGCCTCTTCCCGAATAGCATCCCTCCGAGAAAAAGGAGCATCGAGAATATTTCTATGTTCGGTAACAATGTAAGCATATACGCGCCTCCCACGCTTACGCCAGCATAGCTCGCAACTATCGCCACTTTTAACGTCTTGTCTGATTCTCGTGTGTTACCAGGGTCTGCATTTAGCGGGGGATTTTTTGCCAATATCATCATCATCCTTGCGTCCAAATTACCACGGAACCATTCATCAACACAAATTTATTACATGCTATCTGTGGGGATTCATTGTTTACCATATAGGTCCAATTTGGCCCTGCATCGTTAATCCATTCGATTAGGTAACCCGTCGGATATGGTATATATCTGATAGAAAACTCGTCGTGCATCACGTCAAAAACCGTTGCATCCAGGACGCGGGATGACACGCCATCCTTGTGGGCCGGTGCCCTTTCTTTGTAATAAACCCAGATCGTAACGTTTGAAAGAGTAATTCGATCTGTTTCGATTCTTTTGCTCCCGCCAAGAAAAATAGTTAAAGAGGAATAAACCACGATCAATGCAGAAAACGACACCATGAAAAGAACGAGTGTCGCCTTCTTGTTGATGGCTTTCGGGGGTCGCTGCTCGGTCATAGCTCATGCCGTTTATTTCGTGTCGTCTTGCGAGAAACCATCATGGCCATGATGCCGACGAATAACACGCTGGCGATAACGATCAACGAAGGATCTGCGCCTGGCACCTCCCCTGGGATCACGACGACTTGCGAGTAGGTGTCGATGTCCCCATCAACATCTTGAACCGTGAGCGTGACGGTAAATGAACCGGTCTTGCTGAATACGTGCGTCACGTTCTGCTGATGCGAAACGGGTGATCCATCACCAAAGTTCCACGTGTAGGCGAGTCCAATATTTCCACCGTGGGATGTGCTGGTGAAAAGGAGCGTGACACCGACACCCGGAGAGCCTGTAATGATAAAGTCCGCGGCTGGTTCCACGTCCGCCTGCACGACGATGTGCAAGATCTGCGATGTCTTGTTGGATGCAGCGTCCGTGATAGTGAGATTGACATCGAAGTTACCGGGCGACGCGTAGACGTGCGACGGGTTTTGGTTGCTAGACGACGAAGAATCACCAAAGTCCCATGAATAAGTAAACGGCCGGACACCAGCAAAACTCTGGTCGGTGAACTGCACTGGAAATCCCTGTATCAAGGTGCTTTCGTTCACGGAAAGAGCAGCAGTCGGTAAGGATGACAGGCCGGCGAGTTGAATCTCCAGCGAAAAGCCGAAAGCCGACGTTTTGGCATAGGTGAGCACGCTGTTCGTCTTGTTATACTCGAGGTGGGTGACTTGCCCGCCGTAAGCATAATCGATGATGATGGTTCCGCTGAGGTCACGGAACGAGAAATTATCCGCGGGCTGTGCAACCATGTCGAGATAATTCTGGGTCCAATTGGACGGGGCAACGAGGCTACCTTGCCACGAGTAGACGCTGAGGACAAAGTTGCTCCCGACCTCGGTCGATGAACAATTGGTGTTCGTCCAGTTTAACGTCGCATTGGCATAGTAGATACTCAAGTTGCCATACCATACATCGCCCGAGATGGCAGACCAGCCAGCATCGTTTGGGTAACTCCCAGTCAAGTTGTACGTGATCGTCCCGTCCACTTCAATAGCGTGATGTCCCTCGTCACCCCACGAATTGTTAAACCACCAGACGTCTCCGCTAGATTGCAACACGTTCCACTTGTACGAGGCGCCAGGTGCCGGTGTGGTGATTTGGCTGGCTATTACATAAGACGTACTAATTTGTGTCGCTAGCATGATCGCCGACGTTCCGATCAAAACCATCATGAAAACGGAGTGTTTTCTTTCCACTGATAAATGCGCCTTTGTGTCGGTTATTCAAATTGTTTTCATACCTTAGTGCGGGGTTCTATCCAAAAGTTACAGATCTTGTGCCAGTTATTTAAGGCCGTGAAAGGTAAAAATGGCTGAGAGAATAAAAAACTATCCAAGATATAATGTTATCTTGTGACAGTTCCCCATCGTCGAAATGTTGGCCGATAATACCCAAAATAAAAGGAATTACCGATGCATTTAAGAAAAGAAAACAAGAAAACAATTAATCGCTACAAGACATGAAAATCCAATTCGATCTATATTTCAATAATGCGTTCTAATTCCAAAAAACACTTTTCGCCAGTGATAACTACCCGCGATCCATCATCAGGAAAAACTTTCAAGAATTAGATGGCTTCGATTATGCTCATCAATTTCGATCAGATTAACCAATATCAAAAATCTCAATTCGAAAAAGAATATTTATGAACGATTAAGCCTTATTGGTGAAAAATCTTAACTTTCACCTTCTCAACGTTCTGGCATTCGTTGCAGATGACGACTGCATCGCGAATCTGGAATAATGGATGCGGCTTGTCGACATTGATGGCCTTGAGAATGCTCACTTGGATTCGGGTGTCGTTGCACCTCGGACAATACTTGATGTCGGAGATTGACGGGTATTGCGGGAGTAAATTTCCGAGGTCGCTGACGTTGCTTATTACTTGGGCCGCCCCAGCGTTCCTTCCCCCGGGGACGTTCTCCTCATCCTTCAAGTATTGCAATTGCAATGCCTCATCAACCATGCCGTCACGCATGCGAACCAGCCTGTCGGCGTAGTTTTTCAACGAGAGATCGTGGGTCACGATGATGACCGTGATGTTCGGGTACTTGCCGACGAGTGACTTGAAAACGGCCATGACCTCGTGCGCGTTGGTCGAGTCGAGCTCGCCCGTTGGCTCGTCGGCGAGGATGATGGACGGGCTGTTCGCGAGCGCCGTGGCGATGGCGATCCGCTGTTGCTCCCCCCCGCTTAGTTCCGTCGGGTAATGAAGCCTTCTATCCCGCAAGCCAACGACATCGAGCAATTCATTAACCGTTTGCTTTCGTTCGCTATCCGGAACGCCGAGTGATATCAGCGGCAGTTCCACGTTCTCGTAGGCATTGAGCGACCTCACGAGGTTCATGAACTGGAAGACGAAGCCGATCTTTCTCCTGCGATAGACTGTCAGCGCATCGTAATTGAGATCCGTGATGTCCTCGTTGTCGATGAATATTTTTCCAGCCGTTGGCTTGTCGAGCCCGCCTATCAAGTTGAGAAGCGTGGTTTTCCCGCATCCCGACGGGCCGACAACCATGAGAACCTCGCCACGCTTCACGCGCAAGTTGAGACCCCGCAGGGCGACGACCTCGATCTTGTCCCGCTTGTAGACCTTGTACAGGTTGAAGATGTTGATGCAAGCGGCGGGGTCGAGGTCGTACCGCTTACCCGCTTCGTCCTCTATTTTCAGCTTCCGTTCTTCGTTGATCGTCATTCAGTAAACCTCTTTTTTGCAATCATTCGTTTAATCCTCCTCGTCCATGATACTGCCAAGACCTTGCCGTATCTCGTTCTTTATAGCGATCAGGATGACCGCCAGGTATAGCATGATGGGTATAATTGCTTGAATCAAGATATTCTCGCCCGTGATGGTCACTCCGATGGAATAATGCAGCACCGGGTTGAACGGAACGAAATTCAAGGCGATGGTCGTCGTCGCTATCCATCCTGCCAGGATCCCCGTCAAGATGCCGACGAGGCATCCTATCACGATCGGCACGAACTTTTCCACGAGCTGGATCGTGTATAGCATCTTCGTATCAAAACCGCGGACGCGGAAAAGGCCAATTTCCTTGCGCTCCTTGGTTATTCGCATGAAGCTGAGGGCCGCGACGCCGAATATGGATATCCCGAGCGCGAGCCAGTTGTCTATATCGAGCAAGTTATAGAAGATCGGCATCTCGAGGAGCGGCAGCATCCCGATGGCACCGGATGCATCCGACATGTTCGTCATAGTGCGATATGACGTGAAATTCATCGTGGCGGCAGCCTCATCGATGTGCGCTTGATCTAAGAACGATGTCTCGACGCAAGTAGTCATGTAGAGCGTTTCCTCATCGTTCTCGAGCGCGTTCCATGGATTCTCGTTCAAGATCATGTGGAGGTAATACCCTTGTGCTTCGGCGACGATGCCCGGGAATACCTTGTAGTACCCCACGACAGTGTAATTCTTTTCGAACGAGGTGATATCCGTGCCGTTAAAATACGGAATCTCGACCGTGATGATCGTGCCTTGAACACGTGATTCCAAGCTGGACGGGAGGATCACCGCATCCGGATTCACTCCGACCCTGTTGGCGAGCTCTTGCCACGTCGTCCCATGCAAGTACTTGTCATCCTTTACCGAGATGGTGCCAAGATACTCTGAAATATTGGCCATATCGCAGTAGAAAGCCTGGTACGTGAAGAGAGGATCTCCCTGGTTCGTAATTATGCTGTATGTAGTGATCACGCTGCTGGATCTCGTCACGTTTGCAATCGTCAAGAATTGAGCCCGGGTCGTGTTCAATTCATCGATCTTTCCTTCGTTCCGGCCCAAGATTTCGCCTCCGATCAAGATGTGCATCTTTTCCTCCCGGAATTCTGTCAGGCTGGTGAACACGGTCTTCACGCAAAAGCCAAATGCAATGGCGAACAGTACGATCATGCTGAGTCGCGTTATCATTGCCGACTTGGAAGTGATATTGCGCGTGGCAAGGTGCCTCAACGGTGCCTTCGACTTGGGCAAGATCACGGTACAGAGCCTCCCGAAGATGGCAGCCTTTTTTTCGCCAATTGACTTTATCGTAGCCAATGCCAGGAAAAATGGCGCGACGATCGAAAGAGCACAGATGATAAGACTAAATGAACCAAGTATTTGAGTGAATACCTGACCTGATGGCAAAACAGAGACTAAAAGGTACAGCGCGAGCGGTATCAAGCCGAACAAGTACATGGCAACGATGCCCCCGGTGAGTTTTCTCTCCTGGCGGCTGGCCTTGACTTTTTCCTTCAGCGAATCGATCAGATCTCGTTGGAAGGCTAGCTTCATTGGCTGCAAGTAGGAGAAAAGCACGAACAGCAAGGCCAAGATACATATGATGACGGCGTATGCCGGCGCGGTCTCCGGGAATATGAACGGGTTAAACGTGGCTTGTCCCGAACCCGGTACACTGAAGGGCGTGAACGTGGCCGCGATGGGTTGGAACAGGTATGACAAACCAATTCCCGCTACTATCGCGATCGCGCTGCAGAAGAGGCTTGACACCAGGATCTCCCCAGAGAGCACCCTAATCATCTGCTTGCGGGAGAAGCCACGCGACCGGAACTGGCTGAACTCCGTCGCGCGCCGTTCAAACATTTCCAGGCTGATGGTCCTCGATATGTACCCCGCGAGTATAATGGCAGGCAAGAGCATCCCGACCATCAGCAGCAAGTACATGATCAAGAAGATCATTATCATGAAGCTCATCATCTGGAGAACTTGCATTTCATCCTCGACTTGATAATTATACCCCTCGTGTACAAGGCCTACATTGATGCGACTTGCAAGAAGGCTCACTTTTTCCACGATCTCGTTTACGTTAAATATGGTAACACTGCTCAAGTCGATCTGGACCTGGATAATCGAAAAACCATAATTGGTCATGGAAATATTATCGCTCTCCCCGATGGCTTCGTGTAATCCGACGAAATCGGGATATCGAATGAAGATCTGTGTACTGTAATACATGTCGTCGGATACTATGCCGACGACTTTAAAGCCCGGCACCATCTGTTCCGTTTCCACGTTGCAGATGGACACGTTATCGTTGATCGTGATGTTGAACCCGCTCGCGACGGAGTCCGAAACCAGTATCTCCTTGGTTTTTGTCGGGATATTGCCAATCAGCCTTTGCTCGGGCCCATTCTGGTTATAAATGCTGAAATCATCTCTTACGACGATTTCAAGATTTTGGAATGCAGTAGAGTTGAACACAAGGCTCGTCCAGTTGATGGTTTCATTTTTCGTAAAGAAATACGCGACATTATGACTTGTGGGACTATATGAAGAAACGCTGAGCTCGTGGAACACCTCGTCCACGACGTACGTCCCTTGCGCATCTGCTTCTAGGATGAGATCGTCTAGGGCGTCATATTCGGTCATGTTCAAGGTGCTGTCGTATTTACTCAAGCTGATAGGCCGACGAAATATGTACAAGTATGAAACACCCATCTCGTGACTCTGGTTGCTGGCAACCAGGAACAGTGCCCCGATGACGCTGATGGCAAGGATCAGGCCGCTCATGACGACGGCGAAGCGGCGCTTGTTCCTCCAGACGAGTTTGAAACCGAGAGCCAGGCTTACAAACGGCATAATGCGCCCCTAGATAAGAGTTCAATCCGAAGAGGATGAGCCCGCGCGTCCATATAAAGACGTAAGGAAAGCGATGTCTATCTTGTTACTGTAGAATCTAATACAACACGCGATTTCAATGCGAGGCTTTTTTTTTCACGGCTTCCATCCACGCGTCTTTATCCTTCTGGAACGTCGAGAGAAAGGATGCCTCCTCGAGGTTCGATGCGGCTTCGAATGAATCCGCGTAAGCCAGGTTGTTCAAGCAGTACTTCGTGAACCGCAGCACGTCCTGGTTCTTTCTAGAGAGAATCTTGGCTGCCTGCATGACTCCATCCCTGAACTTTTCTTTGGGAAAGATCTCGTTTACCAGTCCCATAGCGTGAAACTCCGCCGCTGCATATGACCGCCCCGTGAGAATCATTTCCTTTGCACGAGCGAGCCCGACTTGTTGCACGAGCAGGGTCATACAATTGGCCGCGGGGATGATGGACGCGTCGATCTCGGGTAATTTAAACGTGGCCGAATCGACCGCGTACCGCAAATCGCACGCCAGGGTGTACACGACGCCCATGCCCATCGCCCGGCCGTTCACGGCGCAGATCGACGGCTTGCCTTGTAATAGGATCCGGCCCGTCTCTGCTCCAAGCCGCTCCATCCGGGCGGCAATCCTCGGATTGTCCTCGATGGGATACTCCTTGAGCGCGTTGATGTCCATGCCCGTCGTGAAGTTATCACCCGTGCCGGTGATGACGACCACGCGCACCTTGTCGTCATTTTGAGAATCTTTCAATGCAAGCTCTAGGGATTCAAGCATGTCGGGCGTCAGCGAATTGGCCCTATCTGGACGGTTCAGCCGTATCGTGCGAACGCGCCCTTCGTCTTCGGTGATGATCGTATCATATGACATCCGTTTTTTACCTCGCCGGTCTACCTATCAATGCCGGGATTCTTGTAGGTTTTTTGAAGGTTGAGCACGAGTGATGATCTATCATGAGCGCGAACGAAACGGCGAGCTCGCAAAGCGGTAATGAATCGCTGTCGACCGTCATGAAGACGACGTCGACCAAGCGCGTGGTCACCGGAGGGGTGATCTACACGATGGTTGACATCCTTGGCTCCATCTTCTTCACTGTTTACACCATTTCTGAGGCACGTTTGGATCCATACCAGGCATCGGTTCTCGCAGTTGTCAGCACGTTCCAGTACATGTTGAAAGTGTTCGCGCTGCTCGGTTTCACGGGAGCCGGAGCGAAATTTATCGCCGAATATCTCGAGCGAGACAAGACCGAGGCACGTAAGTATGGCATATCCGCGTGCAAGTACAATTTTTTATTGTTCGGGGTCCCGATCATCGGCATAGCCGTTCTGATGTTCTATTCAAAGCTGCTCAGTGGCAATCCGGTCGAGATCCAAGCATATTTCATCTTGATTTTCCTCGTCGCGATCGACCGGCTCAAGACCAATAGTGACACGTATCTTACAGCCTACCAGCGCTATGATCTGTATGCCATTTCTTGGGGTGTTCCGTATGGCGCGATGTACCTCATGGCGGCCTTGTTATTGCCGTTCCTGGGCATCATCGGCCCCCTGATTGCCTGGACGATCGGTGAACTTGCGATGCTCGTCTGGTCCACTTATTACGTGAAGAAGATCTCCGATTTTCCCGTTCGGGATCTCTTTTCATGGCGTCACGAATACAAGCTGTTCCGGAAGATGTTTTCCTTCAACTTTCTATACTCCCTCGCAAATCTCTGCTTTTCGCTGCTCACGACAACACTCTTGATAACAATTGGCGCCAACTTGGGCATTTTGACGGATCAAGAGGTACAGTCCCTGCACGTCGTTAGCACGTTCTCCAACATCTTGATCAATGTCTTCGGCATCGTCGCGGGGATCCAGCCCGCGATATCACAAGCTTTTGCCTTGAAAAACAAGAAATTGATGGAAAACTACTTCCTCGCGTCGGTGAAATTCCCGGTGATGATGAGCATCGCAGTAATCACGTTTTTTCTTATATTCGGTGAGGAGATGCTCGGCATCTTTTACGGCACGAGATACACGGTCATCGGGTTGTTGATAATGGCATTCCTCATCCCGTCCTATGCCTTTGGCTCTTTTGCGAGTCGATATGATAATATCCTTGCAGGGATAGGGCGCCCGGAAACGGCGATCGTCCCTTGGTTTATCGGAATGGGCGTTGCGATTGCCGGGATTTTCCTCACTTGGCTCCTAGTTCCACAAAATGTGTATTTGATAGATAAAATTGTCAAAATAAAAACCGAAGTGAGTCCCGGCACATGGGTAGATGTCGATGTCAATTATGGCATCACGGTTTCCTTTATATGCTGCTTGGCATCTCAAGCATTTGGTCTCGTGATACCTGGCATCTGGATTGTAATGATATCGTTAAAAGTACTCGGGATCCACGTGCCACGAGGTTATATAACAAAACCTGTCATCTCGGCGGGAATCGTCGCCGGGATTTTGGCCACTTTCAAAACTCTTGTACCATTCAAGCAAATCCTCGAACATCATGTTGGTGAATATACAGGGGGCATCATTTACACCATCATGATGGTTCTAGGGGGTGTCATGTTGTATCTCACCTTCCTGGTTCTACTCGGCGGTTTCAACCGGGATGATGGTCGTTTCTGGCGATCCGTCGTTGGATCCATCCCTGTCGTACGGTTTTTGCTGGTACCTATTTTCGCGTGGGGAAAGTTCTGCTTGAGGATCGTCCACCCTCGGCTACGTGCCCCTGATTATAAGTGGATCACGAGCACGAAAAAGGAGGAGATGGAGCGTGGGAAAGAATTTTCGATCACCGACGATTTCGAGGAACGGTACGGCGATAAACTCCCTGGAAATCGCGTCGTGGAGCTTGCGGTTCGGCTCACGGGCATCAAGGCCCCGTACTATCACGTGATCGTCTATCCGAAGATCGACATGAAGCGGATCGATGAAGGGACTGCATATGTCGAAAAAATTGAACATGACACGGTTATTCCCATCCGGTTCTCGCTCCCTGCCAAAATTACCCCCGGTCACCATGAGCTCTACATCGACGTCGAGATGTTCACGGCACCAAAACCAGGCGTTGATGCAAGCCAAATGAAGCGGCGACCATGGCTCACCAAGGCGTTCGACTTTACCTACGAGTGGTTTGATGAAAAGATCCGGTACATAACCATCGAAGGATCTGAACGTCCGATCCAGCATTAAATTCCTAAAATCTTGTTCTTATTCTTTTTCTGAAGAAGTCAAATTCGAATTGGGCAGATTTCCCGCCAGATCCCATCAAGCAAGCTCGGCGCTTCTTGAAAACATGAATTCACGTCCCTTGGCCGTTCTGGTCTGGATTCGGCACGTTTCAGACAAAACTTATATATTGGATGACCCGATCAACAATAAACATACTGACAATATTGGGAAATCAAGGTTGGGTGGGGATCTCTTCAAGGGAATTGCACGTACCCCTTGCCTCTAGGTTACATTAAGAACCATATAGCGTTCTCCCACGCGGCCTTTTCACAACAGAAAGTTAATAAATCCCCCGTGCAAAGTTACTATCATCGAGTGAGTAGAACGGGTGCTGGCTTCAAACATGGTTGGAGGCTTTTTTGAAACTTTCTTGGTGCAAATGACCCACGCCATCAACGAGAAATTCAACGCGGGTGCAGTAGTGGAGGCAAAACACGTGCGAAAAGCCCTTGAAGTTCCTAGTTCGGATCGCTCGAAAACCATCTTCATTTCCCGCGGCCTCCAGAGATTGCACGAGCTCGGATTTCTCGAGTACATCGGCCAAAATAGCCCCAAGAAATACAAGGTCATAGGAAAAATCCCCCTTGACGAGCTCCAGCGCAAGATTATGGGGAATTGAGCATATCTGGAAGGCCAGCGTATCTCATTTAAAAAATGAAATCAAGAACACGAGTTTTTTCATCATAAATACAAGGAGCACTTCGATTTCTCACACTCGAGTATCCGGAATCGCGAGAACCTTACCCCTTGTATATCCATGCCGTACGTCTCGAACACAATACCTGTGGCGAGAGCCTCGATGTAAGCATCTGATACGAGTGCTAACTGCAAGTTTTCCCAGATATCCTCGATATCACGCTTGAAGATGTTCAATGTAACGAGTGCCATCATGCCCATTGTGATTCAACAATAATTCTCGGGTTTTCAACCCGTTACTGTCGGGAACTGCTGGAAATAAAAGCGACGGTACTCTATCGATAGTGACTTGTCGCATTATCTACAAATATGGCGGTCCGATGCCGATGGCACCCCTCGATTTCCCGATCATCGCAGAAGCGCACGATGCAATGCACGTGCAACACAAGTATTGGTCGCGTAAGCCGATCAACGTGGTACGGGCGCATATCGAGGCATCTACTGCTCCAGGAGACATCGTGCTCGACCCTTTCTGTGGCTCCGGGACAACCGTTTCCCAGGGCTTGATCCTCGGCAGAAAAGTAATGGCGTCAGACCTTAATCACGTTGCAACTTACATCACGCGGAACACGATCACCCGGATCGACGTTGGGGAACTGCTCGTTGTATTCGCACGTATCAAGGAAGCGATCGCACGCAAGATCCAGGATCTATACAAGACGCGCTGTCCTACTTGCTTGTCGATCGACACGACGGAAACCGTCTGCGTGCACTGGAAGGTGCACCATCCGTTCAAGATCTGGTACTCGTGTTCCTCGTGCAGCGGAAAGAAGGGCAAAAAGGGATCAAGAAAACGCGAGAATCTCCACAAGCTTCCCGACAGCGAGGACCTGGTTCTTCTCGACAAGATCAACGCGATGGCGATCCCGTGTTGGTATCCGAGCGTCGAGATCCCTCCGGGCATTGTATTCAATCAAGCACGCCGTGATGTCTCCCGGTTCGACGAATTATTCACGAAACGGAACTTGATTGCGTTGTCGTTGCTTCGGAACCAGATAGATCTCCTGCCCGAGGTCACGAGCGAGGAGCGTGCGGTCAAGGAACAGTTTTTATTCACTTTCACGTCCATGGTGCATCTCTGTTCGAAAATGACCCCGATCCGGCCATCGCGCCCGTATTCGAGCTTCTGGGCAACGAACTCGTACTGGCTCCCAAGGCATTTCATGGAGAGCAACGTGTGGGAAAAGTTCGAGTCGGCAGTTCTTGGCCCGCAAGGGCTCATCGCGGCCCGACGCGATGCGAACAAGAAGATCCCGGTAACGACAAGAATCGTCCCGTCATTCGAGGCGCTTGCAAGCACTCCGGCACCGTGCACTTGCATCATCCAACACGATGCCGCAAGGCTCGACGAGTTGGTGCCCCCTGATTCGATCGATTACATTTTCACCGACCCGCCCTACGCGGGCTCCATACCTTACCTGGAATTGTCGACTCTCTGGTCGATCTGGCTCGACAAAGGCGCGCGCGTTGGCGAGCTGTTCGACAAGGAGATCCTGGTGGATCCAGGTCGGGGCAAGGACATCGCGTGTTATTGCTCCATGCTTGCCACGTTCTTCGCCCGCGCCTTCTCGGTCTTGAAACCCGGCAAGTATCTCACTTTTACATACCATAACCTCGATATACGGATCCGGAAAGCGATTCTTGGCGCGGTAATGCAAGCTGGTTTCGAACTCAGGTCAATTATATACCAGGCTCCCCCACGCGCAAGTCCGGCTCATACCCTGCGGCCATTCAATTCGGCCGTGGGAGATTACATCGTGAATCTCGTGAAACCGCCCCGATTAAAAGCTGAAGGGAAGGAAGCAATCGCTGTCGCGAAGCAAGATGAAGGCGTCACTGATGTCGAAGTGGAAATAGTAAACTTGCTCGGGAACATCCTCCTTGATCGCGGTGAACCCGCGACTTTCACGCAGATCCTCAATTACCTCGATGTCCAGCTGTTCTCGAGACCCTGGTACTTCCAGGCCCACGTCGATCCGCTATCGATATTAAAAAAGCATGTCGGGACGTGCTTCGTGCACGTCGCGGAGAGCATCGGTTCTAAGAAGGGTACCAAATGGTGGCTCGAGCCCGCATTCAAGGAAAAGCTGCTAAAAAATAGAGGCCAGCAAGAAGTAATCCCGGTCTCGCGCAAGATCGAGCGATACTTGCATGAACACGAGAACGAGCTGGTCAGCCTCCCACAAGTAGACATCGCGCGAGCAGTGTTGAAGGTGTTCAACGGGATCCTTCTCCCCGACGCGAAATTCCTTGAGAAAGCTATAAAACAGTTGAAATCAAAAATAAAATGATGAGTCCCGGGGTAAAACGTGCAGCGCTGTTGATTGCCATCATCTACGGTTTGCTCTCCTTATACATCGTCTTGTTGCTCAACTCGGAGCCGGTCCAGAATGGCATCATCGATTTCGTTTCATTCTTCACCGATTTCGGCACTAGCGAGTTGGGCTGGATATTCCTCATGGCGTTCTTGTTCATGGCCGTCGGCAATTCCACCAACATCCCCGTTGGCATCCCGGCCATATACATCTTTGCAAAAGCCATCCCGGCAGGAGACACGTTCTGGCCACTGCTCGGGCTCTTCGCCTTGATAGCCGGTCTCGGTGCAGGGACGGGCGAGCTTGTCGTCTACGCGCTTGGCCGGGGCGCGGCCCGAGTTCTACACGAGAGTAAAGGCGTCAAGAACCTGCAATACTTCGTCCGTCTGCTCACCGAGCGGCGTTCCCTCGCTCCTCTGCTCGTGTATTTTTTCGGCTTGACACCGCTCCCTGATCAACTCATCATCATTCCTCTTGGTGTTGCCCGGTACCCCTTGAAGAAGGTATGGATACCGTGTAGCCTGGGGAAGGCGACATACGCGTTCATCATCGCCATGTGTGCTACTGTCTTTCATATCGTGGGTTCCGAGACAATCACCATCGCGTCGCTCATCCAAGAAGGGTTATTCCTTGCAATCGTGCTTACCATTCTCGTCGTGTGCGTCTCCATCAACTGGGAACCTATCTTCGAAAAATACTCGCAGAAGCATTCGAATGTCTTTGCTTCCACTAGCGTGCCAGCCACGAAACAAGAGATGCCCAAGAGCACTACTGATGCCCAATAGCACCTTCTACTTCATTCCTCCGGTGTTCTTTGCTTTTGCTTGGAGATACCAAGCGCTTCTTTCATATCGTAGTTATCAAGCGAAAAATCGAGCAAGCCGTGGCAGACGGGGCAAATCTGGTTTGAGGGAGTCTGAAGCCACGAGGCCATGCAGATGAAATGGCCGACCCGCTTGCAATGCGGACACATGAGCACCTGCCCCTCATGCTTTTTCTTGTCGATCTTCTTGAAACAAATCATGCACGTTGCTTGGTCGGCGGCCTCGTCAGTGTCGGGATTGTACACGGGCACGCGATCCTCCAGGGAGAACGGATTCCGGCCCTGAACGTGTTGCGCGAGTAGTTCCTTGTACCGGTCGATTATAACAGCCTTCTCCTCGTCGCTGCCGGAGATTTCCGTTCCCTTGTCTGAGGCCATGATGAGAGAATACATTTCCTCGGGTAACTTTCCCATGATACGGTAGGCAAGTGCCATGTTAAGCCAGACCTGGCCGTCGTCGGCCCGCGCATCGATGATTCTCTTATAGCAGTCTATTTCTCGGTCGTAATCACCCATCTCCCGGTATCCCTTGGCGAGCTCGAACCAGAGGCTCGCATTCTCTGGAACGAGTGACACTGCTTCCTTCAAGAAATGAATTGCTTCGTCGTATTCCCCGACCTCGTATGCATCGGCAGCCTTCATCATCAAGACATTCGCTTTAACTTGCTTCTGCAAGTCCTCGGGCAGTTCTTGCTTTTTCTCTGCCATGGCATCTACCTTGAAGGTGATTGAACCGCAATCAGTTAACACTTGAGCTTACGGCGGTAATAATCGACTATCCTGGCGGGGATGTCGGTGTTGCTCGCCTTGGAGAGTCCCGTCCAGCCCGGTGCACAGTTGGCCTCGAGCACGATCCAGCTTCCGGTGAGGCTGGAATGTAACAGGTCCACGCCGGCGATTTCGAGGCGCAATGACTTTGCAGCCTTCAAAGCAAGTTCGATCTCCTCGTTTCCGGGCGAGTATGGACGCGGCATGGCTCCCTGGTGGACATTGGTCTTCCATTGTGCATCCGACGGGCTTTCACGCATCATGGAACCAGCGATCTCGTCACCGATGACGATGATGCGCACGTCGAACGGATGCTTGGCTTCGATGCCACCTGGTGCCGACCAAGGATGGTATTGCTGAATGTAAAAAGCACATCCGTTGCGAAATAACTCGATTAACAAGTGCTCGGCCACGCCCTTGTCCTGGATCCGGAACATGCCCGTTCCCCGGCTGCCATAGACCGGCTTGATGACCACGTCGCCACCGAGGCGATCGAACGCTGCAAGCGCGTGGTTCAAGTTCTCGGTGACGACCGTTGCCGGGGTGGGAATGCCCGCCGAATCGATGGTCACGGAAGCCAAGGTCTTGTTCATAGCCATTTCCGTCGCTCGAGCGCTGTTGATCAATGTCTTGCCGCGTTGTTCCAAGGAGTACAATACATCGAGCCGGAAGAATGATTTCGTGAGCGTGGTGATGCCAATACCCCGCACGATGAAGCCCGGGATCGCATCCAAGTCGATTTTATCGTGCTCAAATGCGTGATTCAACGAGACCCCGATCGCGACCTCCTCGGGTAGCATCATCGCGCAGCGCAACCCCGCGAGTTCGAACGCGTGCTGGAGCTGCGCGTTTTCCACGTTATCGATAGACCCGCAGATGATCGCGGTATCCAGCACTCCGCCTCGGGGCATGACGGGTATATGGAAAAGGTGGTAAAAAAAGGATGATAGAATAAATCACATGTTTAATCCGCCGGCAACCTCGATCGATATACCGGTGACGTAATCCGAGTCATTCGAGGCCAAGAATTTCACAGCACCTGCGATGTCCTCGGGAAGTCCCATGCGCTGGAGCGGGATTTCTGCCACGAACTTGGCGATGACCTTCTCGGGCATCTTGTCTGTCATGGGGGTCTTGATGAAGCCGGGCTGGATACAATTCGCGTTGATGTTGTACCTTGCCATCTCCTTGGCGATGGTCTTGGTCAAGGCGATGACACCTGCCTTGGACGCGGTATAATTCGCCTGGCCGATGTTACCTCCCTTGGCAACGATTGACGAGATGTTGATGATGCGCTTCTTGGGGTAGAAGGACGGTTCCATCTTCACCTCTTTCGCGTCCGGTCCCGAGGGTGCCGGCGCTGCTGCTTCCGCCATCTTCTTGGCAGCGCTGACCCACCTCCCGCACACCGCCTGGCATATGAGGAAGATGCCCTTCAAGTTGATGTTCAAGACCAAGTCATACTCGGCCTCGGTCATCTTCAGGAGCATCGCGTCCTTGGTGATGCCCGCGTTGTTCACGATGACGTCGACGTCGCCGAATTCGAACGCCTTGGCAACCATATTTTGCACGTCCGCGGTCTTAGAGACGTCGCATTTCACTGCGATGGCGTCTTTTCCAATCGCTTTAACTTGTTTCACGGCATCGGCCATCGATGCCTCGTCGACATCGACAATCACGATGTTCATATCGAGATCCCTTGCCAGCTTCAGGGCGATGCCGAGTCCTATCCCCCGGCCCGCGCCGGTCACGATAGCTACTTTTTTGACCATGGTATATTCGCCTTCCGAGCATCACATAATGCAAAACGAACACGTGATGATTGCTTTTAATGCCCATTACCATTTAAAGTTTCGACGGCTGGGCTCACGTGCTCCCAAAACGAAGAATTTGAGGGAATGACCTAGGAAAAGATACCTTGCATATCGCTGACGAACTTTCGTATTTTTTTTGCCGGCAATTTCTTGAACTCGGTGCCATAATTGTCGATCGGCTCGTCCCTGTGGAGTAATCCGAGGATCAAGAGCAATGCATTCTTGACGACCGTGCGGGGATCGATATCTTGTTCATCGGCTGAATGTGCCTCGATCGCGGTGCAAACTTCTACGATGAGCTTTCCTACCTTCTCGTAATCGACCGCGTTCTCGTCCTGATACAGGCTCATGATGCTGCCATATATCTGGTCCTCGATGACTTTCTTCGCGATCATGTACGCTCGTCCGTTCTATTTTAGCAATTATAAGAATTTATATTTAATTCGTTCGCATGCACGCATTCTCAAAATGACATTTACACGGGTACAAAAAAGGATTACGTTCGGATAAAATTTCTATTTCGGTATCATCGGGATGATACGCCAGGGATTTGGTAAATGTTCGTCAACACAGAATTCATGCGACGAAGTGCTTCTTTATGACCACATCTGCCCGAAAAAAGGCGACTCGGCCACTTTTTCCCGAGACGTAAGATCGTCCCCGGTGTCGCGTTTCAGTGGTCGCTCAGCGTCTTGGGAAAGCTTTCAAGCAAGGTTTTGACGGTAGTATACTTCGATACCTCTCCTGAGAATTTCTCCTTGAAAAGACCTGTTTGAGCGAAGAGCGGGGAAATCGACGCTTGAAAAACGTGTGCAAGATCCGGATCCCCCTCGCTCATGACGATGAAGGAGAAATCATCGTGTAAAAGGATCTTTCGACCCGTGTCGTTGACCGGAAAAAAGTTGACCGTCAACCGTCTCTCTGTGAACGAGAAGAAGTCCGTGAACTTGAAGCTAAGGTGCGTGCATGACGTGCCTTGGACAGTGGATTCATATGACAGCGTCGAAAGTTGAGCGGAAATCAAGTTTTCGAGGACGGATTGTGCGTCCTCTGTGTTATCAACCGTGAGGCGGAAGTGCGAGACAATGTCCTCGTAAAAATTCGAGGCGATAGGCAAGCCTTGTACTGCCACCGCGGAAAACAAGAGTTTTATGGTTTTTCCACTGGTGCCAGATTCGGCTAGCATGAATCCCGTTTCGACTTCGGCCATAAGTTGTTGCGTGTTCATGACCTCCCGGTAGATGTCATCGCTGATGCTTTCGAATTCTGCCGGGTTTTCCGCGATTTTTTCGATGAGCTTGCCATTGATTTTTACACGTTCAAGGAGCTTGTCGATAAAAAGATCGAGCAACTGCATTGCTGATGCTTTGTCTTGAAGCTCCGACTCTACATAATCCGCGCAGAAGTGTAGCACGATTTCTTGCTTGTCATAGAACGATTTCGTGCGCACGAACATGACATGGTTCTCGAGGCGATCCACGCCCTGATAGGGGATGTGACCGATCTCCTCTAGCCGCCCGTCCCGGACGTTCTGGGCAAACGAGATGGCATATTTCACCAGCAACAAGTAATGCGTTATCTCGATGGAGGAACTCCAGAGGATATTATCACTTCTCTCGATGATACCGATGGATGCCATGTCGTCCGGCGCTTCCGCGGCCTATTTATGGGGATCTGATGCACTGTCCCGATTTTAAAAAACATGGTAAATAAGCGATTGACAGAATTTATACAACGCGTTTTTCGAATAAAGAGCACGGTGAAGAAAAAGACAGCACGAACTGCCTTTATTTTTGTCTTGGATACCTATCTTTCCTATCACGTGTCGATCTCGTCATCGCCCTCCTCCTCGTGGTTGTCTTTCATGTCCCCCGTCTCGTCCTCTTGAAAATTGAGCGTGATGGCATTCATGTCGAAATCGGATATTTTCCCGTCAGCCTTTTTCTCGTGGTCGTTTTGTACATCATTCACTCCTGCCCCGGTCTTCTCGACGTGATCGGAAGGCTGGACAAATTCATCCGGTATTTGCTCGAACAAGTCGAATTTTTCGGGGAACGTGGCGAGGACATCTGCTAGCTGCTCGAAGTCCTTCAAATTCCCGCGGAATTGCACGTGGAGGTACTTGTCTAGCATCGGTTGGCATGCGATCATGAAGCCTTCGATTTCCTCGCGCTTGCCTTGAAAGCAGACTTCGAGAGTGTATTGTTTCAAGAACCCCATGGGAAAAAAAGCGATCTTGAGTTGCGTCGGCTCCATGGACTCGATGTTCGTGTAATTAATAGTCACTTCGGTGATGCGTGTTCCCGCCTGGACGAGCGACGAGTTGATGATGGCCGAAAATTGTGCAGAGATGAGCGACCGGACGATCTCGTCCGGTGGCAAGTTTTCATTCCTCGGTATCTTGAACATCGACACGAGTTCCTTTCCATAGAGCCTGTTCCTGACGGGCACCCCGGCGGTCGATACACCGATGTAGTGGATCCGGGTGAGCGAGTAATCTGCTTCCGTTACCAGGAAGTCGTCATCAGACTCTTGCATATCATGGATGAGGCTGATGCCTTGGTCGACCTTGTCCGCGGCGCGATGCAATTTTCTCGTGAACTCGTCGAGTTTTTCCTGGTAGAGCTTCTCGATCCGCTTGATCGGCAACGTTTCCTCGATTTCCTTCGTGAAGTTTTCGATGATTTGCTGCTGGAAGTGGGGGGGAAGTTTCTCGTCCGATCCCGAGACCACGTACATGAGCGTCTTTTCGTTCGCGACGCGTGCCTGAACGAGGGTCGTGAAGGGCTTATCATTGATCTCGTGCCGGATCTTGTAGAGTCTCCCGTCGTTGATGTTCATCGCGAACGAGTTCGTGTAATTTACCACTTGTAGTAACGGCTCGAACTTCTCGTTACTCATGAAGATAATTTCTTGATCCAAGATCACGCCGTAGTTGACCAGGTGCACGTCGACGGTCTGGGGCGCGCCTTCATCGAGCACGGGGGGCTTCTCTTCCATTTGCCATACAACCTTGGTGCTTAGGTTTGACCTTGCACGCAGAAAATACATATACGCTTTGTTTTTTCCGTACACACAAATTGCCCGGAGCATGTAGATTCCGGCGGCATATGCGTTACAGAAGAGGTTCGTGGGAAAAAAAGGGATCGTTTGTGGAAAAAATATACCACGAGATGTCAGCACACTTTCACGAGCCAATCATACGGGTCTTTCTTCGTGCCGTATTGAATGGCCACGAGATCATCGTAGAAGCGCTGCGTGATCTTACCCACCTTGCCGCCGTTGATGACCATATGCTTGCCTTTATAGATAAGCTCGCCGACCGGGGTCACGACGGCAGCGGTACCCGTGCCGAACGCCTCAGTCAAGGTGCCATTCTCTGACGCGGTGATGACCTCGTCGATACTAACCTGCCTTTCCTCGACCTTGTACCCGTAATCCTTGGCCATGACGAGGATCGAGTCCCTCGTCACGCCGGGCAGGATGCTGCCCGTGAGGGGCGCTGTGAGTATCTTGTCGTTGATCACGAAGAACTGGTTCATGGTACCGACCTCCTCGACGTACTTGTGCTGGGCCGCGTCCAGCCACAACACCTGGGTGCATCCACTATCGTGGGCTTTTTTCGCCGCGAGCAAGGACGACGCGTAGTTGCCGCCTGCCTTGGTAAAGCCGACGCCGCCTGGCGCCGCCCGCACGTAATTTTCCTCCACCAAGATCTTGACCGGATTGAAGCCCGTCGAGTAATATGCCCCAACGGGCGAGAGGATGATGTAGAACAAGTATTCAGTTGATGGCTGCACGCCGAGGATGGGCTTGGTGCCGATGTACGTCGGCCTGATGTAGAGCGACGTCATAGGCGACCTTGGCACCCAGTCCTTCTCGATCTTGACGAGTTCCTTCATGGCATCGAGCACGAAGTCCTTGTCAAAGGGCTGCATGACCAACCGCTCTGCCGAGGCTTGCATCCTCTCCAGGTTCTTCATGGGGCGGAAGAGATAAATTTCACCACTTTTCCAGCGATAAGCTTTAAGGCCCTCGAAGATTTCCTGGCCGTAATGGAACACGATGGCCGCCGGGTCAAGAACCAGCGGCGCGTATGGGTGGATCCGTGCATCGTACCATCCCTTGTCCTTTTCCTTCGCCTTGGCTTCGGAATATTTCATAGAAAACATATGGTCGGTGAAATAGATTCCAAAGCCCAATTTCGACTCGTCATCGATCAGTTTTTTACGTTTTTTCTCTTCGATTAGTTCTTTTTTCAATTCCATCTCGATCATCTTCGATAGACATGGTAAATGCTGGTGATGTGGAAGCATGGGTCTAACTTAAAATTAGATCGATAGGCAAATTTCAAATGAACATCGGTCTTAACGGAAATCATGAAGCCGCTATCGGCCAAGCTGGCGGGCGTGCCCAAGTCAAGCATCCGGAAGCTGTTCGACCTGCTGTCGACCCAGAAGGACACGATCAGCCTGGGCATCGGCCAGCCCGATTTTTCCGCCCCGCAAGTCGTCATCGACGCAACAATAGCGGCGGTGAAAGAAGGAAAGGGCTCTGTCTACGCGCCGACCATGGGGATCCCGCGACTCAAGAGTATCATTGCCGAAAAATTGAGAAAGGAGAATAATATCATCGTAGATCCAGAGAAAAACGTCATGGTAACGAACGGTGGTAGCGGCTCGATCACGCTCGCCTTCGCGGCCATCTTGAACCCAGGGGACGAGCTTATCATTTTCTCGCCGAACTTCCTCTCGTATTTCTACGTGGCGAGCTACTTTGACGCGAAGGTCGTCGAGGCCCCCCGGCGCCCAGATTTCGGCCCCTCCCTTGACGCCCTCGGGAAGCTCGTGACGCCGAAGACCAAGGCAATTCTCATCAATTCTCCGAACAACCCGACAGGTTACGCGTATACACGCAAGGAGATCGATGCTGTCGCTTCGTTCTGCATCGAGCACGATCTTTACCTGATCAGCGACGAGGTTTACGAGAAGATCATTTATGATGGCTTCACGCACGTGAGCCCCGCGTCGTTAGATGGGATGAGTGATCGAACGATAACACTGAACGCTGCATCGAAAACGTTATCCCTTACTGGCTTCCGCGTTGGCTATCTGTGCGCCCCGGAAACCATGCTCCCGTTGATGGAAAACTTCATACAGTACACGAGTGCTGGCGCGAATCATCCTTGCCAGTACGGGGTTGCTGCCGGTCTCGAACAAGTGCTGAAGAACCCGGCTTCTCTCGATCTCGTGATCAAGGCTTACCAGAAGAAACGAGACGCATGCCACGTGCGCTTGAATGAGATTGGCCTCGAGTGCCCGAAACCGCACGGTGCGTTCTACATCATGCCCCGCGTGGATGCAACCGGCATGGATGGTGCCACCTTCTCCCAGCGGCTCGTCGAGACGAACGGCGTCGCCGTGGTGCCCGGCGGCGGCTTCGGGAAATATTCAAAAGACATGGTGCGAATCTCTTACGCGATCGACGATCGGTTGCTCGACGACGCATTGTCCAGGATCGAGCGATTCGTCAAATCTATACATTAGGCGGGGGGCTGTGGGAAGGTGGAACCCGGCGCGCGTGAATCGATGAAGGAAGATCTCAAGAAGACCATGCTCGCCCTCGACGAGATCTCCGATGCTATGTCGAATGCAACGTTCGACATCATGGGGAACCTTAGCATGGAGGAAGCGCGCGTCCTGCGGAAATTCAAGGAAAAGCAAACCGAGCACAAGAAACTGAAACGACTCATTTCTGAAGCGGATCAAGCCCTCGATTCCTTGTTACACGAGAACGCCAGGCAAAAGAAAATCGACGAATCGTTCAAGAAGGTCAAGGAACTCCGGGACAAGAAAATCGTCGTTTCGGAGGAGATTCGCTCGCTGGAACAGCAGCTAGAATCCTTGAAGATAGGAAAGGAGGGTGGCGGGCTGATCCAGGAGACCTTAACGTCTAACTTCGACGCGCTGCTGGGTAAGGTGCGCCGCATCTCCATGTTGTTCCCGGATCTCTACGCCGAGGTCCAGCAAGAGATTCAAACTTTTTACAAGATCCAGCGTGACCTGGCTGACTCGCCCACTTTTAGAATTTAAGGATCAAGTGCGCAGGCGGAGTAATGACCCGTCCGATGCGACCGAGAGCAGCTGCCGGCCCCCCGAGCAAGCCACGAGCTGTTCCGCGGCGCGATCATGTGCCTGGATGCACGCGAGTTGTTCAGCCCGCGCACCAGCAGTGCCAACGGGTGCCAGTAACCAGGCGCCGATCGACCCGTCCGTGCTGGCCGTCCAGACGGTTATACCACCATCTTGCCCGGTCACTGGTAGCGCGTCAAGCAGCTTGGCTTGCCCACTCCGGATGGCGAGGATCGGTTCGGGCGACCTGCCCTTCCACGCTGCGACCACGCCGTCGCCTCCCGCCGAGATCAGCGCCGTTCCGTCGTTTCGGTTATCACCGCCGCCTGGCAAGCTCTTGATCGAGAATATGGGCCCGTCGTGCCCCTTGAACGACCCGTACATGGCGAGCGTGGCAAGGTCGAACGTGGCGATGCTGCCGTTCACGTTACCCGTGACGACCATGGATGTGCTTTCACCAGGCAAGATGGCGAGCGAGAGCACGCCGTGCTTCGGCGACTTGTTGCTCGCGATCGGGGCGAGCGACGGGAATCGCCACGAACGGATCCAGCCGTCCAACCCGCCCGTGACGAGCACGTGCTCGCGCGGATCGAACGCCCCGGCGAAGATGCCCCGAGAATGCGCGCCAGGCTGCTTTGCGATGGCGTGCAAGTCAACCCCGTCCAAGATGGTGATAGAACCATCCCCGGTAAGGAGGACGAGATTATTAACGTCAACGAGTAGCATTCGCTCGATTCTGGCATCCACGCATGCTTTTTTTATACCGGTTCCCGTTTCCAACGGCCACGAGAAAAGGTAGCCATCCTCTTGCCCCGTGAACACTCGCGTCTCGTCGTGGGACAGCGACATGCAGAAGGTGCGGTCGTTCCCGTTGAGATTGCGCCGGGGGAGCAACGCATCTACTTGCACGTCGATCCGGGGGACACGGTCTCCCAGGCAAGCTTTCATTACGCCGCGCAAGCTGATCTTGTTTCAGAATGCGCCGTGCCGAGATAAGGATCCACATTATATTCGATAGTGAACCCTTGTCGCTAGCATGGGCTTCGTGAGTAGTGCGAATTTCAAGTTGAGCCTGGTAGCATGTATTTAAGATGGGTGAATCCGATTACAAGCAAGGGAATCTTCCATCATCGAATCACGGATGATCCACATCATGAGCAAAGCGTACACGGTACTGTTTGTAATGGGTTACATCTTGGCCGTGGGCTTGATGGGCCTCGGTGCGATCTTCTTGATGGCCGCTCCAGCAATAGAGGCCCCCTTCATTCAAAACCTGGTAACCGGGCTCATCATGCTCGCCGCGGGCGTCGTCATCATCGTCGGCTTGCGATTGCGCCAGCGTGTCGTCGTCGAGGCGAAGGTCACCCTCAAGCCGACGCAAATGAAGGAGTTCAAGTGCAAGAACTGCAGCGCGGCGTTATCGGAGAAGGACTACACGATCGCGAAGAACGGCACGGTCATCGTCAAGTGCACCTATTGCGGCGCGCTGTACGAGCTAGCAGACAACCCTATCTGGTAGGCTGGGGGGTCTGCACGAAAAAACAAGGTAGGCGGTAAAATGCACACCAAGCACATAAAACACATCCTTGCCCTCGCCATCACGTTCACGGTGCTCGTTCCCGCGTGCACGGCCATCGCAACAACGGTCGGGGGAGCCCTTGACACGCAATGCAGTGACATCGAACCCGCTGTGATCACCCCGCGACAGGAGTATAATTTCCGAGTCACGAACATGCTCGCGCGTTTCTTTCTCGAGTACGACGGCTCGGTGACGATCAAGTACAACATCACTTTTAAAAACTTGGCCTATTACCACGCGCTCGACGTCGCGGACATCGGCTTTCTAAATCGTAACTACCGTCTTGAGACCGTGAAGGCAAGGATCACGGACAGCGGTACCTGGTACGACTTGACCAGCATCGAGACTTCACCCTACGTGCAAAACGGCGTGGCGATAGATTTCGGTTCACACGACATTCCCTACAACGTGGAAGAAACGCTCTACGTCGAGTGCAACAATCCTCGCGTGCTCTACTCGGATTCCGGGGATTCAAGCAAGGCGTCATTTGTTTTCACTCCCACGTGGTTTGACCACTCGTACGGTGGTAGCACGATCTACAACATGAACGTGACGCTATACTTCCCGCCCAACGAGCTGGACGGCTCCCAGCTGAAGTATCATGAGAAGCCAACCCCATGGTATCCACCAGCATCCGGCTTGAAGAATTTCACGACACCGCTGGAGCAGCGATTGTATTACTCGTGGTTTTTCGCAAGCATTTCTCAATCCGCGCACGAGTTCGGCGCGTCCTTCCCGAAAAGTTGGGTTGCTCCCGGCTGCATCCAGACGGATCCCTGGGTGGTCATCCTCACGTGGGTGCTGGTCGCCGTCGGTGCCGGTATCATCGTGCTGGCGAGCGTCATCTACCTCGTAACCCAGCACAAGAAAAAAGCGAGGACACAATATTACCCGCCCGTCCAGAAGGCAGCGAGCCCCTTCGGTGGCATCTTCTGCTGCGCCGCCATCATCACGGCCGTTGTCATTTTCGTGTTCGTCGATGACTATTTCATGCTCTTGTACGGCGTGACGATCGCCTTGCTCGTGCTTGCGTTCGTGTTCATCGCCTATTTCCTGGCCAAGGCCATCGACAAGCGGCGGCTCAAGTACGAGAAACCGAAGCTGAGCGTCGAGTGCGTCGGCGTTAACAAGAACCTGACCGTGCCAGAGGCGGCGATCATCAAGAACACGGAACTCGGGAAGGTCATTTTCTTGATCATGTTCGGCATGATGAGGAAGGGTCTCATCGAGATCTCCCAGAACAAGCCGCTCGTGCTTGAAAAGAAGCAAAAAATCGTCCCGGAGAACCTGCGCACGCTTGCCGAGGAAGGGCGCAAGTTGCGGGACTACGAGATCGATTTCTACGAGGCGATCGGGCCCACGGGTTCGATACTGGAGCCGAAGTTGCGGGAAACGCTCATCCGCATGATCAAGAAGACGCACGCGAAGATGGTCGGCTTCGACTTGAAAGCGACGATCGCCTACCACGATTCGATGATGGAGAAGGCGTGGAACCAGGTGAAGAACACGAGCGGCGACATCAAGTTCGACGAGATCGCCGACCAGTTCGGGTACCTCGTGCTCGATGAAAACTTCTCCAAGAAAGCCCCCACTTATTTCGGCACGAGGACGATTTACATGCCGTATTGGTACGCTCGGCCTTATGCTATTTGGCATAGCACGCCCGGCGTGTTCTCGAGCATTGCCGCGCCGTTCGCGCGCACGGGCAGCATGGGTGCTATCAACGCGATCGATTTCGCCATGTCCATCTCCTCTGGCTTGTCGAACATCTCCAACAACATCGCCACGAACGCGTCCAATTTCTTCTCGTCAATCGTCAACGCGGTCTCCCCGACCCCGAGCCCCTCGTCTAGCAGCTCTGGCGGTGGCGGTCGCAGTTACTCGGGCGGCTCTTGTGCTTGCGCGTGTGCATGCGCGTGCGCGGGCTGTGCTTGCGCTTGCGCAGGTGGTGGACGCTAGTTCTTTTATCCGCCCTTCTCTTTTTCCTTTTCTTCCAGCGCTGGTTTCGTAACACCTTTTTCCGCCGGTTCAGGGCGTTCCAGCAATCCTCTCACGAGCCTTGCCATCTTCGACTGCAGCCCCGGGTCCTTCTTGAAAAAGTAGAGCCTGGCCCTCGGGTTCCACGGGTCGAGCCGGAATTCCTGCCCGCGGGGTATGCCGGGATCGAGGAAGTGCAACGACCACTCGTGGCCATCCTCGATGGTCAAGGACTTGACGGCGCTCCAATGAGCGTCTTTGAGCACGAGAATGCCACAAGTATCGAAGTTATCCATCAAGAAGGCCTCGTCTGCCGACCTATCCCTGGCAGCGGGGCAGCCCTTCGTCCATCGCTTTCCGGAGGCTTTTGCCACGGTCAGCGCTCCCGTCCCGTCCTCCGACCCCGGGAAAGCGACTGTCTTGTACCCGAACAATGCCATCAACAATTTTACCTCCACGTTGGACTTGACGGTCGTGGCGTAGCTTTCCAGCAGCCTTGCAGGCACCTTGCCCGTCTCAATAAAAACATCGAGCATGTCCGCGATCGGCCCGCTCCCGGCCCGTTTCCCGCACATGCGAACGCGCATCTCGTAGAGTATGACCGGCTGGATGTCCTCGTACAAGGCCGCATCATACTTTACGAGAGCTTCCTGGATGGTTTCGGACCTGGCTGCTTGTAGGAGTAAATACGCGCAAGCGAGCTGGTACCTCGTGCCGACACGGTTAAGACTTGGTTTCAACCCCGTGTATTCCCGGTCGAGCAGCTCGCTCGTCTCGTCGAGCAGCACCTTGCAATTGGAATCCGCCCCTGGCTTTAAGATCATCAGCGCTGAGGCAAGCCCGCATGCTCCACGCATTTGAGAAACGTGCTCGATAGGGTTCTCATAAACGTCCTTGCTCGTGATCGTGCGCCCCCGTCTTGACTAGCCGCCTGTCATGCGGTCACGATCTATCTACATCACGCTGGCATAAATCAAGGGGGTTGCTAAACAGTCCAGTTTTTGCTAGACAAAGTTGGACACGGTGTGGATGATATCCCGGTTTATGGGCCATGATTGGATGATGCATGGCATCATGACATCATGCGTGAGGATCGGCATCGCCGCGTCGATGATAGGAGTGTGCACCCGGACGATACGGCGATGGGATGCAGCGGGGAAGATCACGTGCATCAGGACGCCGGGAGGGCACCGGCGGATATCGTTGATCGTCATCGAAGGCCAGCAAGCACGC
>JAUQYZ010000233.1 GCA_030587475.1 Candidatus Sigynarchaeum calidifontis
ACAACGCGGCATGGCAGGGGCACATCCAGGCAATTGAGCATTTATAGGAGAGGACGTGGTACTATCCTCACTTGATGCCTTTTGTCGAGACTTTCTCTTTCCCTTCCTCACGATAAGGGTGAAAACAAGAGTGAATATCATCGCGACAAGAAATAAGACCACGGGATGCACGTGATCCTTTCACGGCGGGACGGATATAAACTTCATGACCGAACCTAGTAAATTTATTGGATCGAAGGACTTAGTTCATACGATTTGTGTTTATGCAAATCTTGATATGTTCTATTGAGAAATGATGATCGCTCCCATCAACCAGTACGCCATGGTTGTGCTAATGAAAATCAATCTAAAACTCCAAAACACGATTCTCCTCTTGTCCTTTCTTGCAACAATAGTCGTGTGCACCATCCTTGATTTTTACGACATGTCCGTTCATCCACCGGCCGAACCTAATATGATATTTGGTCTCTCAGACTTGCATCCCTGGAAGGGGGTTTTCCTGTTCGCTGGCACTGCGGCCGCGTTGGCATTGCTCTACGTGGCGTTTCGATACAACAAGATCCGCCACCAGAAGGTCGACAACTACCTGGCGTCGCTGGTCTTCTTCTCGGCGATCTATCAAGGCGCGGCATATGTCATTAACGTGGTGCACATGCTCTTCCAGGGACTGAAGGGCATCAGCGAGGTCGGGCTCAAGACGTTTATGCCACTAGGCATCCTGGCCCTCATGTTCTTCACGTTTGTGGCGATGGAGGTTTTCATCAAGCCAGCCATGGGGCATCAGCGGGAACATGGCATCGAAGTGCTCATCCTCATCCTCGAGGCCTTCGGCATCGTCATGGGGGTTATCGTCACGCTCTTGACCTACACGGAGGATGGCTCGCCGTTCGAGATCACAATAGCCGCCGTCGGCTTCTCCGTGCTCGGGATGATCGGTATCATCGTTGGCGTTGTGACGTCCAAGATCTTCAAGATCCGGAGATCGATCGCCGAGCAGACGCAGGCACGTGCCCTGGAGACGATCGCCGTCCAGCTCATACTGCTCCTCGCCGTCACGTTCTTGATGATATTCGTGGAAATGGCTTCTTTCACGAAGATGACGGAAGAGATGGCTTTCTTCCTGCGAATCGTCTACAGCCTCTTGTCGATCGCGATCGCGTGGTTATACCTCCCGGCATTCATCGCGCCGGCAAGTAAGAAAGAGAAAAAAAAAACGGTCACGGCGTGAGCCGGTCGGGCGTGCGAGGGTAGAGCACGGCCTCGCGGATGTCTTGCGCCCCGGTGAGAACGGTCAAGAAGCGACCGATGCCGAAGCCAAGACCCGCGTGCGGGGGCATCCCGAAATCGAAGGACTTGAGGTGATCCTCGAAGGAGACGGGGTTGAGCTTCTTCTCGCGTAACCGCTGGATGAGGAATTCCTTGTTATGCACGCGGGTGCCGCCGCTGGCGAGCTCGAGGAAGCCGTATTGCAAGTCGAAGGATTCCGACACCTTCGGGTCGTCCTCGCAAGGCTGGATGTAGAACGGCTTCGCCGCGGTCGGCCACTTGATGATGTAGAAATAGCCCTTCATAAACTTGTCGAGCACCCGGTAGGCGTCGGTCGTGATGTCCTCGCCCCACTCGATCTTGTACTCGCCCTTGGTCTGGAGGAGCTCGATGACCTCCGAATAGGTGTACCGCTTGAGAGGGAGCTCTGGAACGAGGAGCTTCTGGCCGAGGGTCTTTAACTGGGCTGCGCAGTCCTTGTTGACCGCCGTGAGCACGTGCACCAGCGCCTTTTCGAATGTGGAGAGCACGTCGTAAATGTTGGCGAAACCCATCTCGATGTCCAGCGTGAGGATCTCGCAGAGGTGGCGCTTCGTGTGGGAGGCCTCGGCGCGGTAGCACGGAGCGATCTCGAACACGCGCTCGAAGACCGAGGACATCTGCTCCTTGTACAGCTGCGCCGACTGGCTGAGGAACGCCTCCTTGTTAAAGTACACGATCGGGAACAGCTCTGTGCCACCTTCGGTTGCAGACCCGATGATCTTCGGCGTGGAAATCTCGGTGAAATGGTTTTGCATGAAGTATTCCCTGAACGCGTTGAGCATGACATGCTGGATACGGAAGATGGCCAGGTTATTCTTGAAGCGCAAGTCGAGGACGCGGTTGTTGAGCCGCGTGTCGAGTTCCGCGTTCGTGCCTTCCACGAGCGGGAGCTGTTGTATGGTCTTGTTGAGCACCTTGACCTCCAGCGGGATTATCTCGAACCCGCCCGGCGCGCGCTTGTCAGCACGGACCTTACCCTTGATCAATACGACGTACATGGCACCGAGTTCCGGGATCAATTTCTTCACTGCATCGGGAACGTCGGGGTTATCGTCCTTCGCGGTAACCTGGCAAATGCCCTCCCGGTCTTGCAAGATGAAAAACTTTAACCCGCCGAGGGACCTGTTCCTGAGAACCCAGCCGCCGATGACGACTTCCTTGCCATCGTCCTTGGCGGAAAGATCTGAGGTATAATGTGTTTTCCTCATTTCACCCATGCTATCGAGATTGATGTCCATGTCCAACCAACCGTTCAGTGTCGATCTGGCTTGATTTGGATTGTTCGACCTATCTTTTGAAAATGATGGTTAGATCTCTCACAAGTACTGGTTGTCTATCTTCATGATCTCCCGCAAGAACATGGTAGCGTAGGTGCCTTTCGGGAGATCGAAGGACAGACGGGCCTGGTTCTTTCCCTTGTTGATCTCGTCGGCAGAAACATCGACGACCTTCAAGTTGCGGGGGAACAGTGCCATCGGCCGGGTCACGCCCTGGAGGTTGATGCTGAGCTCGTCGTCGTCTGGCGGCGCGAACTCGTGCTGCTGGATCTGCTCCTTTCTCAGCAAATCCTCGTAAAGTGGCGAGAAAGGGTTGTTTGGATGGATGATGATCCGGGATCCAATGACAGGAACGACGATGGCCGCCTTGCCGAGCTTGATGTAATCGGCGAGCATCTGCTGGTTCGATGCATCGATGATGTAGCGGACCTTGGTCATCTGGCCGTGCTTGCCGTCGAGCAGCGCGACTATGTCGCCCTGCTCCGGCGTGACGAGATCCTTGGACTTCTCGAACCGGGCGCTGATGACCTCGTTGAAGAGAAAGGACTGGTAAGAATAAGTGTAGAGGGACACGATCGTGCGTGGAAGGGCGAGCAAGGCGCCCTTCCAGTCCTTCGGGTGCGTTGACAAGTACTCGAGGAGGATGTTCTCGTAGAACAACGACTTGGGCATTACTTTCAGCGCGGCGGCAGGATTGCGCGTGTCTCTATACAAATCCCGGGCAATTATAGCATCCGGGGTCTCCCTGGGAAACGTGGGGATGAGCAGCTCGTTAACGGCGCCTTCCCAATCCTCCCTGACGATGCATTTACCGACATTCTGCGAGTTCGGGCGGTGCGTGCCGAAACGCTGGAGGCCGAAGTAGTTGAGAAAACCGCCTCGCGTTTCGAGGGTAGAAAGGATGCTGGCGACCCGGTGTTGTATCTCGTCGACGGGCAAGTCGATGTTCCTGATGCGGATGAGGAACTTGTTGCCCCACAAGTCGCCCGTCTTGATCGGCTCGGTGGTGTAATCGATGCTGGAAATCTCGAAATTCGGGTTGTCCTTGCAAATCGCCGCGAGGGCGCTCCAGTGATCGCCTTCCACCGTGACTTGCTGGGCGGAAATGGCCTGGTTGTCCTTGATGCCGGCGAACGAGAACTTGCCCGACGGGACGCCGATGCGACGGGAGATGTACTCGATGGCGTGTATCGTGTCGAAACCGAATTTCTTGAGCACGAATCGGGTGTACTTTCGATTGCCACGCGGCGGTTTCCGCTGCTGGCGGGGGTCGACGAAGGCGCCATCGGCAGTCTCGATGATATCCCGGCCCGTCGTGATCTCCTGGACGATGAAATCGGAGAGCAAGTTCTTGATCTCGCCCCCGATCCCCGGCAGCTCCGGAGTGACGTGGTGCCGAATCCCCACGAGCCCCTCGTAGGAAAAATGGTCGTATTTCGATACAAGCTTGGACATGGGATGCACCGTGATGGATTATTATCGCGGGGGCGCGCCGGCCGTGATCACAAGAGTTTCAAGTTCCTGGTCACCGGGTCGATCGTGGTCTCTAGAACGGGGCCGATACCGAGCGCCGTGATGGTACCGGGCTCCAGCTGGGTAAGGCCCGCGTCGGCGACGATTTCACACGGCACGTTAAGCCGCTCGACCTGGCCTTTCAGTTGGAGGAGATCATCGAGCGATTGTACCTTGCAAGCGATCTTTCGCTGCCCCTCGTTGAACCAGGCCTTCCACGTGTCCGGGCTGACCCGCCGCACCTTCTCGGCAGCGAGGATCGACGCGTGCGCGCCTTGAACAAGGGCCTTGCCGGCCGACATCTTCAAATCGGCGCGGATGACGATGAATTGCTTGTAAACGAACGCTATGTGCATCACCCGTTAATGGAAGGAGAACCAGGAATGGAGGAACGATTACTGGATGACCTCTATCTCGATCCGGACGATCGTGTTCGTCAATTCCTTGATCAACTTCTCCAGGTTCGGCTTGGAGAGGGGGAGCCGGTCGCTTTGCTTGATTTGCACTCGGGCCTTGTACTCGTCGTCTCCGGTGGGAAGGAATAATTTGTTAATGCCGACAAGCTTGCCCGGCTTGACGAAATCGTTCACGATGTTCTTGAGTTCCTTCTCGCTGACCTTGGCCTTGAGATCACTGCTTTCCTTGGACTTTTCAAGGAACTCGATGCGTGGCAGCTGTAATTCCTTCTGCAGCTTCTTGATGAGGGGCTTGAAGACCTCGGTCTCGCCCTTGCCGATGACCAGGATGGTCATCTTTTCGAGCTCGATGCTCTTGAAAAAGGATGCCTCTGAAAGTTTCATGTCTGGGTTTGCTTCCTCTATCTCGAGCAGGATCTCGGAGATGTCGATGTCGAGGTTTGTGAGTTCCCCGCTTTCAAGGCGTTCTTGGCACGATTCGCATAAAACTGAACCTTTCGCGCAAGTAATGCACGTCGGTAATAGTTTCATTAAAACCTAACCATTAACTTCTGTTTATTATAATTCCGTGTTAGATATTTGAGTTCCGGTCTTTAAAGCAAACGATTTCTTTCTAAACCTAGATAGTAATCTAAATGATAAAACCATTCCCCAAGATATGAATCTATGAAACCCATCGGCACGGCATTTGACAAGCATTAAATCGCCCGGCGCATCTACATCCTTGATATACCAACATGGTTTTGCACCATGCCGCGCAACATTACCGATGCAGAGAAATTTCTAAAGCTCGCTGCTGGCGCAACAGACATCCGCGTGAAACGTAGCCCCAAATCCGTGAAGTTAAAGGTCAGGACCAAAAAAATGCTCTACACGTACATATGCGAGCCAGAAACGGCCGACGCGCTCATCAAGAAGCTGCCCGTCCAGCCAATCGAACTTTGATCGCGATAACCGAACATTCCAACTAACGAGTGAACCATCATGCCCATTTCTGACGTTACAACCCGAAAGATCGCGCAATATCACCTGCTTTACAAGAAGATCTGCCGTAAATGCGGTGCCCTCAACCCTTTCACAGCCACGAAATGCCGGCGGTGCCACAGCTATAACTTGCGCCAGAAGAAACGCGAGACGAAAAAGTAAAAGCCTTATCACGCATTTCCAGCTCGTGTTCTCGTTTTTTCCCTTTCCATCTCCCACGTGCACGTGGGCATATTCAAATACTCTCCCGGCTTGCCTGGTCACGAGATCATGGCAAATCAAAGGGTGTCCCCCGGCACGACGAAACCCATCCGCTCAATCGCGTGGCTGGTGTTTTGCGCCATCTCAATTGTAGACATCGGCTTTGTGTTCCTTATCTTGCTTATTCTCCAGCCATATCTTTATGATTTGAATGCGCTCCTCGGCAGCGTTACAGGCTTGCGAATCAATTATATGTTATTCTTTGTAATATGTGCAGTGCTGTTAATCACTTTTTTTTTCATCTTGGTCGTTCGATGCAAATATCAAATATCCCGGAATGCCGCATCTTTCAAGATTTATCATGCAGAAATCGCTATCTCGATCGTTATTCTTGTTGCTTGGAATGCCTTTTATATAGTTTTCGGGAGTATGGCGGGTGGCGAGATTTTCATCATCGTGCGGTTCCTAGATGGCATCAGCCTTTACCTCTACATCGCCCTCGTCGGTATAATGATCGCGTGCCTCATCAAGGTAATCCCTACGATCTTGCATATCGCAAGAGCTATCAGGAGGCTGCCCCGGAAGCCACGCCAAGCCAGATTAATTGCCCTTTCAGCAATGGTGGCGGTTTATTCTGCTTGTTTTACTTTGCCTTTCATTTATATTCCAACCACCATTTCCAACGATCCGTTGCCGCCCAAGCCCCTTCTCATCGGGCATCGAGGTGCTTCAAACTATGCTCCCGAAAACACGATAAGGGCAGCCCAAGAATCGCTCCAGTTCGGCGTTGTCGGCTGGGAGGTGGACGTGCAAGTGAGTCTCGACGGCGTCTTCTTCCTTATGCACGACGAGGACTTGCGCCGCACCACCGATATCGAAGCTGTATATCCGGACCTAGCGTCCGTACCCGCGTGCCAGTTCAACTTTTCTCAGATCCAGGCCCTGGACGCGGGATCGTGGTTCGTAGATGACGATCCTTATGGCACGATCCTGTCGGGGGTCGTCCCGAGAAGCAAGGCCGAATCGTACCGGGGAACCAAGGTCCCGACCTTGCAAGACGCTATAAACTTTTCCGAGATAAACGACTTGATCCTCGAGATCGATTTCAAGTCGCCCCCGCGTGGCCATCCCTATCGTGACTCGGCCAGGAGCCAGATGATCGCTATGCTGAACGCGTCGCCCCTCGGGAAGAAGGCCTGGGTCTACACGGCGTCGAACAGTGCCGAGAACTTGACCCGGCTCTGCACGAGGTCCTGCCCCGTCGAGTCGGTCATCACGAACGGTTACGATGCGGTAAACCTGGACCTCGACGTCCCGAACGCGCTGCTCGTAGAATATCATACCCGCGGCATCCCGACCGTCGTGTACACGGTCGACAGCGTGGAGATCTATTCCGGGCTCTGGACGCTCGGCGCGACGTACGTGAAGACCAATCGCCCCTGGCTCTTCACGGACCTCGACCAGCCCGTCCCGCGCATGACCCGCGCGGAGTACGCGGCGTTCTGGCTTGTTTTTTTTGCGGCTGGTGGCGGCGCGGTGGTCATCGCTTTGTATCTACGCCAAAAGAGGATTTTCCCTGGAAAAAAGAGCGATGGCTAAGAAAAAGAAAGGGAATGGAATTACACGGAGACACCAACGAGAAGGCCGATGCCGTAGGATGCCAGGAACGCCAGCGTGCCCGCGATGAGCATCTCGAGCCCGGATTTAAGCCAGTTCTGGCCCGTCACGACTTTTTTGAGCGCGCCGACGAGGAACAGGCCAAAGAACGTCACGAAGGTGGCGACCCAGAACAGCACGTCCCCGCCGAGGATCTGCAGGACCATGTAGGGCAATGTCGGGAACATGGCGCCGGCCATGAACGAACCGAAGATGGTGATGACTCCCTTGAGTTCACTCTCTTGCTCGATCTCGGCCGTGCCTAGCTCGTCGACGACCATCTCCTTGACCCACAACTCGGGATCCTTCGTGATCGTGGCGACGATCTGGTCGAGGACCTCGCCCGAGAATCCCTTCTTCTTGTAGATGTGGTGGATCTCCTCCCGCTCGATGTCCGGGCAGAGCTTGATCTCGAGCCGCTCCTTGTGGATCTCGCTCTCGATGTAGTTCCGGGCGCTCTTCGAGCTGAGGTACTCGCCCGCTGCCATGCTCAGCGCGCCGGCGATCGTCGCCGCGAGCAACGTGAGCAAGATTTGCTGGGCGCCAACGCCAGCACCTGCGATGCCTGCGAGCAGGGCAAAGATCGACACGATGCCGTCGTTCATCCCGAACACGATCTCCCGGATGATCCCGCCACCCTGGACATGGGTCTTGTCTTGGAATGCCATGCTATCGCTGCACCTCCTTGTAGAGCCTTACGTCGTGCTTGCACACGGGGCACACGCCCTCGGTTATTGCCCCCTCATGCAAGCTGCCGCAAGCCAGGCACACGAAAAACGTCACGCCCGCGTAGTCCTTCCCTTGCGAGACCACGTCGATTGCCGCTTGCAGCACCATCGCGTGCGTTTTTTCGGTGCCGAGCGCCCACTCGAAGCTGAGCCGCGTGATCTCGTCCTCTTCCTTCTTGCTCCGCTTCAGGCCTTTTATGAAACCGGGATACATGTTCGCTGCCTCGTCCGTTTCGCCCGCGAGTGCTGCCTTCAAGTTTTCCAGCGTCGACTTCGCCTCGATCGGCTCGTCCACGGGGGTGAACGGCTCCCCGAGGGCGCGCTTGTGGTTCTCGAGATGTACCTTTTCCCCGGCGACGATGGCCTTGAACAGGTACGCCACGTTGGGCAATTTCTCCTTTTCAGCCACCCGGGCGTACTCGGCATATCGCCGGATGGCGTTGTACTCGCCCGTGATGGCTTTCTGTAATAGCTCTTGTCTCGACATGATTGATGCCCTGGATCTTGAGTTTATCAACTTAGCTCCTTTTTAACGATTGACACCCCGAGTCGAGCTATTTCTTCCAGATCGGCAATACACGTGATCATGTATCCAATTTGCTATCGGACACGTTTCGCACTGCTGCTTGACCTCTATCAACCATCCTGCAAAGCGATCCTGGTAATAGTTCGAGAATCCTTCCTTGAGTTGTCCGATCGTGTTCTGCTCATCGTTATACCCGGTCAAGAGCTTGTTGACCTTCGCCCATGTCAAGAACAAGTAGCATGCGAACGTCAGGGCAATAAAACAGTATTGCCCGTGTAGTTGGCGCCACTTGCACCCGTGTAGGTTCAAGTCCTGGCTCATGTCGCGATAACTCGTTTTGATCGGCCATCGTGCAGCATAAACGGCCAAGATTGTCGCCGCATCCCACGTCAAATTGTTCGTCACGAACACGCGGAAGCAACGTCCGGTTTCCGATTTCTCAACTTCATTCTCGCCGGGATCGTCTTCATCTTTCTGCTGCCTATCACAATCGATGAACACGACTTTATGCTTACCTGCCTTGGGAATGTACACGATTCGCTCGGCAGTCCATTGAACTCGCACCTTTCCCGTCTTCGGGTTTTCAACGCGGGTCTGCTTGAACTCGTCGGCGGGGATCGTGTCGAAAAGTGAGCTGAACGTGTACTTCACGTGGTCGATGGTGCAGGTCCAGTTCCGCTTGGGGCGCGAGACGTAATACCGGCCGCTGTTCGAGAGCAAACGAGCGTTTTCCTTTGTCATGAAAAAACTATCCATCACGACGATCCTTGGCGAACCAGGCATTGCGCACGCGGCAGTGAGCATCTCCCGGGCTATCTCGTTCTTCTCCTTGTACAATTCAGCGGCGCCGTGCCTCTCCAGCTCCTCCAGCCGGCGATAAAACATGAAATCCACTGGATACTCGACGCCAGCACGGAAATAATGCATCGTGATCGTGGATAACCCGAGGATCGTTTTATCCTCCGTCGTGGAATAGAACCAATCCACGCCTTCCATCTCGCCACTCGAGTGCGGTATTACGTGTTCGTGCAGCGATAAAATGCCATCCTCGTGCATTTTTAATTTGGAATATTGTTGCAAATTCTCGAAAACTTGCTTGTAGATGCCAGGCATCTCGGAAGCAAGTCGGTGAATGTGCCGGTAAAAGGTGGCCTTGCTTGCGCCCGTCACGAGCCCGTCTTGGATCTTATTCGGAGAGGGCCGCGCAAGCAAGATCGTTCCTGTAATCAACGCCATGAGGATCTTTCCAACGATATCACTCTTGTCCCTCGTAGAATTCACGTATTTGTTCACGAACGCCCTCAACATCTCGTGTGATTCGAGGAACTTCATGGGTTGCTTATCTATTTGCTTCCAAGCTTATATCCGTTCTCATGCTTTCATTCGCCCAAGAATTTGGTCGGGCGGGGACGTGCGAGTGTTTTTGTCGTTAAAAAGAGGCTAATATGATAAACTCAAGCATGGATTCTTGCTTTAAAAAAGAAATCGACAAGCCACTTGAAGCGCGCGATACGAACCATGAAAAGAGAGGAATCTCTTATATCCTATTCGATGCCGATGGAAGCGAGGAGGGCCTTGGGGGAAGGCCGATGGGACTTGATGCTGATCTCGTCAGGCTTGTGGCCGAAGGCGAGGGCAACGAGGTCGGTCAAGTACAGCACGGGGAACTCGTAGGTTTCGCCGAACGCCTTCTTCACGTCGCGCTGGGCGTTTTCGAGCCGCTGATAGCAACTGGGGCACACGACCATGATGCAGTTCGCGCTGGCTTGCTGGATGCTCTTGTACTTGCGCTGGTTCATCTTCACGGCGGTCTCGGGGTCGGCCATGTTGACGCCCGTCCCGCAGCACAGCATCTTCTCGGTATATTCCACCGACTCGGCGCCAAGCGCCCGTACGATCTCGTCGAGCTTCGTGGGGAAGAACGGGTCGTCGAGCTGGTGGAGCTCGCTAGGCCTGATGAAATGGCACCCGTAGTGGACGGCGACCTTGAGGCCGACCAGCGGTTTCTTGACCAGTGCCTTGACCTTGTCCACGCCGATCTCCTCGTAAAGGACGTGGGCGAAGTGGCGCACGGTTTCGACCGTGCCCTTGAACGAGCGGTTGACCGTCGCGAGCGCTTCGTTCACGCCCGCCTTCATGTACGCGTCGTGCTTCATGACGTGGTTCGCGTGCTTGAGGGAGAGGACGCAACCGCTGCACAAGCCCATGATGTCCTTGGCCTTCATGTCCTCGGCAATCGTGACGTTGCGCGTGCTCAGCGTGATCCACGTCTTCTCGCTGACGCCGCGGATGCCGATCGGATCGGGGCAGCACGCCGCGCCCTTCATCGGCTTCAGGTTGATGTTCAGGTCCTTGCACACGACCTTCGCGGACTTCTCGACGAAAGGAATGCGTGCCGGGATGACGCAACCGAGGAACAGGGCCTTCTCGATCGGGGGGAGCTTCACTTCTGGCGGGGTCTTTGCTGCTTCGGTCATGGTTTTTCCGCCTCCCTCACTCCGACGGCTTCGCGGTTGGCGCCGCGGCCGCCTTCTCGGCCTTGAACTTCTCCACGATCTCCTTCATGCCCGTCGCCTCCATGAGCGTCTGCAATTCCTTCACGGGAATGACGATGTTCTCTTCCAAGTTCTGCTCGAGGCCGAGTTCCTTGCGGGCACGGATCATCGGCGCCATGTACGGCACGGCGACACCGTTGTCGAAGACTGCCATCGACTGCGCCTTGTACGCGTCGGGGACAAAGCCCTCCTTGACCGCCAAGTTCTTCAAAACGTAGAATATCTCCGTGAGTTCCACGTGTTGCGGGCAAGACTCGTCGCAAGTATCGCATAAGGTGCAGAACCAGAGCACGGGATCCTTGACGAGCTTGTCCTTCATGCCAAGCAAGGATTTCTCGATGATGCGGCGCGGGTTGTATTTCCCGTTGGTTTCCTTCGCTACAGGGCATCCACCGCTGCAAGTACCGCATTGATAGCAGTAAGTGAGCGACAGCGCGCCGTGCATTTTCAAGAGCTTGTTCCGGAAGTCGAAATCAATTGAAGAGGCCATTTTTCGATCATTTCTGTTGAATTTGAATTGTTGAATACAGACTCTAATATATTATTACGTTCATAGCAATAGCGAATGGGTATGAATGCCCGCTGTTTCCTCCATCTCTTTTTTTAAAAAGTATATTCCCCAAGATCCATCGCTCCCTTCAAGATCCTGAATCGTTCTTTCAACAGAATAGCTGTCAGCATAATACTTGGAGCCCCAGGCGGCGTCGTCGGCTCGCCCGACGTCGATGGCCATGATGACGAAGTGATATCTGCCGCTCTCAAGCTTATCGAACCGGTCGTGGATCACCTTCGTATCCTTGTGGAACATCATTGTGGCCTGGACATCGTGGCCGGGACCGCCCGCCTTGCACACCGCGGCAAATTTTGGGGCGAGTCCCTTGAAGTTATACTCGAGAAAACTGTACTTGACCGGATAGATGATGATGAGACCATCAGACGTGTCATAGGGCGCCAGCGCCTTCTCCACATCGGCCTGCGTGAAAGAATCCGCGATGATGCCGGCCTCGGCGAGCGCCTTAAAGACCGTCTTGACCTCGTGCTTGGATGGATAAAGGTGTGCGAGAAGGAAGTGATATATCCGCCACGTCTCCTTGTACTCCTCTGAATCGTACTTGAAATGGCTCCGATACATCGTAATCGCCACGGTATCCACTCGGTGTATGAATTTAAACTTATCGAGGTGAAATGAAAAAATGGGGAAAAAAGGAAACCCCGAAAATGCGATTCAAGGCGGGACGACATAACCCGCCCCTCTCGCCCATTCCGCGAACCGCTCGTACCGCTGGGCATAAGTAACGCTCGCACTGTCGAACGCGACGCCGTACACGCGCAAGTGATACATCACGAATGTTTCTGAGCCCGGGGCGCCATCATGGTTCCCGCGGTTCGCGCCGTACAGCGCGTGCCAAGGCAGGATCTTCCACTCGCCGGATCGGGTCAATTGAAGCTCGCCATTCACGACCTGGTAATCCACGCCGGCTTGCAAGCCTATCGTGCCCAGCACGGCAGCAAGATCTGGATGTAGCACTGCTGGTGAACCCCAATTCTGCGCCATGGTGCCATATGCCACCCCGAGAACGTGGTGGACGAGCCACTCGTCGAACCGCACCATCCCATCGCCGTGCGGGTTCGGCCGCTCGGTCGTGGGCGTCGTGCCGACGCGAACCTGGCTGCCATCGGAGAGTGTCATCGTAGAGAAAGCCGTGTATGCTACAAATATCGGGCAAATCGCATGACCAACGGATAAATATTGGTTTCGGTCGCCATAGGTATGTATCCCTTCCGACGCCAGTAGCGTCTGCCATGGGCGGTTACCTTTGGGTTAAATCCAGTATTTTTGAATAGCACGTCCCGATAATGCCCGATCGCCAGCAATTTAGGACGCTGATACCTCGCTTATCCATGGCAAAGCCGGCATTCTTCGTCAATACACCGCTCGACCGCGCCGTGTACCAGCGCGGGCCCGATGGCCGCACGAGGATTCTCGTCACCGGCACGGTCAAGGGCATCTCGATGCGCGAGGACTACCGCCTCGCATGTGAAACGACCGATCCCGATGGAATACCGGGACCTGGCGGATCCTTGCGATTCTCCGGCAAGCGCGGCTGGTTCGCGGGGTCGGTAACACTCCCCGCGGGCGGCTGGTACCAGTTCCGCCTCACGCTTCGCGATGCCAGCGGGGGGCTGGTCTGCTCCGCCGTGGTCGATCACGTGGGTGTCGGCGAGGTATTCATCACGGCGGGGCAATCCAACGCTGCCAACAGCGGCACGACCCGCCTGGCGCCGAAAAGCGACCTTGTATCTGCCAGGGGCTTGCACGGATGGCAAGTGGCAAGGGATCCACAGCCAGTCGCCACGAACGACGCCGGGAGCCCGTGGCCGGCGATGGCAGACATGCTCGTGGATGTTTTACACGTCCCCGTCGGGCTCATCTCGGTCGGGGTGGGCGGCACGGCAGTTGCCACGTGGATTCCGGACAAGGAGGCGGAGCGCCACGATCTACCATGGTCGGCGCGGTTGCTTTCTGCCCTGATCGGTGCCCTCCGGCTCGACTGGAACAGGTGGCCGTGGCTGGCCAGGCTCCGTCCCAAGACCGCCAACTTCTCGCGCCTCGCGTGGGCGCTCAAGATTGCAGGCGTGCGCGGCGCCCGCGCGGTGCTCTGGCACCAGGGCGAGTCTGATTCGATCGCCAGGACGCCGGCGGGCATTTATGCCAAGCGCTTGCGCGCTGTCATCGGCGGTTCTCGTGCAGCGGCAGGGTGGAACATCCCGTGGTTGATCGCCCGCGCGAGTTTCCACGTGGCGGCACACGCCGGGGACATGCATGCCGTCGCAAAAGGACAAGAACGCGTCGTCAACAGCGTGGATGTTTTCCAAGGCCCGGCCACGGACGATCTGATCGGCGAGCAATGGCGCGCCCCGGACCGGGTTCATTTCAACGGGGCGGGGCTCGCGGAGCACGGCAGGCGCTGGGCCCGAGCCGTTCTCGAGACGCTCTTCAAGGAATGATGACCCGGGCCTCGCGATTCGGGTTGATCAGCAGGTTGAAGAGGAAAAAAGTGCTTCTTGGCACTGGATCAATGTAGTTAACAGCTCGTCGAGACGGGATCCGATCCAGGCCCCGATGCAATGGACTGAGGACCAGGATCGAGATTGAAATTGGAGTTGAAAAAAAAAGAACATGGAAAGTCTCGCAAGTCTCGCCATTCACGCGTGGTCCTTGGCAAGCACGATCCGCTTCGCTACAAAGCAGAAGATGGCAAGCGAAACGAGCCCCATGATGATCGCGTCGAAACCGGCAATGCCCTGGGTCACGGTCACGCAGGTGATGCCGTGGATTGAAGGAAAATCCGGGTAATTATAGACGTCCCACGCGATCACGAGGTTCGCGACTGAGCAATATTCGACAAACGCCCGGGCCGTCCACTCCCCGACCGGGAGTAGCCCCGGCAAGAAGCTTAAGGTGCTTTTCGGGATGCTCCACGTGATCGTGTTCGTTCCGTGCGACCCCACCCCGGTCATGTACTGGTAATGGAGGGGATCCGTGACGATCGCGGTCCAATCCCCGACCGCCCCCTCGAAATTCACGACGAGCTGGGGGTTATCCACCGAGGACCCGTTCATGCTGAATTGCACGCCGCCCCAGACATCATCGTCAAGGATCTTCTGCAAGTCGATGGCAGCAAGGAACGTGATGGTGATCGTGTAGTTGGTACCGTCGTCCACCCAAGTGATCGATGTCATATCGATGAACGGTGCGGTGCTATAGCTCCCGCACGAGACGTTGTAGCGCTCGGCACCTAGATTTGCCACGATCGCCCCCCCATGACATCGCCCGAGGGGTCGCCCACGCTGATCGCGGATCCAGGCCTTGTAATGTTACCGAACGCAAGGCCGGCGAGAATAATCGCCGAAACAGTTAAAAGAAGGCAGGTCATTCTTCTATTGCAGTATAGGAGCGTGTCCTGAGGATTTCAAGCCGTACGAACGCACGGGTATCCAAATAATATTGGAATTGAATGATAAATTTAACAAGTAACGTGTTTTCTTTCGCGCGCTTGTATTATATCGATCTTCTTTTCTCCTGTCTTGTTGCTGCATCAGATCATATCACGTCTTATTCCGATCCGAGTGATTCAAGGTGGTCTGAATGGTCGAAATCCTACTTGGCCATAAGTGATAGTTACAAGCGATCAATTCTTTCTCATTACCATGTATCTATGCATTGGGATCCTCGCTGGCGGGAGGTCGACCCGATTTGGTTCTAATAAATGCTTGTTCAAGATCGAGGGCGAGACGCTGATCGCGAAGACCCTCTCGTCCATCTCCACGTTAAAGATAGCACCGAATCGCGTGTACATCTCGCTGTACAAGGAATCACAAGTGGCAGAACTCCTACCACACTTGTCCTCCCTCGTCTTCAAGGACGATCACCGCGGGTCGGCTTATCTCTTGAGGCCACCAGGAGATCCAGGCCGCGAGATCCCCGTGGAGTTCGTGTTCGACGAGGAACGGCCAGATCTGCCCGAGAACCGGGCAGCGATATGGGGAATAATGCGGGTCCTCCAGGAAGTGCCCGCGGGATACGTCCAGATAATCCCTTGCGACACGCCTTTTTTCAACGCCGACGTCATAAACGCCCTCCACGAGGAACTGGAAGATCTTGCCGATGCAGCTGCGCTGGTCCCTCGCTGGAAAAATGGATACATCGAGCCACTGCACACTATCTACAATAAAGAAGCGATGATCGAGAAAATCAAGATCAACGTCGATAGACGTAATTTCAAGTTGAGGAACCTCTTTGAAGGATGTCATTCTGTCAAATTCTTTGATATCGAGGAAAAACTCGGGCGAATCGACCCGAGCCACAAGGCGTTCAAGAACCTGAACAACCTGGACGATCTTTCCGGGTAATAGGAGAAGCAACCGTTCAAGCTGCCTTTAATCCGACGAGGTAATATTTTCTAAATACATGCTTGATCTGATATTAAATGTAAATATTGTGACATTTCGGCGAAACGGCGATGCTAATAAAAAAAGATGAATTTGACATAGTCATCATCGGCGCCGGTCCCGGTGGTTATCATTCAGCGCTTAGAGCAACACAATCTGGCGCTCGTGTCGCGATTATTGAAAAAAATGAAATCGGTGGCTCATGCACGAGTATTGGATGCATTCCTATCCAATGTTTCGATACATCAATAAAACAATTCGACGATATCAAGAAAAAATCCTTTTTCTTTGGAGCATCGATCTCTGGAGATATCCACCTCGATTTCAAGGCCGTTGTTGCCCGGAAAAACAAGGTCGTACGGGAGTTAATTGCAAGAATTGAGGCATTGATGAATCTCGCCAAGGTAAGGATATTCCGAGGAGTAGGAAAGGTGATTTCAGGAAATGCCGAGGCTGGTTTTCTCGTGGCGTGCACAGACCAAGCCGGAACTTCGACGGAGCTGATAGGAAAGCGAATTATCATCGCCACGGGTTCTGTACCATCGACAATCCCTGTTTTCAATATCGATCATGAAAGGATCATCACGAGTGATGATTTGTTAAAAGCCAGCTTTACTAGCCTGCCAAAAAGTATGATCATCATTGGTGGAGGGGTGATCGGTTGTGAATGTGCCAATATTTTTTCTCGATTTGGCGTCGACATCACGATTATCGAGTTCCTCGAAAGCATTTTGCCCGTTGAAGATGAAGAGGTCGCCGAGGTAATGAAAAAGGAATTCGAAGCCCTGGGGATAAAGGTTCATACAAATAACCTCCTTCACCGGATTGAAAAAAATCTGGATAGCATAAAGGTCATCACCATTCCAGCACCATTTAGAGACTCTGATATGAAACTGGACGCATATAACGAGTTTGAAGCTGAAATGTGTCTAATATCCATTGGTCGGGTAAGACAATCAACAGGGATTGGCTTGGAAGCACTTGGCATGCAGATAGGGAATGATCGGATCATCGTCGATACAAATACTTGTGAAACGACCGTTAAGGGTATCTATGCGGTGGGAGACGTTACGAACTCGTTATTGCTTGCACAGCTCGCTTTCCATGACGGGGATGTTGCCACGGCTAATGCACTCGCGAGTCTAGGCAAATTTAATATCAAACCTAGACCTCGCGAGCATTTCGTGGTTCCATACACGATATATACGAACCCGACCATCGCATCTGTTGGATTACGGGAATTCGATGCAAAAAAAATCTATAAAGTGAAGACGGGCAAGTATTTCTACAACAAACTGGAACAAGCAAGATGTCTCGGTGAGGAAAAAGGATTCTTGAAGATCGTCGTGAACCAGGAAAACGACAAGATATTAGGGGCAACTTGTATCGGTTATGCAGCGGCGGAGATAATTGCGGAAGTGTCGGTGGCGATGTATCACGACCTCACGGCAAAGCAGCTCGTGGAAGTCGTTCATAGCCATCCGACCATATCGGAGCTGGTCATCAAGGCAGTTGATGGGGTTGTCGAATGGAAATCAAAAAAACAAGCAACATAGAAGTCGATTCTAAGCTATTTCACTGAAAATCGAGATGCTCGCTGCTTTTTCATCTCGCTAAATCCGATAACCTTCGCAAGCATTTCCGATTTTTTTATAGGCGTGTTTAAATTGCCGACTTCGGAAATATATCCATCTTTTAACGCGCCATCATACAATTCAGAGCCTAATTTCGTGCGAACGATGGTCGTCGTGAATCCATCCTTGGATCCAAGCCCCCCGAACGATATATCAGCATAATAGTTTGAAAAATCCTTGCAAATCTTGCATGCCGACCTACAATAGGTGTTCATGTCATCAAATGGCACGTGAATCGTGGGTTTATCCTTGAAATAGAACGCGATATCATCTTTCATGTTGACTTTAATTGTATCTTTCATGGAGAAGCCAAATTGCCTCTCGATCTGCTGGCATTTTTTGTCGTCGAGGACGTAATTCATGTTGCAAAACAATCCCAGGGCGTATTTCACGACATGGGACGGGATTATGTGCAATTCTTGCATCTTTCTCAAGGAATGAACCTGGCACGGGGTTCCCACAAAGGCAATGCTCGCGATATCCGATTTATAAATGCTCTTGAGCTCCGTGACGCTTGGTGAAAACGATCCATAATGTTCCAATTCGTCCATTTGCCCTGCCATGGTAAAATGCGACCCGGCAGCTTCTATTAGGTCTTTCTTGGTATTAGCATAGAATGGAACTCTATGGAATGGATTGATTTGCCTAGAAACGATCGCGCCGTCGATTAACTTGTGGTCCAGGAGGAACATGAGGATTGACGTGACCGTGCCGCCATCCGTGGCCTTTTGCCGTATATCTTCAGTCGTTGCTTGCGTGGAAGCGATTTTCCGCCAGCTTCCGATCGGCTCTTTATACTCGAATCTCGACCCAAGTTCCTCATTCAATACATCAGTTTGGGGGCATACCAAATAGCAAATACCGCACTTGAGGCATTTCTCCTTGTTTAGATAGGTCGGTGGCCCGTTTTCGGACATTTGAATGGCTTTCAGATCGTGTGCAGAACAAAAACTCACGCATCCTCCGCATTCACCACAGAGCCCTTTATCATGGATCTCTTTCTTGAGATCCTCAAAATTTTTCGGATACACTTCATTGCTCATTTTTAATTCGACCATTTGGGATGATTATTTCTCACGGATTTAATATTCACTCGGCATTTTCTTGAGTTGGGCTTGGGTGAATATGGGGCCGTCCAAGCAAACAAATTTACCTCCAATATTGCATCTTCCGCATTTTCCAACCCCGCATTTCATGCGCATCTCGAGTGATGATAGTATTTGTTCATCCGTGAACTTCAGCTCTGTTAGCACGGGCAAGGTGGTCTTTATCATCACCGGCGGCCCACAGATGACCGCAACCGCGTTTTCCGGAGAAGGAGCAACTTCCTTGACGATCGGAGCGACGAATCCAACGTTTTTCGTCCAGCCAGCTTCACCACGGTCTATCGTGAGCACGACTTTTATATCGCTACGTTTTTCCCATCGCTCCAGGTCGGTACGGTACAATATCTCATCCGAGCTCCGGTTTCCATAGATAACCGTGATGTTCTTATAATTTTTCCTGTTTTGCTCCGCCAGCATATATTCCACGAGGGATCGAAGCGTGGAAAACGCAAAACCACCGCCTATAACGACGATGTTCTTTCCTGCCATCGCATCGACAGGCCAACTATTCCCTAATGGCCCACGTACGCCGACAGTATCGCCAACTGTAGAGTTATGTAATGCAGAAGATACCGTGCCCATCTTCTTCACGGTAAATTTTATGGATCCTTTTTCCGTGGGCGACGAAGCGATGCCTATCGGGCATTCACCCTTTCCAAAGATGCTCAATTCTGCAAACTGGCCAGGGACATATTTGAATTTCGCAAGATCCTCTTCATTTTTAAATACGAGCTCGAATGTTTTAATGTCGTTAACTCGATTTTCGGTGGTGATCGATTTTATCTTCGCGAGCATGGGCATGTATAATCCATTCAAGATACAAAGTTCACCTTGCAATTATTGTGTCGTTTTTATTTTGTTTATTTTCTGGATGATATCACGCACGTCATTATTCACTGGACAGTCAATAATGCAGCGGCCGCATCCTACACACCCGATAACACCATAATTGTTCGGGTAGTAGCAGAACTTGTGCGCTATTCGTTGCCGGCATCGTTCCTTTTGGCTAGGCCGTGGATTATGCCCGCTTGTATGGAGGGTAAAGAGCGTGGATTGGCACGTGTCCCAGGTCCTGATGCGTCGCCCTCGATGGTTTGCATAATCATTTTCATCGACGACGTCGAAACAATGGCACGTGGGGCAGAGAAAAGAGCATGAACCACAACCCAGGCATGTCGTGCTTATCTCTTCCCATAATGCATTGTAGAAATTGTCGTTGACGATGTTTGCCGCCTTATTAACGTCGAATTTAGCAGTGATTGCTTGTTCAGCCTTGATGGCAGATTGTTTTGCCTTTTCTAAATCAGCACCACTTGCATCCTTTAAAAACGATAATTTCTGCAGGATGTTTTCCCCTTTCTTTGTAATGGCTTCAACCACGAATTTATCTGCTATATCTGTCAAGGCGACATCGAAATCTTCTTTCTTATGCGGGCTTCCGTTAACCGAGGTGCAGAAACACGTTTTTTTTGGCTCGTTGCATTTAAGACCGATTAATGCAATTTTTTCCTCGTGTTTCTTGAAAAGGTCATCCTTGAAGGTGCCATAATCAAAAAACTTCCTCAATAACCTGAAACTTGCTGCATCGCATGGTCGTATGCCAATGATGATCGTTTCTCTTTCATTGGAAACGCGTGGCGGCATCACCTTGATATCCTGCCCGTGTATCTCGTACTCGAAAAGGGTCTCCACCCTGGGAAACCAAATTTCCTTCGGGGGTATCGTTGTATTTAAATAATCTAGCGTCATTTCGTCGGCGCTCGAAACCTTCTTGAAGTTAACGTGATTGCCGCTAGAACGTACAGGCGCATAAATATCATATTCATCTTTCAATGCGAGGAAGAATTCCCCGATGTTGCCACGGGCCATTATTTTTTCTTTCATTTACAATTACTCCTCGAGTATAAATCCTTGATCGTCATCCAGCTTGAAAGCCATCATTGGTGGGGGGGTCTTGAGATCCATCCCGGGCACGTAATCGAACCGCGCTTTTGATAATTTTTCCAATTTCCGTGTCAATTCATTTAAATTGATACCTATAGGGCACGCTCCATAGCACGCCCCGCATGAAACGCATCTTCCTGCAAGATGTATTGATCTGATGAGATGAAAAACCAGAATGTCATTCATATCAAATGTTTTATTAAACCAGACCGGTTTGTTCTGATCGACAAAGCATAACTTGCAGTAGCAGAACGGGCAAGCTTGCCTGCAAGATCCACATTTTATGCAATCATGCAGCAATTGTTGAACGTGGTCACGCTTTTCATTTGCGGGCATTTTCTCGAACGCGATCACGTCTTGAAACTTCTCGTCGATCGGCAAGTTGTTGGACTCACCGATCAAGACATCCGTGATGGGTGGAGTCTTGATCTTGCATGCCTTGCATAGAGTGTTTATGTTTTCATTAAACGGTAACTTTTTTTCGAAACCACGTCCTTTTACTACGATATCATCTCCGACGAGGGCAATGTCGAGTATTTCCTTGGTGCCAACTGCTTCGTAGATACGATTCAGGTCGATCATCCCATTGCAAGGAATCCCGATAATGACCACGTTCTCCCTGGTAACTTGCTTCTCGACGATGAGCTGGTTTATTGCCCTGCCGACGCAACCCTTTGCAACGACGCCGATCTTGAGGTCTACTTCCTTGTTATCGACCTTCTTTTTCCTCTTTGCAAGCAGATACTTGGCCAAGTTCGTGTACCCGAGATTGTTCCAGATAAAGTTTGACGTGTCGGCCGGGTTCCTGGCGATATATGGTGATGACCTCTGGGGGATGGTGCCCTTGGAATAACCTATTATCAAGTCCACTTTTTTCTCTTTCAGCAACTCGCTAGCGACGGTTCGCAGCTTCGATTCCAGCACATGTCCGTGTTCTTGAGCCGTGACCATTCTTTACCACTTCCTCGCGAATTGCGTGTTTGGACCAAGTTTCATTATCGCACTTGTAACTTTCTTCACCATGTTGGAAAATCGTTCTCCTTCAGCTGCTGAAACCCACATGAAATTGACACGGTCTGGCTCGATCCCGAAAAACTCCAGCATTTCTTTCAATATCGCAAACCTCCTGCGTGCTACGAGGTTCCCGCTGATGTAGTGGCAATCGCCAGGATGACAGCCAGAAACGAGAACGCCATCCCAGCCCTCCAATAGACTTTTGATGATGAAATACGGGTTGATCCGCCCGGAGCATGGCACCCGGACCACGCGAATGCTAGGCGGGTATTGAATCCGGCTGACTCCTGCCAGATCCGCGCCCGCGTATGAGCACCAATTGCATAAGAATGCAATTATCTTCGGCTGCCATTCTGCTTTTTTTCCTTCAGCGTGTGACTGGTCAGACTTGTGGTCAGCTAGCATGATGTTTAGCACCTTCCAACGATCATCGAAAATATCTGCTCACCCGTGAAATCCCCGATTTCGATGGCGGAGCACCGGCAATTGCCGGCGCACGCACCGCACCCGTGGCACATCGCAGCGTTAACCGAGGCGATCATCCCCCAACGCTTGTCCTCAATCAAGGAAACCGCGTTGTACGCGCAGTTCGAAACGCACATCCCGCAAGCAGTACACCTTGCCGGGTCCACCATCGCGATCTTGCCTTCCGCTTCGATCTTATCCTTCGATAATATCGTGCACGCCCTTGAAACAGCAGCGTTGGCTTGAGCGATCGAATCCTCGATCGGCTTCGGGCAATGTGCCATCCCCGCGAGGAATACACCCTCCGTGGCAAAATCGACGGGTCTCAATTTCACGTGAGCCTCCAAGAAAAACTTGTCCTCGTTTACTGGAACCTTTAACACCTTGGCGAGCTCCTCATTGTCTTTATGCGCGACGATGCCAACACTCAACACGAGCAGATCCGATTGAATTGATATTTTTCCTAACTTTGGCTGGTTTAATTCGATGAGCAGTTCGTTATCCCCTTTTTTTACCGCGGGAAGGTCGTTTTCATCGTATTTTATGAAGATTATTCCTGCTTCTCGTGCTTTTCGATAGTAGTCCTCTTTAAACCCGTAGGTGCGGACGTCCCGGAATAAGATGCTGATGTTGATATTCGGATCGATTTTCTTGGCATATAGCGCGTTTTTTATCGCTTCCGAGCAGCACATCTTGCTGCAATATGGATGTTCTTTGTTTCTTGAACCCACGCATTGGATCATCACGATTGAATTCACGCCCGGCGTGACGCCGCTCGTGTGCAATGTACGTTCGAACTGGGACTGGGTGATAATCCTGGGATCGGTCCCGTATAAATACTCGTGCGGCTGGTACTCGTCAGCACCAGTTGCCACGACGACGATCCCGTGCTTGAATTCAGCGGTTTTTTGATCTGGGCCATGTTTCACGATAGTATTGAAATTTCCAACAAATCCGTCGATGTTTTGAATCTTTGCTTCTGTAAAAATATGGATTTTTTGGTTTGTCTTCAATTTCTCAATACGATCCGTTAGGAACCGTTGTACATCCTCTCCATCGAGCGTGGTAAAGATGTTTCGCGCGAATCCGCCGAGAACGGGTTCCTTTTCAACAAGGTAGGTCTCGAATCCTTGCTCGCCAAAGTTCTGCGCGGCCACGATGCCACTGATCCCCCCACCGATGACAAGTGCCGCGTGGTTAACAGACAAGGAAATTCTGTCGAGGGGGACGATCTCTCGGGCCTTGTTGATCGCCATCCTCACGAGATCCTTAGCCTTCTCCGTCGCAGCCACCGGATCTTGCATATGCACCCAGGAACACTGGTCGCGGATATTTGCCATAGAAAACAGGTACCTATTCAGACCCGCCTCGCGAATCGTCTCTTGGAACAGTGGTTCGTGTGTTCTAGGCGTGCACGAAGCAACGACTACCCGATTGAGGTTGTATGCCTTTATTTTTTCCTTGATGATCATCTGGGTGTCCGCGGAGCACGTGTACAAGTTCCTGTCCGCCAGGACCACGTTGGGCAGCGTGGAAGCATACCGTGTCACCTCAGGCACGTCGACGACCCCTCCTATATTAATGCCACAATGGCATATGAATGCCCCAATTCTTGGTGGCTGGCCATTTACAAACATTTCCGGGGGTAAAGTTTTTTCGGTGATCAATTTACCGCGCTGGTCGTGAAGGAGCTTGTTGACACTACCCGCGGCAGCACTTGCTTGGATGACCGTCTCGGGAATGTCCTTCGGCTGCGTGAATGCCCCGCACACGAAAACACCCGGCCGCGTCGTCTCCACCGGGTTCAATGAACTTGTCTTCGCGAAGTCATGCTCGTTCAACTCGATCCCGAACTTCTCCGCCAAGTATCTGGCATCCCTCGGCGGGTCCAAGCCCACCGCGAGAACCACCATGTTGAACGTTTCCTGCTTGATCCCCCCCGCCTCGTCCTCGTACGTCAACTGCAGGTCTCGCGTCCCGGGGACCTCCTCCACCGACGACACCCGGCTCTTCACGTACCGAACGCCATATTCGTGCTTCGCCCGCTCGATGTACTTGTCGAAGTCTTTCCCGTACGCCCGGATGTCCATGTAGAAGATCGTGGGCTGGACCTGGTGCTGGTGCTCGTGGGCGATGACGGCCTCCTTGCACGTGTACATGCAGCACACGGACGAGCAGTATGGCTTCCCCTCGCGGTCGTCGCGGGAGCCGATGCATTGGAGGAAGGCGATCTTCGAGGGGATGTCGCCATCTGATGGCCGCAGCACCTTGCCCGCGTATGGCCCGCTGGCACTGAGGATGCGCTCGAACTCGATGCTCGTGACGACGTTCTTGTACTTGCCGTAGCCGAAGCGCTTCATGGGTTTCGGGTCGAACTCGTCGAAGCCGGGGGCGAGAATGATCGCGCCGACGTTCAGGGTTGTGGGCTCGTCCGCCAGCTCGTACTTGACCGCATTCGCCTTGCACACGCCCCTACAGATCCCGCAACCGATGCAAACGTCCTTGTTGATGGCATACACGAGGGGAACGGCTTGCGGGTACTTCACGGACGTTGCCTTCAAGGTGGAGAGGCCCTCGTTAAACGTGTCGATCGCCTCGACGGGGCATTCTTGACCGCAAACGCCGCAACCCGTGCATTTCCTGCGATCGATGTATAGCGTTCCCTTCGTCAATTTCACGGTAAAATTGCCCGCGACTCCCTGCACTTCGTTGACTTTAGATTTTATCAGCAAATCTATATTTGGATGCCTGCCAGTCTCGACAAGCTTGGGGGACACGATGCACATCGCGCAATCATTCGTTGGAAATGTCTTGTCCAGCTGTGCCATCACGCCACCGATACTGGTTGTCGATTCGATGAGGTATACCTTGAAACCAGCATCTGCTAGATCTAGGGCTGCTTGACATCCACCAATGCCTGCACCGACAACCGCTACCGCGCCAATCTTCTGCATTGTAACCCTTTCCGTTTATGTTTCTCCTAACTTGATGTAATACGGCGTGTTTTCGATGATGTCCGAGTATCCTATCTGATTTCTTCCCTTCAAGACAACGAGGTGATCGAGCACTTCAGAAGTATTCAAGTTAATGATTTTTGCGATTTCTTTCACAGATTTTGCTCCCTGGCCAAGTAAAAGCAAGATCCAGTGCCGGATATATTCATTCCGCAAAGCGGGCATGAAGACGGATTGAAACTTGTCCTTCGGAACAAGTTCTCCATACACGTTCCCGATTTCTGTAATCTTTCGTTGGCGCCCTACCAATGCACGTAAGCGGTAATCGCTAGCAGCTTGCTTTAATGCTTCAAGTTTGATGAGTAATTCCTTATCTGGATTTTTCCCTGCTAGGGGTGACGGGCCGAGTGCTGTAATCTTGGACGTGAAATCCGAAATGACTTCAGCAAACCTATTTCCTTCCGAGGCAGAAACCCATTCAAGCCGAACACGCTTTTCCAGTCCGATCAGCTTCAATAATTCAGCAGTCATGTTGAACTTCTTTTCAGCCTCGTAATTTCCTTCCAGGTAATGGCAATCTCCCGGATGGCATCCCGAGACAAGGACACCGTCCACGCCCTCCTGGAGCGCCTTAAGAATGTAGGCCGGGTTCACGCGCCCGGAACAGGGCACGCGCACGATGCGGACATTCGGCGGATACTGCAAACGGCTGACGCCGGCCAGGTCGGCCCCGGCATATGAGCACCAGTTGCACAAAAAC
>JAUQYZ010000254.1 GCA_030587475.1 Candidatus Sigynarchaeum calidifontis
CGCACAAGATCGTGCACGTGCTTGTCACCAAGGACGATAAAGAGATGCAGGTCTTCGAAGGAGACCGCATACTCGTTCAATTTGCTGTTGATGAAGGTAAACCGTACTGATCGATGAGAAACGCGTGAAATAATCACGCATCTTCATTTTTTTCATTTCATGTCACCGGCATCATCCCACCTGGAAGGGAAACCGGCGACAAAAGGCGACATTTTAGATGGTCGAAAAATGCGACATATTAGGTAATCGCTAACACACGGGGGAGCAAAAGAAAAAGATCAAGAAAGGGGTTGCGGGGATCCTTCTCGTTCTCGGCATTTCCATCCCCGCGATCTCGACGTACTTCGAAGTCTATTCCCCGCCGATCGAGATCCGCCCCCAAGCTTACCAGGTCACCTTCAATTTCTGGGCGATGCCGACGATCAACTCGACCTACCCCCCCGAGCTAGTGGCCAAGTACAACTTGACCGATCCCTACAACGCTACCATCCTCGCCGAGCTTGACGAGCACAAGGTCAACCTGGACCTCACGTTCAACAGCTTCGGCCCGTCCTCGGTCGCCGACCTCATCGATTGGGAGACGGCTTGCCCCAATATCACCTACCGCATCGTACTTACACCCAGTGGTGGGCTGACGACGCTGCCCGCGCTGATCAAGACCACGGTGGAGTCGATCATGCCGTGGGAGGCCAACGGGACGCTCGACCAGTGGAAGGGCCTGTGCTTCGACATCGAGGGGATACCATTCGCCTACAACTGGAACTTCACGAGCTTCGACGAGGCCGTGGAGATGTGGGACGGAATCTTCGATTACATCGATGCCAAATCCGCCGAACGCAACAAGACGATCGACATGGAATGCGTCAGCGTGCCCAACCCAGCGGGCGACATGAAGTTCGATGGCGATCCCGACTTGCAGAAGGAATACACGGAGCCATGCTACAGCCCCGATCGTTGGGATGTCTACGCCCCGATGGTATATCGCTGCTGGTACGAGGGCACCAAGCCCTACGGCTCGCCGATGCGTGCAGACGATCCGTGGGACACCTCGTACCAGGTGTATAATCTCTTGTATTCCTTGGCGGGATCGCACAGGCCAGACCAGATCGGGATCTACCTGGGGATAACCAACACGTCATGCTACGGGCGCGATCTGCCGCAGCCCGAGGCGATATCGTGGGGGGAGCACACGGGGCTCTACAACTTGATCCGCGACGTGCTGATATGCAAGCATTTCGGAGTCAAGGAGGTCACGTTCTTCCTATTATTCGACGCCCCGGAAAACGAGTACGTCATGGGCGGCGTGTTCAGCAGCTACGGCATGGACTTCTTGGACGTCATGAATGCCACTGTCAACACGAACCCTCCAGACCGGTTCTACATATATTACCGCCAGTCCGACGAGAAGATCGGCTCGGTGCTGCGTTCCGACTGGCTCTATGACTTCAGCACGCCCGCCGGGATGGCGGAGATGGCCGCCCTCTGGATCGTCGCGATGCTAGCTGGCATCTACTTGCCGAAACGAAAGAAAACGGCTGAATGATCAGCCGGTTGAGGAGGAGAAAAAAAGGATTCCGAGAGACAGAGGCTGCAATATATTCATGCCATGTTGAAGCACTTGTCATAAACCTTGTGGAGGATCCGGCCCCGCTTGAGCAGGAAGGCGTAGAAGACGATGGCAACGGCGGGAATGCCAACGAACATGCCTAGCAAGGCAAGCCCTTTCCCGCCGAGGGCGACGAAGAACCAACCGATCCCCCCAGCGGCCAGCGCCATTACACAGCCTGCCCCGACGAACATGAGGGCGCCCTCGATGATCATGACTTGCGTCTTCATCCCCTTTTCAGGAACCTTGCCTTGCAGCGCGGGGTCTTGCCTCAAGCCGCTGACTGCCGACCTCACGCAGATGATGAAATGCGGGATGAGGAAGAAGAATCCCAAGATGTACAACGTCACGGCGATGTTGGAACCGAACCATTGCGCCGGGCTCATCAATGTCTGGCCTTCCACCCAAGGAACGCGTGCCGTGCCCCACGTCGGCGCGAGCACGGTGCCGGTCGCGTCGTAGAAAAACCGCTGCCACCCCGTACTGTCCCACCCGTAGAACAGGACGAAGAAGAACAGCATGTAACCGCCGAGGCTGAGGAGCATAGCCTCGTAAGACTTGTCCTTCTTGATGAGCTTGAACGACCACCAGTACGCGATGACCGGCAGGACGACGTTGCTCACGAGCCACAGCAGGACGAACCACAAGGGGATGTCCTCGAGCATCCAGTACACCTGCATCGTTTCCCACGCGGGGTTCGTCCATAAAAGTACCATCCCCGTGGCCCCGAAATCGATGGCCATGAACAAGACGAGTTGGACGAAGTGTTTATTGAACCAGATGTCCGTCTCTTTCGTGTTTTTCAGTTGACGACTCGCGGCGACTGAAAACATCGCCCCGATGCCCCATACCCAGAAGAAATCAACGTACAGCATCCGATTTACCACCTGGTATCGTGAATCGCTTTACTTCTGTAGAGATTCTCGTGGATTCATTAAAAGGATATAGCTTCACGCTCACGCGGTCACGTTTGGAAGACCAACAAGGCAGCCATAAACGTCATCACCGCCGCGAACGCCGACGCGAGAAAATTCACCGCGTCGTTATCGATCCATTTCGTCCCGCGCAGCAAGACCGTCGGTTTGGAACAATGCACGCGCTTTTCGGTTTCCTTCCCGCACGATTGACACTTGAACGTGGCTTGCACCGTTGCCCCGACCACGCTATCGACTAACGAGCCTATGAATGCCGTTGACGCCGCGATGCAGAATGTGAACCAGTTTCGTGATTCGATCACGCTCGAAATACCGAATGCACACGAGAGCAGGAACCCGATGACCGCGACGAGGAGTGCACCCGCTGCCGCTGCCAGGGTGCCCTTGCAAGAGACGCCACCCGACGTGCCGGGCTCCACGGCCTTCCGTAGATCGAGGATCCAGCGGGGCTTTCCCGCCGAAAGCATGCCGATCTCCGTGGCCCACGTGTCCGAGTTCGGCGCTGCAAAGGCGGCGATGACGGAAAACGCTGCAGAAAGCGGGATCCATGAGGGTAAATCTAAAAACGATGAGATCGCATAAAAGATTGCCATGACAAGGCCGGAAGAGCCGTTGGCAAGCACTTGACGGACGTCCCGAGTGCTCCCCTTTGCCGCGTGTTCTTGTGCTTCTTTTTTCTCGCGCGCGTGTAATTTAGACAACATGCTGCTCGAAACGAAGAAGGTTAGCAAGGTGATGAAGAACATGGGTTCGATCATCCACAATGTAAAGCCCATAGCAAGAGCAGTTATCGATGCCCATTTCGTCAGGTGTCCCTTTCGCCGCGCCCACGCGAGAACGAGTGAATTGATGAATATGCCCGTAACAACCCCGATAATCCATCCCCATGGCGAGAGGGGGGTTGCAAACCATGTCGGAAGCATGATCTGAGGGAACGCGCAGAAGTGTTTTATGGTTTCTCGTCGAAGTTCTCAGAAATCAAGGCAAGGATGCGAGCATGAAACGGGCATGAGCGCGGATCCGGTCGTGAACTTGCTGCTGATGGCGTGCTCCTTCGCGTACGGGTTCATCGTCATCGGCATCGGGCGGTTCCTCCAGCAACGGCTCGGCAAGGACGCGAGCTTCACCAGGAAGGTCATCCACTTGTTCGCCGGCTATTCAAGCTTCGTCGTGTTCTGGTTCTCGCCCGAGTTCGCGTGGCTTGCCATCATCATCGGGGGAAGCTTCACGGCGCTCTTGTACATGGCAAGGCCTAAGGGTCCGCTACATGCAGTCTTCGATTCCATGGCGAGGGCAGACGATCGCAAGGCCGGGGGGCTTGGCGGTCCCGTATACTATGCAATCTCGCTCACGACACTCACGTCGATCTGCACCTTTCCCTTGTTCCCGCAACTGCTCCCGTACTTCTGGATCCCGGCCTCTTGCCTTAGCATGATGTTCGTCGGGGACGGGATCGCGCCCATCATCGGGAAACGTTGGGGAAAACACGCGTATGGTAAATGCGGCCGGACGGTCGAGGGATCGCTCGCGGTCTTCGCCGGGGGATTCGCGGGCTTCGCGATCACGCTGCTCCTCGCCATCTTCTTAGCGACCAATCAAATGGTTCCAGGTCAAACAGCAATCATCATCACCCTCGGCCTCGTCGTTGCCGGGATCAACGCGATAGTCGAGGCCATCTCCCCGAGCGGGTACGATAACGTGACGTGCCCGCTTATTTCCACCGGCGCATTCATCTTGCTATTGCTCGCGTTTCTTGCGTGAATAAAGATAAAATACCCATCATTGTTGATGCACATGGAAAAACCCGTCGTTTCCGTCGTCAAGTACAAGGAACCCCTCGCGTCCGTGCGGAAGGCCATCGACCTCGCGGACGGATTCAAGCGGTTGAAGCCTGGATCCAAGGTTTTCATAAAGCCGAACGTTGTCTACTGGAACCGGCTCGTGCCGTTCCCAAAGTGGGGCATGATCACGACGTCTCGCGTCATGGAGGACACCATCACGCTGCTTGCCGAGCGCGGGGTCAAGGACATCACGATCGGCGAGGGGATCATCACCTACGACCCGAAGGACAAGGAAACCCCCGCGGACGCGTGGGAGAAGCTTGGATACAACACCCTCGCAAAGCGCTATGGCGTAAAGATCGTGAACCTCTTCGAGGGGCCATACAAGAAAGTTGACATCGGCTGCGACTTCCCCGCGAACGTGAGTGCCTATGCCCTCGATGCGGATTTCTTCATCGACATGCCCGTGCTCAAGACCCACACGCAAGCCATGGTGAGCCTGGGGATTAAGAACTTGAAGGGACTCCTCGACATGGCAACGCGCAAGAAGTTCCACGGCGCCGACCCTGTCAAGAACTTGCACTTCAACGTCGCTCACCTTTCGAACAAGATCAAGCCTGCGCTGACGATCATCGACGGCATCTACACGCTCGAGCGCGGGCCGGCCATGAACGGCAGCGCGCACCGAAAGGACATTCTCGTGGCTTCGACGGACTTGCTCTCGGCAGACCTAGCCGGCGCGAAGCTGCTGGGTTTCGAGCCGGCGTCCGTGAAGCATCTCGCGATGACCGCACACGAGGCGGGAAGGCCGGCCGACTTGTCCGACGTGACGCTGGTCGGCGACCCCGTCGAGTCGCTCGCCTCCCACCACGAGTGGGAATTCCAGTACAACGACGCTGGGGACCTGCCGCTCCCGTTCTACAAGCAAGGGATGAAGGGAATCAAGTATCGCAAGTACGATGATACCATGTGCACCTATTGCTCGGACATCAACGCGATCATCTTGATGGGCATCAAGTTCGCGTGGGATGGTACGACACCCTTCGACAACATCGAGGTTCTCACGGGCAAGGTTATGAAACCGACCCCAGGCATGAAGAAAACCATCCTCGTCGGCCAGTGCATGTGCAACGCGTGTAAAGATAACCCTGACATCCAGCAATCGATCATGATCAAGGGCTGCCCCCCGTCCAAAGAAACCTTGAAAGATGCGATGGAAAAGGCTGGGATCGACTTGCCCGACATGTTCTACAACAATTTAGACAAGGGTGCTGGTACCTTCATGGCAAAATACCGTGGCAAGCCCGAGTTCGACGAGGGATTCTACCAAGTCGTTGAAACGAGGACTTGATGCCTTTTTTTCCCACCTGATGTGTTTTGATCGTGATCACGCGCGAAAGGTTTTTCATATGTATTCGCATAAGAGGATACATGAGAAATATCGCTTCAATCAAGCTTCGTTCGACAAGAACAATCACAATTGCCATCGTATCCACGTTCTTGCTTCTCGTCACGTTCCCAAGCTTAGGCAATAACGCGGTGGCAGCAGGAGGACAATACGTGGACACCACGGATGATTTCTACATCTACACGCCTGAAGCCTACAAGGCCACTTCATGCCATCAATCGTCCGGTTTCTCGCCCAACGACGTCTCGCGCGTCTCGTGGGATAACGTTTCCGGGAATTACATCTTCAATGTCACGTTCCAAGGAAACGTGAACATATCGAACGTCAGCTTGATGCTCTATTTCTTTGCCAATGCCTCGTATCCAGGTCCAGCAGACATCCCCCCGTACGCGTTTCAAGAAAGCTTTTTCATCGAGATCTGTGCGGATTATGCCCCGCGCTGCTGTTACAATTACACTTACCAGAAATATTTCTATTCCGTCCACGTGCACGATGGGGTGAC
>JAUQYZ010000260.1 GCA_030587475.1 Candidatus Sigynarchaeum calidifontis
AACTTGACCGAGGAGAGGGCGACGTGGAAGGCCCCGAACGCCCCCAGCACCGCCACCACGCGCGCCTTGTCGAGCCATTGCTTCCCCCGGGCCGTGGTTACCATAAAATACAGGCCGAGTATCACGTTGTCGACGAAATAGGATTCGATATTCGCCACGACGAGCAAGATACTATGTGCGGCTTGTGGCACCACGAGCGCGTCGATGCCCCCCAGGACGTAGACCAGACCGAGAACCTTTGCTGCGGTCGGGAAGGAAAGGAAGGCGGCCATAATCCGCGGCTCCTGCTTCGTGATGGCATCGCCGACAAGCAAGATCCACGGCACGAGATTCATAATAGAACAAATGGTTTCCCAAACAACAGGATTACCGAGTGATGTTCCAATGATAGTTAGTAGGCCGCTGGAAAGGGTGATCGAGATGAAGGCATACGCGACGACAATCTGCCGGTGCTTGTCGATCCCCCAAAACATCAGCATGAAGAGTGCGACCATTCTAACCACGTAAAGGCTATCGCCCCCGGCTTGAAAGATGAGGGCCCAGAAGAAGAACGACGGGGATGGATACGCGGGAAACGGGACGTAATGCCAGGCATGGTTGAGGAATGACAAGATGATCAAGATGAGGCCCGCGCTCATGGTTCGCTCGTTGAGCTCGGCGGTACCCGCGACGAATTTACCCGTGCTTCTCGCCTCCCACAGCCTTGCGGCGCTCGAATCCAAGGTAGCACAGCCAAACGACGAACACCGCGATACCGAGCATGGCCGCGATCCTTGCTGCGAAAAAGAGGTTACTTGGCAGGTTCATCAGCCAGCCATAATCTACAACGTAAGAGTAATACGTGGTGATGGTGTACGTGACGTTCAGCGGGCCGGCCTGGTTCCCGTCGTTGATGAGGAGGACGGCCCAGTACTCGCCGGGGGTCTCGATCGTCTCCGACACGTCGCAGCTCGTGACGTTCAGCAGGCCGTGCACGTTGGCCAGCTTCCCGTCCACGTAATCGTGGACGGACGGGACCGTCCCGGAGACGTAGCTGAACGTCGATCCCGGGGCCTGGCAGCTGGCCAATAACTCGAAACGGAACTGGTTCGTCGCGTTCGCGGTGCCGAACTGGAACTCGTAGCTGGTGGAGACGAGGATGCTCCCGTCGGTCGTCTCGCGCGGGTGCAGCGCCTCGCCGCGAGCTGGTTGGACGAAGGAAATTATCGCAAGAGTGGCAAGTGCAATGGAATGGAACGCGTGCCACGCCCTGGTCGTCGATCTAGCCGGTGCCATTCGTGTTCCCCGGAGCCTTCTGCCATCACCGGTTCTTAACCTGGCCGGTGGTTAAGATACTCAACGAGAACCAGGTATATGAACCTATCATGCATCTATTCACGAGGCTGAATTGAGAACACGGAAGAAACGAAAACTTGGGGGCTGTGCAAGGCTCTACAGCCAGTTCATCGGCCCGATGTTCCAGGCGAACTCGCAGCCCTTGAAGATTTAGAACTCTGGGACGCTGGCAGGTCGCTCTTTTTTCAATCTTTATATCGCTCTTTTTAACCATTCCTCAACGACCAAGTGGTGCCAACCGGTTGAATTAGCAATTGCTGATGCTAGTGCTAGTACATCATATAAATAGCAGGTGATCATTACATTTGTAATGATCTAGGCGAATCAAATGGAAACATTACAAATACGACTCCCAAAAGAATTACTCGAAAAGGTCGACCAGCTCGTGAAATCGGGATTATATAGAAACCGGAGCGAAATATTGAGGATAGCCCTTCAAGAATACATTTCACGCTCGAGTTACAACGGCTCGCTCCCATTCATCGTCGGGCCGTTCAAGCAGGCGGATATTTCCCCGCAACTCGACCTGCCCCCCGATGCGCTCAAGCCGGACGAGCGCGACGTCAAGGCATTGCAAGTAAAGGTGAAGGACTTTAAGGTGCCGCGCACGTGATCATTAAGGCATGCTGGCTCATGCAAGAGCCGCTGGGTTCGTACCTCGTCCCCTTACGGGTTACCAATCCCGACACGAAGGTGAGCAAGGTCGTCTGGTGCATCTTCGATTCCGGGTTCACGGGACACGTCAGCCTCGACGCGGGCACGATAAAGGATCTGCGCCTCAAGCCAGCGGGCAAGGGAAGGGCGCACACGATCACGGGGAGCGTGGACTTCGAGATGTATTTCGGGATGGCGGAAATCATCGATGAAAAGCAAGAATCCGTCGCTACGCTGAAGCGCGACGAGCGGGAGGTTCTAGAAGAAAATGCCGATGGAATGGGCGCCGAAGATCTCGTCCCCGGGGTCATCCCGATCCAGCAGTTCCGCCACCCCTTGTTCGGGATGCAAGCCATCCAGCAATTCTCGTGGCTCATCGTGGCTGAGAAGAAAATGCTGTGCCTGGTCGATATTTGAGAAATAATTCATCGGCCCGATGTCCCGGGCGAACTCGCAGCCCTTGAAGTTCCAATTCTCCTTTCTTGACGCTGTCAACTCCCACCTTTTACCAATCACGAAGCCGTCTCCCGTTAATTGTTATCGATGCTATAACGAGTATCTCGTGTTCCCGATTAGAACTCGCTAAATGAGTTTTCGAACGCTCGCAGCTCTTCCTTGATCTTGTTCAGCGCTTGCATTTCCTCGTCCGTCGGCGGTTCAGCCTCGAGGATGTCCTTTTCTACAACCCCGAGACGTCGCCTGACGTCCTTTTCGAGCTTGTTTATCTTCTGGCGCATCGCGAAGAACTTGATCAGCTTGAACTTCAGCCGGGAGATCGGTTGCTCCCATTCCCTTGCGAAGCCACCGTTCTCGATATGTTCGAGGATGTCCTTCATCTTTTCTTTCACCGGCAGCGACAGGAACTTGATGCCACGGGACATGGCCCCGTACTGGCTCGTCTGCGAGTGGAAGTTGGTCTGCTTGACCAGACCGACGTCGCCCATCTTCTGGTACGTGTACGACATCTCCCCGGACATGTACATCTCCACGAGAACCGCCTCCGGCGGGTACCCCGCGTCTACCAGGGTGGATATCGCGCTCAGCAGCACCCGGCCGAACGCCGGGCCGAAGGCTTGCTCGTTGAACAGGTCGAGCACGGCCTCTTGCTTGAACGTGACGTCGATGGCGCCCTTGACCAGCGAGCCGACGCCCTTCGCCAGCGCAAGTAGCACCGCCTTGGCGTTCCCCGACCGGTCGGCGTGGACGTGGACGAAGCTGAAGAACCCTTTCTTGTTCAAGAAGCATTCCCGGACGCCCACGCCGATCATACGCGGGGCAATGAGGAGCACGTCGGCATTGGCTGGCGGCTCGATTAAACCGAAAGCGACGTTGTACCCGCTGGCAAAAACGATTGCCGCATTGTCCTTGAGATATTGCCGCACGTCTCGCTCGAACACGTTCCGTATAACCTCGTCCGGAACCAACAAGAAGCACACGTCGGCCAGCTGCACGGCTTCGACGATGGGATGCACTTCGAACCCGTCCTTCTCGGCCCTGGCCTTGTAGGTATCGTCCCGGTTCCCGACGATGACGTGCAGGCCGGAGTCCCGCATGTTCAACGCTTGCGACCGGCCCTGGTTGCCGAAACCGATCATCGCGAGGGTCTTGCCATTCAGAACGGCGATGTCTCCGTCTCCCTCCTTGTATACAATGGTAGGTTTGTCAGGTGCCAATTTCTCCAATCCTCCACGTTGTTACTCGCCGCCCGTCCCCGGCCCGACGGCCGCACCCCCGACCTTCGCGCCCGGGGTGTCGCCTCCCCTCTTCTCGATGGCGGTGATGATCACCGCCCCCGCGACCACGAGCCCGAGGCCCACGACTTGCAGCGGAAGGACGACCTCGCCGAGGACGAGAACCCCGAGGAGCGTGGCCAGGAACATGCTGGTCGACGTGAACACGGGTAGCACGCGGTTCGCCTTCCCCTTGGCAAGCGCGAACTGGGTGACCACCAACGTCATCAAGGCGCAGAAGAGCACGACCAGCGTGAAGAACAGGTTCAACGATGGGATGTTGGCGGCCGTGACGCGCTTGGCGACGGTTTGGAAGGCCATGAACGTGCCGGCGGTCGCCGCGAGGGCGATGCCCGCGAAGGCCGACTTGCGGCGCCACGCGGCCACGGCGGCAGTTACCTCGGTGGCGACGAGCACGGCGAACGCGACGTAGTAGGTGACGTCGCTCACGCTCGAGGCAGCAATCTCGCTCGGGTTGACGTTGAAGAGCGTGATGCACGCGATGCCGGCAATGATGAGCACCGCGCTTCCCATCTCGATGCGGTTGATGGATTCCTTGAGCATGGTGACCGAGAAGACCAGCAATATGACCAAACCGATGCCTTCGAGGGACGCAATGATGTTAACGGGGGCGTAGAGCAGCGCCACCCACTGGACCAGCATGTATGCGGTCGTGAGCACCAGGCCGAAGATCCACGTGCCCGAGTGCCGCGACGCTAGCACGGCCTTGATGCTCGCCTTCCCCTTGAAGCCCTCGATCGCCAGCTTCTGCAGGCCCTTCCCCACGTACAGCATCGCGTACGCCGCCACGCCGATGGCGAAGCCCAGCAGCACGGACATGATGAGTATTGATATACCCCCACGGGCAATAAAGGATCATCACGTGCCCGGGATGCATCATGCGTGCCACCAACGCCGCGGGGATGAGCTCCCGATTGCTCCAAACGCTCCGGCTCGCCAGGTTCCTCGTGTTCTGCGCTGGAACCGCGTCGGTCGTGTGGTTCTTCTTCTCGTTCGTCGGCTTGGCAATCGGATTGCTCTACTTCTTGCTCATGAGGGATCGCGCGTGGAGGCGGAACGGCCTCGTCCTCGCCTTCTCGATAGGGCTCTCGACGCTCGTGGCGCACCTGGGTGCGGGCTTGTCGCCGTTGTTCCTTGCGATGGCCTCTGGCATACCCGTGCTCGGCGGGTCGCTGGTCTCCTTCATGGTCTGGGACGGCTTGAGGGGCAGGAGCAAATTGCCTGCACTGGTCTCCGCCAGGCTAACGGCCTGGGCACGGCGGGTTCCCCGGCGGGCCGCCTTGCTCCTCTCCCTCGTGTCGGCCGCCAGCATCACCGGCATGTGGTCCTACGTGAGTGTTGACTTGCGCGTCATGTTCGACAACGCCCCGCGGATGCTCTGGGTGCACGTGCAATCGACGGCAGCCACGGGCGAGGCGTTCACCGTGACCGTGCAGGCGTGGGATCCCTTCGAGCGCCTGAGCGCGGTGTACACGGGCACCGTGTCCTTCGATGTCGAGTCATACGACGAGACGACCCTCGCGCCCATCACCTCACCTGCGGCCACCTTGCCGGGAACCTACACGTTCACCGGGCAGCCCTTCGGTTCCGATGCCGCGCAGACGATCGACGACGGGAAGGACAACGGTATGCACACCTTCACCGCCAGCATCGACACGCCGGGCATCCATTATATCAAGGTGCATGACTCAACCACGTCCAACGTGTACTGGAGCAACCCGATCCGCGTGGCCAGCGGGGCTGGCTTGGAGCGGCTCTTCTGGGGCGACCCGCACACGCACAGCGCGCTCTCGGATGGTTCCGGGACGGCCGACGAGGTGTTCTCGTACGCCAGACGCGTGGCGTGCCTCGACTTCCACGCCCTCACCGACCACTCAGAGCTGCTCGCGTTCGTGCCGTTCGGCCTGGACACGGTGGAGCGGGCCGCGAACTCGTGGTACGAGCCGGGTTCCTTCGTCACGTTCCAGGGCATCGAGTGGACGTGCGTGGAGGAGGGTCACCAGACGCTGATCTTCAGCGGCGACAAGATCTTGAGGATGCCCATCAGTTCCTACTTCGACGTGAAGACCACGGGCGAGCTGTGGCGGGTTCTCGACACGTTCACATCAGACACCGGGCACGGGGCCATCGCCTTTCCCCACCACACGACCAAGAAGGCCTACATGCAAGACTGGACTTACACGAACCCGAAATACGTTCGCATGGCGGAGGTTTCGTCCACGCACGGCGACTTCCTCTTCGAGCAGCGCGACCCGCGCAATTACCGCGGGGCGCAAGATCCCCCCGCCGCCTACCAGAACGGCTCCTCGATCATGGACGCCCTCGAGATGGGTTTCCGGCTTACATTGAACGCCGCAAGCGACTCACACGATGGCCACCCGGGACACACGATCGCCCACGCGGGCGCGTACCACGGGCACCAGCGACCGTACACGACGTGGCTCACGCGGCTGGACAAGCCCTATTGCGGCTCGCTGACTTGCGTACGCGCGAGTGGTCTGACCAGGCCCGACATCTTCGACGGCCTCTACCAGGGGAGGGTGTTCGCCTCTTCGGACTTTGGCCGACCCATCGTGGATCTTTCCATAAACGGCACTCGCGTCGGTTACAACGCTACCATGGTAGCGGCCGCTGCCACCGTCATCCGCAACATCACCGTGTTCGTCGCACAAGACGGCGCGCCCGCGCCGGGCTACAAGACCTCGGCCGCGTCGCTGGTCGATGCTGGTTCCTGGCAGCCCGGATGGGGCGCCACGGTGGAGATCTTCAAGAACGGCCTCTTGTTCCAGTCCATCCCCGTCACGTCGCCAGTCGGGAGGGTGGAGGTGCTCGATAGCGCGCCGATCACGGGCGCCGACTACGGAAGCGCCAAGTGCACGTCGCGGGATGGGCAGCACTTCATCAACGACTTCAGCAACAACCCCGTCGACCCGTCCACCCTCAACACGGCCGGCGCTGATTTCTACCTCGTGCGGATCGTGTCAACGAGCGGCCGGATGGCGTGGGCGGGCCCTATCTGGGTCGCGGCGGTGTAGGCCATGTGATGGGGGCGACGGTTTTCACGGGTTGAGCACGACTAGAACAGCGTGATCTTGATCCCGTCGTCCCTCACGAGCTGGTGGATGGTCTCGAACGCCTTCACGTCGACCTTGGACGTCAACTGGCTCGTGACGACGTACTTCACCTGCTTCCTCCCGCCGGTCTCGGGGTGCTTCAGCACGCACTCGCCTTGGAGGACGCTGCCCGATCCGTCGGAAGCGGAGGCGATCTCGACGAGCGACGGCGGGAAGACCCGCTCGTCTCGCTGCTTGGCGGCCTTCTTGAACACGTCACGGCCCGAGAAGTGGAGGAGCACGAGCCGGTCCGCGCGGAACAAGTTTTTCACCGAAGTGGTCCAATTCTTGAGCAAGATCGGGGCGATCTTGTTATCGTCGTAGATCTTCAAGTAGGTTTTCGGCGACCGGTAGGGAAGCAAGTTCATGACGACGAACGGCGACTGGTACACCCGCGTGACGCTCTTGTACAGCGAGTTACCGATCATGCGGCCGCGGATCTCCTCGTAGTAGTCCGGCGAGAGGTGCCCGCGGAGCTGTGCCTCCATCTGCACGTCATCAAAGTACATAGAATAGTAGGCCTCGATCACCGCCATGAACGCCACGTCGGGATCCTCCGCCATCGCGTTGTCGGGATTCGACGCGAACTGGTGGTTGATGAGGGCTGTCTCGAAGGCGTCGACGAGTTCGTCCGCGATGGGATTGTATCCGAAGACCGAGACCCTGGCCTTCTCGAGGTTGCCGAAATACCAGCTCGGGAAGGTTTCCCGGCGGAACCCGTACTTTGCAACGAGGTAATGCGCATCCCACGGTGCCACGGCGTTTCCGAGGATGATGTTGTTTAAGATCTCAACATCTTGCTGCCAATCGAGCACAATCCATACTATACCCGGGGGAGAATAAAGCGATCTCCGGACAGGTCATGTGCGATCTGTTCACTTGAGATGAAGCCAGACTGCACCTTCCACCCGCATGTTTATTACCCAGTGACCCCCTTCATTGAGCAGATAGCGGACTTACCAGATCGAGTGTAAAAAAATGGTGAACGATTCCAACAAGTCGATCCCGTGGGAGAAAATCGAGAATCAACCCGAAAAAGAACATAAAATTCGGGGAAAAGATATCATCGAGTTCCGATCAACGATCGAGGCCCAACAGGTGGCGCTTGACGAGAAAAACCGCAAATTCAAACTGCTGGAAACTGAAAAGGCCAGCGTGGAGAGCACCTTGAACGCCGAGCGAGCGAGGGCCGCGGACCTGGAGCGCAAGTTATCAACGCTCGAGCACGATTACAAGAACAAGGATGCCAAGGCACGCGCCACGGAAGCTGAAGTGCAAACACTCCAGGAAAAAATCGCCGTGCTCGAAGGCCACGGGAAGGAGATCGAATCGGAACGGGACCGTGCCAAGCAAGAGCTCGAGGCGATGGCGCTGCAGATCGAGACATTCAAGCGCGACATCGGCGACCTCCAGGCGCGTATCGTGGCTATCGAAGCCGAAAAGGGCGAATTCAGCGCCCGCTTGCAAGAAGAGAAAGGACAATTGGAAAAGGAGGTGGCCGATCTCCAGCAACAGCGAGACGCTGC
>JAUQYZ010000307.1 GCA_030587475.1 Candidatus Sigynarchaeum calidifontis
CTGGCGTTCCTCAATCCCGTCATCGATTCAAAGCGGGCACACGAGCTGAACCTCGTGAGCACGGTCACGGCAGGGGATGTTATGGCGGATGCAATCGAGCTTGCACGCAAACTGGCTTCTATGCCGACCAAGGCGCTCGGGGCAGTCAAGCGCCTCTACGATACCGCATTCACCGATTCCCTTGAGATGCACCTGACCAAGGAGGCCATCAGCGTCGGCGAAACCGCGGCGACGGCGGACTTCAAGGAGGGGTACACGGCCTTCTTCGAGAAACGAAAGCCCTCGTTCAAAGGCAAGTGATACATGAGGAGCATCTTTTTCCTCTCCTCCAACTTGCCCTGGTTGGACAAGATCCCGGGGCGCATCGAGACCGTGTATCTGGGCAAGTTATTCTGGAACGGGGTCTACAACGAGATCCATTGCAAATACAAGCATCTTCTCTGGAAGAAGCGCCTTGTTTCGTCAACGCACGTTGGGGTCTGGGGATGGAACTCGTGGTGTGGTATCCATGCCTTTCCACTGCTCACGGGCGGCGACCTCGCGGGCATCTACAAGGCGACGGTTGACGTCGGGTTCGCGCATCCGGAACCAACCACTGGGCTGTTGCCGCACGCTGTCATCCATAAGGACGGCGCGTTCGGCTCGCAGACGGAGTATAAATGTTACGGCGGCCAGCACGGCGAGTCGTACAACCTGGACAACATGCTTTGCTGGGCAAAAATGGCCATGGAATACTTCCTCGCGACAAACGACAAGGCATGGTTCACCCGTGCAAGACTCGCGAGGATCACTTGCACGGTCGACTACATGCTCGACAATCTGCGTGGCCGGTTTAACCCGGCCCTGGTCGAGGCCGGCATCGAGGGCGACTGGACCGAGTGCACGGACTGGACACTCGACAACGCCAACGTGAACGTGAACCTTATCGAGACGCTGCGCCTCCTGACCGGGTGCATGGCACTGCTCGGCGAGAGTACCGCGGCAAAGGATTATCACGCCATCCGAGAGGCGATGATCGCCGCGTTCAACGCGCCAGTGTATGATGGCGGGTTCTGGGATCCAGAACGGGGCCATTACATACACGGGAACGACGGGAAGGGGGGAATGGTTCATGGAGACAAATACTTCGAGAGCACTACAAATTATTTCGCGATACTCTGGCGAATTGCCCCGCCGGAAATGAGCAAACGCATCTGGGAATACATCGATGCACACCGCTGGCCCCTTGAGATGCCTCTACCCGTCCTCACGAACCTCGGACCGCGAACCGGGGCGCGCAGGAAGGATTACGGGCGCACGGTCACGAACGGCGACGTGTGGATGGTCTTGGGCGCGCACGCGGCCGCGGCGAGGCTGCAAGATGGTTACATCAAGGAGGGAACCGAGATATACAAGGCCATCGTAGATTATGAGGCCCGCGAGGGCGTGTTGCACAATTGCTTGTACCCCGGGAACAACACGGTGAACGACTCGTGGGATCCCGAGGTCGCCAACTACGGTGCCCTCTTCGCGCCGCTCGTTTTTGGAGCCTTGGGCATGGTGCCGGGTGCCAAGGGGCTGGATTTCAACTTGGCCGGGCTCGACGGCCTGGAAAGGCTCGAGATGACCTTCTACTTCGATGGCCGGGAGCATCTCTTGCGAGCCAGCTGGAAAGGGAACGCCCTTGCATCGGCCGCTATTCATGTCGACGGATCGGTCATCGGAGAGACGAACATACCGCGGTTCTTGCTCGCCCGCGGCACGCCAGAGCGTGTTATAAACGTCCCGTGAGCTTTCATATGACCCCCTTTTTGGAAGCTTGACATGAATCAAGGTGGTAACATCTAAAGCCCCTTGTTCAGCGGAACCGGGCATGCGACTTTCATCGCATCAGGCCCGGGCCTTTCCCCGCCACCAGCCCACCAAAAGTGTCGCTACGCCACCAGTATGCCCCAGGCGCGTGGATGCCACGTGCCTCCCGATAAGGCGGCTCATTTTCATGGGATTCCACGACGTGGATTACCTCCGTCGCGCATGGAAGGAAAGAAAATCAAGAAAAAACGCTAGAAGCATTCAACATAAAAAGCTTGCATTAAAATACTGCTGCGTGGTTCTATTACTCCTTGTCCGACTCCGATTTCTCTTCGCCTTCCGCTGCACCATCTGCGGCGCCCTCCTTGCGGGGGCCCCGGCGGCGCTTCGGGCGTGGAGCCTTATCAACGACCACAACATTCTTGGCTTCCTTGCCCTTCGCTCCCTCCTCGATGTCGAAGGTCACCTTGTCGCCCTCGTAGAGGGTACGGAAACCTTCCATTTTGATGTTCGTATGGTGTACAAAAACGTCCGCTTTCTCACCCTCGGGCGCGCCATCGGGTGTGAGGAAACCATAGCCCTTTCTGCTGTTGAACCACTTGCAAACTCCCGTTATTGGCATATTGCTCACGAAATCATCTATATTTTCTACCGGATTGTGAAAAGAATCTCTATTTTTTCAGATCGAGTTCGTTCCACATTCGATAGATGAAATACGACGGAGAATTAACCCGTCTAACTTGCTGGAAATCTAGAGTTAATAAAAACCCTCTCTATATTGTGAGAAGCACATTAGATGCTTCTCATCTAATGTGAGCTTCAAGCCATGTTGCCTAGTCGGGATGATGCTCATCATCGCGTTGGTTGGCAATTGGGATCGTTATCTACGCATTCCATTGGCACGGAGATCGATATTTCATTGTTCTACCACGATAACACGCATCTAGCGCCGACGGCGGCTGGATCTTTAGTCATAAGTGGGACATGAAACCATCGTGTTGAAACCATTAGCGACCTCGTATGACTTGATGGGGAACAGGCCGATCACGACGGGCACGCCGAATGTATTCACTTCCTTGAGGAAGTCGAGGTCGTGGACAGGGTTCGCCGGCCGCCAGTGGGGCGAGCACCACGGGTGATCGCCCGTCAATGCCAGCACGTTCTTCAGGCCAAGGCGAGACCGGAACAACTGGCACGACTGCCACGCCCGGCTCCGAGTTAAAGCATCACGCTCTCTCCTTGTTCACTCCCTTATCGCGATTAACTCTCTCGCGTTTTCGCCGATTGTAAATGTGCTGTGCAAGGATAGCGACAATCAAGAAACCAAGCATCGAGCAAATCAGCACGATATTGAGATTCGGTATTTCCTCGTCCCCGAAGAATACTTGCAAGCTGAAGACGGCGAATCCAGAAACCAGTATAGCGGTGATCTCCGCGATGTGAACGATGGCGAATACGGCTTCGCGCAATCTGAATGGGCGGAACTCGAGAGTGATGGCCTTTTTTTTCTCGTTCCACCAACAAATCGGGATCAGGACGCTGCAAAGCAAGCCCACGATAAATAGAAAAGAAAGCGTCGGCATATCCGGTGTATGCTGGATACTTGCTAAACATAGAAGTACTAGGATAATAGGTGGCGCGATGGCCGGTATCCAATTGAACCGGGAAGGATGCCGGGTCAGCCCAAGCTGGAGACCGAGCACGCCGGTCAGAAATAGAAGCGCCCCCAAGAGAAACAACACGTCGAAGTCTCGATTAGAAGCAGTAACCGAAATCCCGAGCATGATAAAAATGGCGCTAACGATGACCAGCACGATGCCGTTAATGGCAAACTCCCGTCTCTTTTTCCTGTACACGACTAAGAAGGCGACGCACGGTGCTGCGATCAGCCAAGATATGACCGGGATTTCCCAAGAGATCGCCATAAGGATCACCACACTTCTAGCCTAAAAAAAATATCACTGGACTTTCAAAGATATCGTCATAAAATAGGGAGATAAGACGTAATCTTGAATCTTCCTAGTGAACTTTGCCACGATGAGATAAAAAAGTTGCACGATACGGCTACAAGTTCAAGACCGCAGCAATCTTTTGCTGCACGGGAGACAAGCGGGTGTGATGGATCTCGGACGGGATGTCTTCGCCATAGATCAACTCGATCTCCTTGATATCCTTCAAGAGATCGAAACACGCGTCCTTGGATCCCTCGATCCCGTGTTTTTGCAGTTTTCGGTAGAGGATGTTGGAAATGAGAAGTGCAAGGACGCTGATGAACACGTGAACGCGAATTTTCTGGTTTGTATAGTGGTATATCGGCATCACGCTGATGCTGTCGCGGTCGTTCAGTGCCTTGAATTGATCTTCAACACCCTTCTGTGCGCGGTACGTCTTAGCGATGTCAACCGTCGTCCATTCATTCCGGTTCGTGAATATGAATGACTTTCCCATTTCCTTTACTGCCTCGCCACGCGCAGCAGCATCCACGTGCCATTCCAGCTGCAAGCTTTCACCTTTAGCCTTGATCTCGTACGGGATGAGCGATTTCAAGTCCCTCGTGTTGACGATATCGCGATCGATCTTCGTTCTGACCTCGTTCGCGTCCTTCCATTGAGGTTTCGCATTCAACATGTTCGTTGCAAAATCCGCTAGCGCATCGATGGCCTTCGTGACGGTCTTGTCGAAGTTATACTCCTGCAAAGCACGCGTGTCCTCGTCGAACGTCACGACCAGCGTGTTTTTTATCCCGAGGTACAAGTCCGTGCTTGCACGATATCCCAGGACCTTCTGGCCATCTGGTTTTGTCCAGAGTTCCTTGAAGTCGGCCAGTGGAACGTCCAGGAGGGGCTTCACCTTGGTCATCGAGGGCCGGACGCTGCTCACGAAATGGAAGCCCTTATGAACGAGGAACTTGTACGCATCTTCCGAGTTGTTTCCCTTGTCGAAGACGAGCGTGATGGCTGGAATGCTCAATCCGACCGCTTTAAACCGCTGTTCCATGAGCACGAGCACGTCCTTGAAGTGCGATACGTCGGGCACGTTTCCCTCGTAGGTCTCGTGCATCAAGGGGATGTTACAGTCGTCGCGAGTGACCAGCAAGGACGTGTTGATCTGCCGCAGGTCGTTGCGCTTCTTTTTGTTATGGCCTCGCTGGGCGATGGTGTTCTTGACGTGTTCACGTATATAAGTGAAGAAATTAGTTGGATCGAAAAGGAAACAATCAGGGCTTGCATCAAGCGTGGAAATCACGACCTTGCACAAGTCGGTCTCGATTCCACGAATGGTTTCTTGGTCTATATAGCCCATTTGATTCCATATGTTTTGAGGGCTCAGAGTATCATCGCTGGCTTGAAATTGCGAGGGTAATGTCGTTTTTGCAAACCATTCCTTCACCTGGCGTTTCGAGTTTAGCGCGACTGCTCGATTGATGGCCAATATTGTCATGTACTCGCCAATGGAGAGCCCTTGATCACGCTTTGTCACGTGGCGATCGATGATTCCAGCGATGTTTAGGTCCTTGCAAGTCGCAAGCAAGGCCATAACAAGCCCGTACTCGCGAGAGATTACTTGCACGTCCTTTGCGGCGAGTTTTTGCTTGAGGCTAGACCATCCGGCGTCTTGTTTGTCCTTTCGCCAGAGCGTTATTTCTTTAACGCGTTTAGACCTGCCGTTGACCCACACGGCCTCACCCAGGCACACGTAGACATACGTTCCGTATCGCGACTTGACCGTCTTTTCAAAGAGATATACCATGAGGATAATTTGCCACGAGTCATATATCAAACTTTCGGTCTTGCTTTAATTGATGGCATAATATGGTGGTTGATGTTTGCCACGAGTAACGGGTATTTGTTACGCGAGCTGCTCGTCAGAACTTTCATTGCCAGTAGTAAAAACATGCACGCGGGTTGATATTGAACAAGACTCTTGCATCACGGAGTTTCGTCGCCCGTGAATGCCATTGCTCTCCGATCACGAAATTGACAAGAGCATGCGATTGGAAAGAGGAAAAGGCGTGGTGGCGCTTTTTATGGTCAAGTTAGAATTGTTTTAAATAGCATAACTTTGAAAGTCCTGTATCAAGAAAAACAAGCTGTCAATGAAAAGAAGTGTCACGCCCTTCGTCGCCAGTCAAAAGATCATCATCTCTGGCGATGATGGCCAGCCTCCTAGAGATCGTCCACCATTCTCCCGAGGGGAATATGATGCAGCGAGAAAATATCCAAGATCGGGCTTGATTTAGCGCCGAATGATACATCACCTCTTATTATTTTGCCACCCAATTAAGCCTCCGCTTGCAATTCGATGCTGTCACGCCCGTGAACTGCCTTGAAATGCGCCCCGGCCATGCTCCTCAAAGATAGATTGGTGATTCTTGTTTTTGGACCCCTTCGGGCGGCCGCGCGGCTTCGGCGCTGGCGGGTTGACCGGTTTCGTGACTTGCTTGACGTGGTACTGTCGTTTCTTTTGCTTCTTGAAGATATCCGTACTCACGCCGATCAATGTCTCGATTCGCACGCCGCCCTCGTACCCGATGCGCTCGATGATGGCCTTGTCGTATGGTTTCTTGTGCGGATGCACGATCAACGTTAACGGGTATCCGAGATGACGAGCCATCGCACGCGTGGCCTCATGGGCGTCTGACGTGATGACCTCGATTCGCTTCGACGAGCACGCTTGTGCATCGTTGAAAGCCTTCCGCATATCTGCTTCCGCTCGTGATGTTGACACGTTGATACCTAGCACCTTCGATGAATTGTATCCGCGGACGATGATAACGTATACCGTCTCCCCGTCTATCTTGAAAAACGTTTCATCGATGGAAATCGCTTTGTCCTTGGTCTTTCTCCTCACGAGCTTGTCCCGTTTCATTCCACGCGCAATTGTTTCGTCAACCGCGGATCGAAGCAACGACACGAAAGCTTCCGAAACGCCATGCTGCGCGGCGATGGTTTTGGCCTTTGCACCATGCCGGTAGAGAGCATCGATCATCTCCTCGATTTCATGTCC
>JAUQYZ010000309.1 GCA_030587475.1 Candidatus Sigynarchaeum calidifontis
GGACATGAAATCGAGGAGATGATCGATGCTCTCTACCGGCATGGTGCAAAGGCCAAAACCATCGCCGCGCAGCATGGCGTTTCGGAAGCTTTCGTGTCGTTGCTTCGATCCGCGGTTGACGAAACAATTGCGCGTGGAATGAAACGGGACAAGCTCGTGAGGAGAAAGACCAAGGACAAAGCGATTTCCATCGATGAAACGTTTTTCAAGATAGACGGGGAGACGGTATACGTTATCATCGTCCGCGGATACAATCCATCGAAGGTGCTAGGTATCAACGTGTCAACATCACGAGCGGAAGCAGATATGCGGAAGGCTTTCAACGATGCACAAGCGTGCTCGTCGAAGCGAATCGAGGTCATCACGTCAGACGCCCATGAGGCCGCGCGTGCGATAGCTCGTCATCTCGGATACCCGTTAACGTTGATCGTGCATCCGCACAAGAAACCATACGACAAGGCCATCATCGAGCGCATCGAGTACGAGGGCGGCGTGCGAATCGAGACATTGGTCGGCGTTAGTACGGATATCTTCAAGAAGCAAAAGAAACGACAGTACCACGTCAAGCAAGTCACGAAACCGGTCAACCCGCCAGCGCCGAAGCCGCGCGGCCGCCCGAAGGGGTCCAAAAACAAGAAGAATGACAGACCAGCAGATAAAAAGGACTCGCAAAAACGCGGACATCCGAGCATTTTCGACGTGTTCAAGACCGGTCGGAAAGGGTACGTCAAGGTGAGACCGAATAAAGGCACGCTGGTTTTCTCGGATGGCACGATCCCGCCCGTGGTGAAGGGTATGCAAGATGCATTCGCGCTGTTCGCGGGCAAGCACATCCAGAACAACCACTCGGAAACAACGAATAACGTGCTCCGGACGGTCGTCTTTCTCGGCGGTCAGCGGTCGATCGTGCGCTTGGATAGACGGATACGTGCCGTGATGCGGATGCGAAACGACCCGGAGTTGAAACCGCATTTAAAGATGAGACGACGGTTTAGCGCTAATCTATCTTTGAGGAGCATGGCCGGGGCGCATTTCAAGGCAGTTCACGGGCGTGACGGCATCGAGTTGCAAGCGGAGGCTTAATTGGGTGGCAAAATAATAAGAGGTGATGTATCATTCGGCGCTAAATCAAGCCCACGTTTGCATATACATAGTATTAACTAGCAAGTTGACAAAGGATTTCAAGGATTGCACCGGTCGGACTGGATTTCACCGGCCGGATTGCACCGGCTGCATCGTCGACCAAGCGCTTGGGCTACTTGTGAAATATCCACCTCAAGCGTGATTTTTTTGTCGATGGTTCAAGATCGGGCCGCTGTTGATTCCGTTCTGGCGGGCGAGCTGACACAACGACCTCGGCAGGCTTCAGGAGAATGCCGTTAAGGGCATAGCCCGGCTTCAGCACGTCCACGACTATGCTTGCCGGCTTGTCTCGTATAAAACGGGTAGAGATCGCGGTTGCTTTCATCGCATCGAAAGGGGAGTCAATGGAGGGCAACACGAGTTCCAGGCCAGTAACGACCAGGATCTTGTCAAGGATCATCATTGAATTTGATCTGATGGATTCGAGAAGGCTTTGTTTGAGTTTTTTTTTCTCTGGAAGGGAGACCGTAAAGCGCATCGCACGATAGAAGTCATCGATCACGGGCAGGATTTGTTTAATGAATTGGTTCTGGAATAAGGTCCTCGCTTTTTCCATTTCAAGAGCCATGTTTTTGCGGATCGTTGCAACATCCATTTTTAATTTCTCGTATTTTGCTATAACCAGTTCCTTGTTCGATATGAAACGGTCATAGTCACTTTTTGGAAGGATAACTGGAAAATCCTTGAGAGGATAGGACCACGAGTTCGTATGAACGTGAGCCTCTGGATATACTTGGTTAATCGTGCGACTCCAGCTTGTTCTTCGGAGAGATCCGATGCAATAACCAAACCATTTTTTCGTGCGATTGGTACTTCGTTCCCATCCTAGCCGCCTTGTCACCAACAGACAAGTTCCGTGCGATGCTATTGAAACTCGCTTGAGATAGAGTTTAGGTGGGCTTTTTTTCGTCCGATTCCACATGTTCCCCGCAGCAACCACGTGGTTTTGCGTGTTTTCATGTGCTCCCGTGAACCTGGATGCCGTTTTAAGAGAGTGAAACGCATATACACGAGCGCGTTTGTTTTTAGAAATCGAGAGGCTCAGAAACTGGCTCCGGAAATCGATGAGGTGGTGGATGATAAATCGCATCTCGAATCATATCGGTTATGGCTCGCTCATCCATTCTGGTCTGACTTCGCTTGCTAGACGGTAACGATGTCTGGAACTTGAGGCATCCGTGCCTTCAGTCACCTTTTCAATGAGGTAAACCTTAGAGCACAGGAAATCCAGTGCGTCTTGGATATCGCTTAATGGTACTTGGAGCTGGTTTGAAAGCTCATCTGCAGTTGCAGCCATCCGCGGGGCTGGAAGAGTTCCGCTCTCACCACAAATCGATGTATTTCCTTCATTTGGGTTCTTGAACACGGTGAGGATCTTGCTCGCGGCTGGACCTATTACTGGATCGTTCCTCGCTACTTGTGCCTTGATCACCACCCACTCGTGCAGCGGATTTGGCACGGCTTCTGCCCTATTCTCCTTCAATAATGCATCCCATTCCTGCCGGAATCCATCATCATTCAATAACTGGTGCACCATGTCGATGATTGGCCTTAATTTTGCCGCGAAAGAGCCAGGTATTAATTCTATTCGTGGGCCAAGCGAAAGGCCTAGCAATCGGGCCAGCTTCTCACGGAAAGCACGATCCGACAAGAACTCAGGGAACATGTCGTATATCGCGGCATATTCGTCGGGCAAGAAGGAGATGAACTGGCTTGTATAGTTCCGCGACGGGCACAAGGCCACGATCGCTTCAAGGATCGTGTTGAGGTGGCGCTTGAGCTCGTTCATAGGAACACCTTGAAGTTGCGGATTGGACTCTGCCATAACATATCACATAATTTGACTGTAAATATTAAGTGAATTGATCCAAGGATTTTGCTAGTGCAATTTTGTCGGCCATATTACGACAATGGAAGCCGTTTTTACAAACCAGGGCGTCATCTCGGGGCGCGACGAGCCGTGTTCACCGCACGCAGCATTTTTGCCAGCCACGATTAGCCCCAGAAACCTAGTAATATTCTTGGATCATTAGACTTTATCGGTACATTTGACCCAAGTTCTAAATTGTTCTTGAAGTTTTTTTAACTTAAGATAGGTAAGTTTTTGCTCTCCTTAAATCCGATAGCTTTGCGCGCAACCGGGCGATCTTTTCCTTCCATTTAGCACCAACGTGCATGATGATTGATATAGACGTTCTTGGCTTCCGTTTCTTAGCCATGACCTCCTTGGCGGCTTCTCTATCCATCGTGGATAGAATCTCCATGATTTTATCGCGATTTTCATCCGGTTTCACGAAAACCAGATTTTCACCATGTACGAGCAGATAATGACTCGCTGC
>JAUQYZ010000319.1 GCA_030587475.1 Candidatus Sigynarchaeum calidifontis
TTTTTTGTAACCCATGGCCGCTATCACGCCTGCCGCGAGGGCTTGATATGTGGGGTCATCGATAAGCGAGCAAGCAAGCGCATCGTTCAATTTAATCTCCTTGTTTGCCTTTCCCAAGTTCACGAATGCTTTGACAGGTGCGGAATCGATGGTCACGCTTGCAAAATCGATCCAACCCGCGCGTCCGAGGTGATCGCGCAAAGCATTGAAAAAACTTGGCCTTGTCAAGGCCAACAAACTTGGCCTTGATGTCCAAGTTTGACCAGGCTTGAAATAACGGTAACATCCGAACCCTTTGTTCAGCGGAACCGGACTTGAGTGGTATAAAAATGGACATTACCCGTGGATCACACGATCCGGTTTCGGCCATTCACTTTCTTGTTCATCCAGTTGTACCTTCGAAAGCGCGTCGTTTTACCAAAACCACATGCGGCGCAGACCTTGTGCCGAACGTGGTAAGATGTCCTGCCGCAGCGGCGGCAACGGATGTGCGTCTTCTTGTTGTGTCGGCCTTTTGCCGGTGTGCCCTTTCCCATTGCGTTTCACTCTTCTTCCTTCTCGACGAGATCCTCGCAGTTAACGAGCAGGACCGAATCCCCGCGAAGTACGATCGTGCCGAGGGTCTCGATCTCGAGCGTGTGCGGATTCGTCGTAACCGCGTTGTCGATGTGCAGGTTCAAGTGCTGGTCGAACCCCCGAAGTATCCCGTTCACGCTTAAATCCCTCTTGAGCACGACAAGGCAACGCTTGCCCAGCGCGCGCTTCAAAACCTTCACGAGGGAGGATTGAGACTGTGATTGTTGGATCGGGAACGACATGATGGCAGACAACCCGCACGTCAGTGAATATCCTATATCATCTAAATGATGAGTTGGTATTAAACGTCAATGAACTGTTCTGCAATTAAAAGGATTCCATGAAAAAAGCACGATTTACTTCATGGATTTCAGCACTTCTTGGACCTTTTGGATCACTAGTTCTGCAGAAAAATCAAGCATGTGAATCTCTGCCCGGCGTCCGCGTGGAGAGATATTCTTAATTCGCTCGTGGATCAAGTGTGATTGGTTTAGTTTTTGCATGTATTTGCGAAACGCGGTGATCACGTGGGGTTCCGCATTGCAGCCCCCAAGTTCTTCACAGACCACCTTGTATTCCTCGAATGATTCCTCCGTTGTTGTGTAGTTGATGTTCTTCTGGCTGTTGTACTTCAAGACACGGGCAATTGAAAGCAAGACGAGCAGCTCTTGTTTCTTCAAATCCTTGAGGATCGGCTCCCGGAATTCTGTTGAAACGTATTTAGCCGCGTTCCGGATCATCTCCGGAAGGATCTCGCTAGCATCTTGCTGCTCCGCCATTTTTCCCGCGTGGTGCATGACCTCGATCCCGTAATAGACATTCCCGGACAACTCGCTCATCTGCGCGATGAGTTCGGCGTTTTCATCCGATAGCACGCCCTCGTTGAGTGCCAGGTCACGCCGGAACGCGAAGATGTCGACCATCTGGTCGTAAGTATACTTCGGGAGCGTGATCATGCTATGCAATCGTTGCGCTATCCGGGGCTCCGCGGCCATGAGATCTTCCCAATCACTCGACCGGGCGATGAGAATAGTTGAAAAAAATTCCTTCCCATCGGCTCCGGTCTTGAATTCCTCGTTCACCGAAAGGATGCGCATCACGTCGTCAGGCTTCAAGTTCTGGATCTCGTCGATGACGAGGAGCAGTTTCTTGTTCTCCCGCTGGAGATTCTGGACGAGAAAAGCGAGCAGCTCCGAGATGCTGAAGCCCTTCCCGGAGATGAAGTAATTCGATGGAAGGTAATCACGTAGCATGGTGCCAAGAGTGCGGAACTGGAAGCACGTGTAGTACCGGCTGTCGAAGATGATGCCGAGCTCGGCTGCGACGTTTGTTAATTTCTTCTGCGTGAACCGGGCGATCGATGTCTTCCCGAATCCCCCTTCTCCCCGCAATCCCAAGTTGATACCCTTGTCCTCCTTGAATATAATCTTGAGATCGGAGGCAAGCTTTTTCAAGATGTCGTCGCGATGCGGTATCTTCTCGGGAACATATGTCCTGTCCAACGTCTGCTCGCCATTGCGCTTGAAGATGCGATCCCCAAGGATGTTCCGCTTGAGTTCATCCTCGAAATCCGTGGCGTTCAACACCTCGACGAATGAATCTGAGATAAATTACATAAAATTTTCGTGCTTGCTAATCCCAATACATTACAGTTTTTTCAGCATTATAAAGTTTAACCGGCTTTCGACGAAATCATATTATTTAGCGTTCCACGTGAATGGTGTCTAGATTCCTCCCGTAGATTGATTTCTATGCGAAACTTGACAGGATCTTGCCTATCTCGTCTATCATCATGCTTGCCGTGATGAATGGACCGCCTACTTTATGCTCCGCAGCGAGCCCAGCTAGGCCATTGACATGTATCGCGGCGCACGAAACGTCAAACATCAATTCAGTGCTCATACCATAGCGCGATGCCAGAGCAGCGGCGATGCCTGCAAGCACGTCGCCAGTGCCGCCAACAGTCATTGCAGGCGTGTGGGTGATGTTGATCTTGCAGCGATGGGCGTTCATCACGACATCCTCAGGCCCCTTCAATATTAACTGGCAATGAATCCCTTGCGTGAAGTCACGCGCAGCGATAAGCCTCTGCTCCAGTGAAATCAAGTTGCTTGCTTTCTTTCCCGAAACGATGGCGAACTCTCCCGCATGGGGCGTCAATATAACGTTTGGGTTATCGATCGCGGTCGTGTTATTTGCGATCGCCTTCAAAGCATCTGCATCCACGACGAGTTTCTTTCCCGTTTTTACCACAGATTCGCACGATGCCATGATGGCATCGACTGTCCCTGACTCGCGTCCCATACCTGGACCGATCAAGATCGCATCGGCCCAGCTGATCCGATTTTCCAGCTCCGAGACGTTTCGTTCCGTGATCGAGCTTCCCTCCAGAGGCGTCACTATCAAGTCTGGAGATGCCATCCGGGCCACCACTGCTGCAGGTGCCGGCATGCAGAGGTTGACTAGATCGACACCGCACCGCAAGGCTGCGAGAGAAGAGAGGATTGCCGCGCCCGAGTACTGTTTGCTACCCCCGATAACGAGAACTTTACCGTTCATACCCTTTACCGATCGGGGATCCCGTCGTTTCTTGAAGAGGCGCTTCACATCCCCCTTTCCCACGAGCCATTCGGCCTCCGGGGGAATTCCAATTGGCATAACATCGACTGGACCAGTGATATCCTTCTTGCCAACCATACCTCTCTTTTGGAGGTGGAAGGTCACGCTCCGGGTTGCCGAGACGAAGACGTTCCCCATTGTTCCATCGTCCATATTCAAGCCCGAAGGCACGTCGACCGCGATGACCGGGCAACGCGACTCCTTGCGCAGCGCGTTGATCTTGCGGATGGCAGAAGCCACGGGCTCGCGCACGTCCCCCTTTATACCCGCGCCGAGCAATGCGTCGATGATGATGGATCTCGCGTCTAATTTTTCGACATCTTCGATTTTCGAGGAGTCCTTGATTATTACCGTGCAAATAGAATACGGTTCCCGCGAAAGCGCGTTCCAGTTCGATCGTGCTTCCGCCGTGGCGATGAGGGAGGGATCTCCGATTAAATAAACCGTGGTACTCTTTGCAAAGCGTGCGAGGTGCCTCGCCGCTACGAAACCATCGCCGCCGTTGTTCCCGAGTCCGCAGAACACACGGATATTTTTTTCATCAAGTGGGTTAAAGACATCTAATATTACCCTTGCTATCGCGGCACCAGCATTTTCCATAAGCTTGTCCTTCGGGATCCCGAGATCTTCGGAATTTTCATCAAGCACGAACATGTCCTCAGATGTCATGGTGTCCCTGGGCGGAAAAGAGCTCATAAAGGAACGTAGATCCATCAGTATCACTTGCTACTTACCACGGCTTCAGATTCAAAAAGGGCATATATTTAGCAATGGACGATCGTTCACGTGCGATCAAGCTCGGCCGGCGTTCCCTCTTTTTTCTTCGGGGCTGGCGGAGGCGGCAGCTTCATGAAATACGAGGGGTGATACCCCTTCTCTTCCACGCGCTTCATTTCTATCTTCTCGTAATTACGCTTCTTGGTGAAGGAGAGTTTCTTCACGAGGGAAAGCCCGGGCTGGATTTCATCTAGTGACTTTTTTTCGATCAAGCCTGCCTGCACGGCCGCATCGAACAACTCCTTTCCAGCGCTCGTGCGAACAAGAACAGTGTTCCACCCGTCTGGCGAGCCGATAGATCCGACAGAGATGTCCGCCATTTCGGAGGTTAGGTCGTGGCAACAATGGCAGCTGAGCCGGGCGAGCTTGGTCACATCCTTCATGCTCGCCGACTTGGGGTCCCCGCTGATCGGGAAGGCAAAGAATTGCCCCTCCTTGATGTTCATCTTCTTCACCTGGTCGAGAGGGATCCCGAACGTACCCTCGCACAGTTGCTTGATCCCGGCGTGCGTGAAGGATTCCATGCAAAATATGCCGATGCGGTACTTGATGTTGGCCACGCCGATCGTTCCCGATGGGTAGATCTCCGCTTTGCGGATGGCTTGCATCATGCACGGGGTACCGACGACGGCGATCGATTTCTCGCGCTTCACGCTCCGTAATAACTTCAAGGACGGGGTGTTGACGTATTTCGTCCCGGCGGCCCGCGTGACGTCGTGGGAACCCTTCATGACGATCGCCTCGGGTTTCCACGGCACGTCGTCTTGCCGGGCCACTCCTATCGCGGCCTGGATAGCCTTCGACTCGAATGCTTGCATAAGCAGGGCTGACGACACTCCGCCGTCTTGCACGAGCTGCTGCACGTCGGTTCGCGTGATCCTGGCGCACCAAGCTTCTATGAAATTGCCTGCCTTGAGTTCCTCGGGGTTGGCAGGCCCGCCTTTCATGGCCCAGTCTGTCGATTTCCTCGGGAGCAGTGCCCGCGGGCAAGCCGTGAGGCACAAGCCGCAGCGGATGCACTTGTCCATATCTATCATAACCTTGCCGTCGTCGACCGAGATGCAATCGACCGGGCACGCGGACTGGCATACGCCGCAGCCGCTGCAAGCCTTGCCCTCGTCCACCACCTTCACGGGCACGTAGACGGGCTGGACTTTACCCGGGTCGTCGGTGATGAATGAGAAGGAAACCGCCTCGGGCGAGTCAAGCTTGCATAGAACGAATCCTTCAAAAGCAAGTTGGAACGCTGCAGCGACGGCAACCTTGCCTTGCATACCGAGTGCTTGCGCCTTGTCGAGCAAGTTCTCCAGGCTCACGTCGCAGCCGGCCGCCTGTATCTCCCGCAAGACCATCGCCTTGCGTACCTCCTCATCGAGCATGGTTCCGAGCAACTCGTTATACTCGTTGCTATCGAGGGCACCTGCTTTCTCTATGTCTGACTTTGCATCGACGAGGCACCGGATACGGAACGACCTCGCGGCATGGAGCAGCAATGGGAGCTGCTTCACGTGCCCGGGTTGCATCTCATCTGCGGCCATTTTGGTTGCCGTTGACATTGGATCCGTTTTCTTACATTATTTCTGTCATCCCGTCGCTCGCGGCGACGTGCCATCATCGCCCCTTCGGTTTTTTGGGGCGAATCACGCGGTGGGGGGGATCGGGTATATCTCGCTATATTATTACTTGCAAGCCCCGCCCCTTGTCCTTTTTCAATGGATTGGGCGGCAGGGCCTTGATCTTTGCCACGAACTCGTTGGTTGCCCGCAAGAACCGGTCGATCTCCGCTGCCGACATGAAGAATTGCCCCACGCGGTCCGGATCGAAGCCCGACCGCTGGAGCATGAACTTCACCGCGTTGACATGTCGCTCCGCGACGATGTTTCCGTTCTCAAAGTCGCATTCCCCCTTGTGGCACGAGTAGATGCCGACACCATCGGCACCGTCTCGCAATGCCTGGATGATGTCCGACATGTCCACGCGTCCCGTGCATTTCACCCTCACGAGGTAAATCACGGGCTCGTACTGGTTCCTCGAAACACCGACCAGATCCCCTGCGGAATAGCCTCACTTCTCGCAGCAATAAATGATAATTTTCCTGGATTCCTGGTTATTGTCTTCCATGATTATTCACGTTTCCACGTGCTGGATCATGGTAATGGAACGAGCGCCCGTTTGCTGCTTGCAAACCCTTCACCCGGTTATACGATTCTACGATTTGCAGCCGGGCTGCATCGGTGCGGGCGCGTCGGTGGATTTTGGGGTCGCGTTGGGAGTAGTGTTGGCGCTCGTGTTCCCGCCCTCCTTGAGGATGGCGTAGACCTTGCTCGTGAGCTGCCCCTCGCGGTAGTACCGGAGTTCGATCGCCCGCGCTGGGCAAGAAGACACGCAGACGCCGCAGCCCTTGCAGCTGAGATCGTTGACCTCCGCGACGTTGGTCTCGGGCTTCACGCGAATTGCGCTGTACCCGCAAGACTTTTCGCAACGGTGGCATGCGATGCATCGGGTAGAATCGACGATGGCAGTGATGAGTTCCTTGGCAAAGATGCCGGCAGTGACGATGCTCGCCGCGTTCGCGGCTGCGCCCAGTGCGGACGAGACCGAGTAAGGTATATTCTTCGGCCCCGCGGCGCAGCCGGCGATATAGATGCCTGGGTTCTTCGTTTCTTGCGGGCTCAAGCACTGGTGGGTCTCCTTGAGGAATCCTCCTGGCGACTTGTCTAGGCCCAGTACCGCCGCGATCTCGTTCGTGCCTGCGGACGGGACCATGCCGGCCGAGAGGACGAGCATATCGACCGATATCTCTTGCACTGTACCCTCGAGCGTGTTTTCGAACGTTAGCAAGATGTTTCCCGTCTTTGGTTCCTCCTTTACATCCCCAGGGATACCACGCACGAATAACACGCCCTTCTCGCGGATGCGGCGATAATACTCCTCGTTGAGCTTGTCCCAGCACCGCATATCCATATAGAAGATAATGACATCGACGCCGTCGATTTCCTGCTTGAGTAGCTGGGCATTCTTGAGCGCGAGGTTGCAACATACCGACGAGCAATACGCGTTGGCGTTCTCGTGCATGCTGCGCGAGCCGACGCACTGGATCATGGCCACGCGCCTCGGGATCTTCTTGTCCGACACGCGGAGAACGTGCCCGTGCGTGGCACCGACGGGCGAGAGCATGCGTTCGAGTTCCATCTGGGTGATGACGTTCTGGAACCGCCCGTAGCCATAGGAACCGTGGACTTGCACGGGATACTCGTCCCAACCAGTTGCAACGATGATGGCGCCCGCGATGATCTTTTCTTCCGTTATTTTGTCGTCGTAATTGACCGCGCCTCGCTGGCAAGTCTTCGCGCACAACCCGCAACTCATGCACGCCTCCTTGTCTATCAAGGCAACCTTCGGCACCGCCTGGGAAAATGGTATGTAGATCCCCTTTCGCATACCGATGCCGCGGTTGAACTCGTCAGGAACCTCGATGGGACACTTGGCGATGCAAGCGCCGCAGCCCGTGCAGAGCTTTGGATCCACGTAACGAGGATTTTGCCTGATCGTCACGGAATAGTTGCCCGTGATGCCGGACACGGCGGCGACCTCGGCCTTCGTGTAGAGCTTGATGTTTGGGTGCTTCGCTGCCTTCACCATGATGGGCGCGACGATTCAGATGGCACAGTCATCCGTTGGGAACACGCGGTCGAGCTGGGCCATGCGACCGCCGATGGTCGGTTCCTTCTCGACGAGATAGACCTTGATACCTTGATTCGCGAGGTTAATCGCGGCGTTCATACCTGCAATGCCGGCACCGACTACGAGCACGGACTTGGTAACCTCCACCTCCTTGCGAGGCACGTCCTCGAGGGCCATCGCACGGTACACGCCACCTGCTATCAGGGACTTCGCCTTCTCCGTTGCCTTGACTTTATCCTTGCTATGAACGAACGAGCAATGTTCCCGCAAATTGACCATTTCAAAGAAATACGGGGAGAGTCCCGCATCGAGAAGCAGCTCGCGGTAAGTGGGCTCGTGTATCTTCGGCGTGCAAGCACCAACAACCACGCGGTTCACGCCGAGTTCCTGGATATCCCGCTTGATGATCTGCTGACCTGGATCCGAGCAAAAAAACGTGAAGGTGCGAGCGACCAGCACCCGCGGCAATGTCTCGGCAAAGGCCCTCACTTGCTCGGCATCGACGAATTGGCCAATGTTCACGCCTCATTGGCAGATATATACGCCGATATTCACTGACTCCCTTGGTTTATTGGTGATCACATCACTCATGGGTGCTTCACTTAATTACCGGTGGATTAAGTGATGGCAAGCGTTGGTTCCTGGTATCTCGTGCCTCCTATCCAAGTTCGATATGCTTCCTCGGGCGTGCTAAATCACGACGAGCAAGCGAGTTGGTTATGGGTAAGGATTGGGTTTCTACTGATTTTAATGTTGACTTGCTGCCTTTATCTTGTTGGCAATCGAAAAAAAAGCATTTCTTTCTTGCGGATTCGATCACGAGGCCTTTCCCCGATCGCCGGAAGCGCGCGGGAGCCCACGAAAGCATTTAACCATGTTGCACGATCTCGGTCTTGCATGTTCACGATAAGATCGTGGCCCTCTTGAGTGCAATGGCTAGTTTCTTGGTGTCCATCCCGACCTGCTTGACCAGGCGTGCAACCAGGACGCGGTATTTCTTGGTCGTCTTCAGCCCGAGCTGTTCGCACAAGCGAGATAGCGCATCGTCCGAGAGTGTTGGTTCTTCCTTGCTTGCGGCCATGTCATGGGTGAGTATTTCTGGAGTTAAAAACACTAGCTGCACGGGTCGGCCATCGAGTCAAGCATATATAGCAATACTCTCTTTCTACTCTGGTAGGAATCCTACTCTGGTAGGAATCCTACTCTGGTAGTAATTCCCGAGCGTGTCACATAGTGCTACGTCGAATCATAGCCCGATCCCAGCATGGCGAGTCGATCTGCCTCGTCGACAAGGGCCTCAACGAGCTCCTTGACGTTCACGACGACAATTATTCCGAGCTGTTCCATCTGCTCAGCGACGTGATCAAGGTGAGCATCGCGATCAACAGGGAGGATTTCATCCCTGATGATTTGCTTTCAGAAGCCGACATGTTCGTTATCGGGTGTCCGGCGCGTGCACGTCTCTCCAAGGATGATATCGAGACCATCGCCAAATACGTTAGGGAGGGTGGCAATCTCCTCGTTATAACTGACGCTGGCGGGGATCTCGCCCACCAGGCCAACCTGAACGACCTCGTCGGGGAATTCGGTATCGGGATCGAGAGCACCACCGTACGAGACACGCGTAACGTTGGCTCCGCGGTCTCGCCCGTTATCGAGAACATCAACGTCAGCCATTCGGTCAACAAGAACGTGATGCGACTCGTGGCCGGTGGTGGTACAACGTTATCCGTCGTTTGGCCTGCCGTCCCGCTTTTTTCCACGGGAAAAACCAGTGTTGTCGAGCAATACTCACCCAATGATAAACATCCCTGGAAGATCGTGAAGATGGGCGAGAACTATCCCATGGCCGCGGCAACACTGCACGGGCAAGGCAAGGTGGTCGTGATCGGTGACGTCGACATGTTTTCGAACGACGGCGAGTATGGAATCAATAGCTTGGATAATAGCATTTTTATAAAAAACATTTTCTCCTGGTTTCTGGCGCCGGTCGAGACGTCCACGGTCATCGATTGGTTAATTGCCCGGTTATCAAATTTGGAGGAAAAATTCATGGCGATTTCCAAGAAATGCGAAATAATGTCTGCTGAGAACGAAAAACTCAAAAAAATACTGAAGGAAATGCACGCGATGCAAGGAAAATACGCGGTCGTGAACAGCGACTCGACCGAGGACATGGAATGAACGCGAGCATTTCATACGCAGACTCGTTTTTTGTTGTAACCGATTTTCGTATATCGCCAACATAGCGACAATGCTGATTTTAAGGTCGATCTACTCCATTATCCTTCAAAACGCTTTGCGAGACCATTACGGGACATTTCAAGTGCTGCTCTAGCTTGTACCTCGCACTCTCGTCTAATCGAAAGCCATATTGAGTTCGGGAGATTGCGTTGATTTTCTTCATCGTCGGTTCCGGACTGACCTTGAATGCACGAATGCTCTTCCATTTTGGATGGGCTTTCCACGCCTTGACGAAGTTGAAAACGTATTCTTTCTTTGCT